>JANYIH010000032.1 GCA_025358745.1 Hyphomicrobiales bacterium | reverse complement strand
ACCACATCAACCAGGCGCTGAAGGCGCACGCGCTGTTCAACCGCGACAAGGACTACATCGTGCGCAACGGCGAAGTCGTCATCATCGACGAGTTCACCGGCCGCATGATGCAGGGCCGCCGCTATTCCGAGGGCCTGCACCAGGCGCTGGAAGCCAAGGAGCACGCCAAGATCCAGCCGGAAAACCGGACCTTCGCCTCGGTCACCTTCCAGAACTATTTTCGCCTCTATGAAAAACTCGCCAAGCTGCTCGGACTTCTCGATCGAGGTGGTGCCGACCAGCATCGGTTGCAAACGCTCGGCCGCGCCTTCGATCTCGCGCACGACGGCCTTGAGCTTTTCCTCCGATGTCCGATAGACCTCGTCGTCCTCGTCGAGCCGCGAAACCTTGCGGTGGGTCGGGATCTCGACGACGGTGAGCTTGTAGATCTCCTGGAACTCGTCGGCCTCGGTCGCCGCCGTGCCGGTCATGCCGGCGAGCTTTTCGTAGAGACGGAAATAGTTCTGGAACGTGATCGAGGCGAGCGTCACGTTCTCCGGCTGGACGGTGACATGCTCCTTGGCTTCGAGCGCCTGATGCAAACCTTCCGAATAGCGCCGGCCCGGCATCATGCGGCCGGTGAATTCGTCGATGATGACGACCTCGTCGTTGCGGACGATGTAGTCCTTGTCGCGCGTGAACAGTTTGTGCGCGCGCAAGGCCTGGTTGACGTGGTGGACCAGCGTCGCGTTGGCGGCCTCGTACAGCGAGCCTTCCTTCAGCGCGTCGAGTTCGCGCAACAACTCTTCGGTGTGCTCGTTGCCCGCTTCGGTGAGGTTCACCGTGCGTTGCTTCTCGTCGATATCGAAGTCCTCGCGCAAAAGCTTGGGGATCAGCGTGTCGACGGTGACGTAGAGGCCGGAGCGGTCTTCCGAGGGGCCGGAGATGATCAGCGGGGTGCGCGCCTCGTCGACCAGAATGGAATCGACCTCGTCGACGATGGCGTAGGCATGACCGCGCTGGACCATGTGGCCCATCTCGTATTTCATGTTGTCGCGCAGGTAGTCGAAGCCGAATTCGTTGTTGGTGCCGTAAGTGATGTCGCTGGCGTAAGCCAGCCGGCGCTGGTCGTCGTCGAGCCCATGCACGATGACGCCGACGGTCAGGCCGAGGAAATTATAGACCTGCGCCATCCACAGCGCGTCGCGGCTGGCGAGATAGTCGTTGACGGTGACGACATGCACGCCGCGCCGCGCCAGCGCGTTGAGGTAGACCGGCAGCGTGGCGACAAGGGTCTTGCCCTCGCCGGTGCGCATTTCCGCGATCGCGCCCTCGTGCAGCACCATGCCGCCGATCAGCTGCACGTCGAAATGACGCTGGCCGAGCGCGCGTTTGGCGGCCTCGCGCACGGCGGCGAAGGCGTCCGGCAGCAGGTCGTCAAGCGTCCTGCCGGCGGCGAGGGCCGCGCGAAACTCTTCGGTCTTGCCGCGCAATTGCTCGTCGCTCAGCGCCTGATATCCAGGCTCCAGCGCGTTGATGGCGTCGATTTTCGGACGATAGGCCTTGAGGCGGCGATCGTTGGCCGAACCGAAAACCTTCTTGAGAACCGTGCCCAGCATGAACGACCCTTCCGCCCCCGGGCCAGGGAGGCCCCAAGCGCCCTGAAACGGCGCACGCCGGGGTCTGCGCCGCATGCGCGCCCCGGGGCGGCGCTGAGATAGGCAGGCCCTCGCCCCTTGTCAACGAAAGGCCCCAAAAGCGGTCGGTCGCGCGGCTTGGGTTCGCCGCGTGGGGGCTCCGCGTTAATCATAACGACAGCCCGCCGCCGCAATGTCTTGCAAAACGATGACAGGGTTCTTAAACTTTAGTTAACGTTGAGGCAGAGCGGTTTTTGGAAATTGTCAGCGCTGGGTGGGTAGACATGAGCGCGTTGATATCGCGGGTAATATCGAAACTGGTGCGGTTCGGTCGGCTGCGCGTTGAGTTCTTCGACGGTTCGATGCGTGAGTTCGGCGACGGGGCCGGGCCGGAAATCGCCATCCGCTTCGCCGACAAACGCGCGTTGTGGGAGCTGGTGCGCGATCCCGAGCTGAAACTCGGCGAGCTTTACATGGATGGGCGGCTGCTGCTGACCCACGGCGATCTTTACGATTTTCTCGCCATCGGCTCCGCGAACCTTTGGAAAAGCGACGGGCTCGCCTGGATCAAGCTGTTGGAAAAGGCGCGGGACGCAGTCAAGACCTGGAAACAGCGCAACGACCGTCGCCGCGCGCGCAAGAACATCGCCATCCATTACGACCTCGACCATCGGCTGTACGATCTTTTCCTCGACGCCGACCGGCAATATTCCTGCGCCTATTTCGAACATCCCGGCCAGTCGCTGGAGGAGGCGCAACTCGCCAAGAAGCGGCACATTGCCGCGAAAATGCTGGTCGACGAACGCCATCGCTTGCTCGACATCGGCTGCGGCTTCGGCGGCATGGGGCTCTATCTCGCCCGCCAGACCGGGGCGCGGGTCGTCGGCGTGACGCTGAGCGAGGAGCAACTGGCGATTTCGCGGGCGCGCGCCGAGGAAGCGGGCCTGTCGACGCGGGCGGACTTCCGGCTGCAGGACTATCGCGACGTGGAGGGGCCGTTCGAGCGCATCGTCTCGGTGGGCATGTTCGAGCATGTGGGCCTGTCGCATTTCGACGAATTCTTCAGCCATGTCAGCCGCCTGTTGACCGACGACGGCGTGATGCTGCTGCATGCGATCGGCCGTTCGACCGGACCCGGCTACACCAATCCCTGGGTGGCCAAATACATTTTTCCCGGCGGCTATATCCCCGCCGTCTCGGAAGTGCTGGCCTCGATCGAGAAATTCGGTCTGTTCGTCACCGACTTGGAAATGCTGCGGCTGCACTACGCCGACACGCTGAAAATCTGGCGCGAGCGGTTCAACGCCCGGCGCGACGAGGCGCTCGCGCTCTACGACGAGCGGTTCTGCCGGATGTGGGAGTTCTACCTCGCCGGCTCCGAGACCGCTTTCCGGGTCGCGGGCAATATGGTGTTTCAGATCCAGATCACGAAACGGCAGGACGTCGTGCCGCGCACGCGCGACTACATCGCCCCGCGCGAGGAGGCGCTGCGGCGGGTCGAGACGCCGGCGGCGATTCCGCGCCGACAGACCGCCTGAGCCTCGCTCAGAACAACGAAAGCTGGCGCGGCGCCTCCTGCTGCGCCAGGGGCGGCTTGAACAGATCCGTGCGCAACCCGTAGGCTTTCTCGCGAAAGCCGAGTTTTCGCGCGGCGATCTCGAATCGCCGGCCGATCATCCAGGCATAGGGGCCCGAGCCGGCCATCCGCCGACCCCATTGCGATTCATAGTCCTTGCCGCCGTGCATCGACTGCACCAGCGACAGGGTGTGCTTGAGCTTGTCGGGGAAATGGACGGCCAGCCATTCGCGGAACAGGTCGCGCAGTTCCAGCGGCAGCCGCAGCGTCACGTAGCCGGCCTCGCGCGCGCCGGCGGCATAGGCGCGCGTAAGGATCTTCTCGATCTCGTCGTCGTTGATGGCGGGCACGATCGGCGCCGCCAGCACGCCGACCGGAACGCCGGCCTCCGCCAATTGCTGGATCGCCTCCAGCCGGCGCTCCGGGGTCGGCGCGCGGGGCTCCATGCGGCGCGCGAGATCGCGGTCGAGCGTCGTCACCGAGAGATAGACCTTCGCCAGCCCCTTGGCCGCCATTGGCGCCAGCAGGTCGAGATCGCGCAGCACGAGGTTCGACTTGGTGACGATGCCGACGGGATGATCGGTGCGCGCCAGCACCTCCAGCACGCCGCGGGTGACGCGGTACTGGCGTTCGATCGGCTGATAAGCGTCGGTGTTGGCGCCCAGTGCGATCACCGCCGGCCGGTATTTCGGGGCCGCCAGCTCCTTCTCCAGCAAAGCCGCCGCGTTCTCCTTGACGAACAATTTTGTCTCGAAATCGAGCCCTGCGGAGAGCCCCTGATAGGCGTGGGTCGGCCGCGCGTAACAATAGGCGCAGCCGTGTTCGCAGCCGCGGTACGGATTGATCGAGCGGTCGAACGAAATATCGGGCGATTCGTTGCGGGTGATGATCGTGCGCGGGCGTTCGATCGCCACTTCCGTCGGCAACGGCTCGGCGGCGTCGTGTTCCCACCCGTCGTCGAGCGCCTCGCGCCGCAGCGGCTCGAAACGGCCGCCCGCGTTGGAAGGCGCGCCCCGCCCGCGTCGCGCCTCCACGGGCGCGAGCGCCTCGGCGAATTTGGCCCCCAGTTGCCGAGCCACGACAACACGTTGGCTGGCGTCGGTCTGTCGCGAAGCGGCGGCGCGCATCGGCTGTCTCCAGAACAAAAAGAGAACAAAGAGATAGGACTCGGAGGTCGCCGGGTCAAGGGGTGCGCGCTCGTCTTTCGCGAAGGCAAATTACACATTCGCAAAATGTTTTATCTACGTTGCGCCATCGACCGCGCCCCTATATAAAGGCTGCGACGGCTCCCTTAAGACCGAAATGACCGAAGTTATTCAGCGTTATCTCCCGCCCGACCCGAATGGCGTGCCGGTCGCGGCGCCTGCACAGGTGTGGCGGGCGGCGCTCGCGCTGGTCGCTGACGTGCGCGCTCAATTCGCCGCGTTGGTGGTGGCGCCGACCCTGCTGGCGCTGCTCTATTTCGGACTGATCGCTGCGCCGCAATATGTCGCGCACACCGAATATATCGTGCGCGGAGTCGATGCGCAGCGCTCCTCGGGTCTGGCCGCCCTGTTCAACACTTTCGGCGTGTCGCGGGCCGCCGACGAGACCTCGGCGATCGAAAGCTTCCTCAAGTCGCGCGAAGTGCTGGAGAAGCTGAACGGCAAGGTTGACCTGCGCGCGGTCTACGAATCGAAGGCGGCCGACTGGTTCTCGCGCTTTCCCCGCTTCTGGCAGCGCGATTCCTTTGAAAACCTGTTCGATTACTCGCGCGCGTTCATCGAAGTCAGCAAAGACTCGACCAGCGGCGTGACCAAGCTGGAAGTCGCCGCCTTCGACCCGGGCGCCGCGCAGGCGATCGCCGCCGCCATGCTCGTGCTGGCGGGCGACATGGCCAACAGCCTCAACGCGCGCGCGCAGGCCGACATGGTCTCTACCTCGAAGAAAGAGTTGGAGGACGCGCGCGACGCCGTGGTGAACGTGCAGGCGCAACTGACCTCGTTTCGCAACGAGGCGCTGTTGGTCGACCCGCTCGCATTCGCGGGCGCGATGTTGCAGTCGATCGGCGCGCTTTCGCTGCAAAAGGCGCACGCGCAGATGCAGATCGCCGAAGCCGAGCAGATGTCGCCCAACAATCCTTCGTTGCCGTCGCTGAAGGCGTCGGCCTCCGCGCTGAGCAGGAAGGTGGATGAGGAGCGGGCGAAGCTCGCCGGCGACAATTCCGCATTGGCCGGCAAGGTGGCCAATTACGAGCGGCTCGTGCTGATGCGCGAACTGGCGGAGAAACGCTACGCCGCCGCGCTCGCCTCGTTGCAGACGGCCGAGAGCGAGGCGCAGCGCAAGCGCGTCTATATCGAGGAGATCGTCAGGCCGAACCTGCCCGACGAACCGACGCGTCCCGAGCGGCTGCGCGATGTCGTGTCGGCGTTCGTCGTCGGCTTCATGGCCTTCGCCATTCTCTGGATTCTCAGCGTCGGCTCGAAGGATCACGCGCAATGACGAGAGGCAGCGGCGCAGGCGCGGCCACTGATGACGGCGGGTCGGCCTGATGTTCGTTGAACCGACCCGCGTCAACGAGATCGAGTTGCAACCCGTCCATTCCAAGGGCGAGCTGGTCGTCGACAATTGGTGGCAGGGCGCAGCGGCTCCGCAGCCCAAGTCGCTGCATCGCCGCTATTGGCTGGAGATTTTCGCTCTCGCGTTGCCGATCGCCTTCGGACTGATCTATCAATTGTTGATCGCCGCGCCGCGCTACGTCTCGGAATCCGAGTTCATGGTGCGCACGCTGTCGGGTTCGGACATGGGCAATCTGGCGACCCTGCTGACCGATCAGAAGGTGACGCGCGCCAGCGACGAGACCTATGCGGCGACCGAATATCTGACCTCGCGCGACGCGGTCGACACGTTGTCCACACACGACGGCCTGAAGCAAATTCTCGCGAGCCCGCAGGGCGACCTGTTCAACCGCTTTCCCAATTTCTACTCGCGCGACACGCGCGAGCAGCTTTACCGGCATTTCCAGAATTTCGTCGATCTGAGGGTCAGCGCCGAGAGCGGCATTGCCAACCTGCGCACCGTCGCCTTCACGCCGCAGGACGCGCTCGCGCTCAACAAGGCGATGATCGCCAACGCCGAGGGCTTCGTCAATCGGCTCAACACCCGCATTTTTAACGACGCGCTGTCCGTCGCCGAGCGCAACGTCGAGGAGCAGAAGGAGAAGTTCGCGCAGATCGAGACTCGGCTCACCGCTTATCGCAACAGCGAAAACATGCTCGATCCCAACAAGGAGGTCGCCGATTCGCTGAGCCGCGTCGGCGCGCTGATGACGCGGCTGTCGAAAGCCGAAAGCGATGTGGCGCAGACCACCAGCCTGACCCCGCGCGCCCCGCAACTCGCCTCGCTCAACAGCGAGGTGGACGCGCTGCGCGATCAGATCGCGCAGGAGCGGGCGCGCATGACGGGGCAGAAGGGTTCGATCGCCGGCAAATTCGCCCAGTTCGACCATATCATGCTCGATCGCATGCTCGCCTCCAAACAACTGGAATCGGCGCTGGCGCAATATGACAAGGCGCGGCAGGATCTGGCGCGTCAGCATTTCTATCTGCAAACGGTCGTCGAGCCGGCGGCCCCGGATCAGGCGGCGCAGCCGCGGCGATTGCTCAACATTCTGGCGATCGCGGCCGTCAGCCTGGCCGCCTATTCGATCCTGCGCGCGATGCTAAAGAACGTGCGCGAGCATCTTAGTTGAACCTGCCAAGTTCCCTGAACCTGCCAATCCGTCTCGCCAACACATTGTTGCGCCGTCAGCCGGTCGCGCAGGACCTCGGGCCGGCGCCGCCGATAGCGCGCGCGAGCGGTCCTCGCCGCATTCAACTGCACGAGATCGTCAAGGAATATCATACTGCCGTCGGGGTGCGCCGGGTGCTCGACGGCATCTCCTTCGACATCGCGGCGGGCGAGAAAATCGCCGTGCTCGGCAAGAACGGCGCCGGCAAATCGACGCTGGTCAAGATCATCGGCGGCGTCGAGAACCCCTCGTCCGGCCATGTCGTGCGCGATCTCTTCATGTCGTGGCCGATCGCTTTCGCCGGCGGCTTCGAGGCCTCGATGAGCGGTCTCGACAACATCCGTTTCATCGCCCGCATCTACGGCGTGCCGATCAAGGACGCGGTCGGATTCGTCGACGATTTCGCCGAGCTTGGCCGGCTGTTGTATCTGCCGGTGAAGACTTATTCATCCGGCATGCGCGCGCGTCTTGCGTTCGGTTTGACGCTGGCGGTCGATTTCGAATGTTTCCTGATCGACGAGGTGATCTCGGTCGGCGACGCGCGTTTTCAGCAAAAATGCTTCGACGCGCTGTTCGTGCGCCGCAAGCATTGCGCGATGATCCTGGTCAGCCACGACGCCAACATCATAAAACAATATTGCAACAAGGCGCTGATCCTGAAATCGGGGCGCGGGCGCGTGCTCGACGACGTCGATTTCGCGCTGGAGATTTATCACACGCTGTGAGCGCGGCTCAGCCGTTCAGGGCGAGCGCGGCGAGGTCGGCGCGTCCCATCTTGCGTCGGGCGAGGAAGCGATAGCGGCGGCTAAACGTCGCCCGCCCGCGCCGCCGCTCGAAAGGGGCGCTGGCGGCCTCGATCTCATATACGCCCTGCCGGCGCTCGACCAGAAGCGGCAGGCCGAAGCCTTCAGCCCAGCGGCGCCAATGCGCGCAGGCTTCCTCTTCCTCGCCGCAACTGGCCAAGGTCACGCTCAGTTCCGCGTCGGCGTGGACGAGCCGCACGGCGTAGAGAAAATCCGTTTCCTCGGAGACCAGCACCACCAGCGCGACGCCGCGAAACTGGCGTGGCTCCAGCGCCACCCGCATGTCCACGCCGCCGACCCGGCGCGAGATGACGATGCGATCCCGAGCGATTTCGACGCGGCGACTAGCGCCCTCCGCCCGCGGGTCGAAGCACTCGATCGTCGCTGTCATCGTCATTGCGCGCCCCTTGATTGTGGCGCCAGAATGGGGCGCAGGGGGCGGCCAAGCCGCTAATTTGCAAAGTTAATCCGAGGTTTTCCCCGCCCTCTCTCGGCGCAGGGAAAGCGCGGCCTCAACGCAATCGCTCAAATTTTATTCGTTCGGTTCACGCCACCTCGGGCAGCGCGCCCAGGCCGAATTGCGCGGCGAAAAAGGCGCGGTAGGCGCCGCCGCGCGCGATCAGTTCGGCATGCGAGCCGCTCTCGACCGCGCGGCCGTCCTCGATCACATAGATGCGGTCGGCGCCGATGATGGTCTGCAACCGATGCGCGACGACGATCGTCGTGCGGCCCTGCTGCAACGCGTCGAGCGCGCTCTGCACTTCGCGTTCGCTTTCCGAATCGAGCGCCGCCGTCGGCTCGTCGAGCAGCAGCACCGGCGCGTCCTTCAACAGCGCGCGGGCGATGGCGATGCGCTGGCGCTGGCCGCCGGACAATTGCGCGCCCTGTTCCCCGACATTGGCGCCATAGCCGTCGGCGAAACCCATGATGAAATCGTGCGCGTTGGCGCGCCGCGCCGCCGCCTCGATCTCCTCCTGCGTCGCGCCGGGGCGCCCCAACGCGATATTGTCGCGAATGGCGCCGCGAAACAGGAACACGTCCTGCGAGACGAAGGCGATGCGCTCGCGCAGCGAGACGAGATCGACCTCGCCCGCGTCCTGCCCGTCGATCGTCACCGCGCCGCTGTCTGGCGCGTGAAAACGCTGGATCAGGCCGAGCACGGTCGATTTACCGCCGCCCGACGGGCCGACCAGCGCCGTGGTCTGGTCGGGCTCGGCGACCAGATCGAGGCCGCGGATCACCTCCTGCCCCGGACGATAGGCGAAGCGCACCTGATTGAGCCGCACCCGTCCGCGCCCGATGGCGAGCGGCGGCAGGCCGGGCCGGGAGACATCCTTCATCGGCGCGTCGAGCACTTCGTAGATCAACGAGGCGCCGACCAGGCCGTTCTGCACATCGACGGGAAAGCGGCCGAGGCGCTTGGCCGGCTCGTAGGCCAGCAGCAACGCGCCCAGGAACGAGGCGAAAGCGCCGACATCGGCGTGCTGCACCGCCACGCGCCAGGAGCCGTAGAAAATCGCGAACGCGATGGCGCAGCCCGCCAGCGTGTCGGCCATCATGGTGGCGAGCCCGCCGCCGGCGGCAATCCGGTTGGCGGAGCGCTCGACGGTGCGGATCGCGGCGAACATGCGCTCGCGCATCACCTGCTCCAGATTGAACGAGCGCACGATCCGCGCCCCCAGCACGCTCTCGCCCATGGTCTGCACGATCAGCGTCGAGCCGTCGAACGAGCGCTTCGAAAACTTTCGCACCCGCCGCAGGATGCGCCCGATCACCAGCGCCGCGACGGGGAGCGCGCACAACGCGCCCGTCGCCATCGTCGGATCGCGCTCGAACATGACGAACACGAGGCCGGCGACCGAGACTATATCCCGCGCGAAACCCTGCACCACCAGTTGCAGACAATCGCGCACGCCATTGGCCGCGAATGCGAGCCTGGCGACGAATTCGCTGGAATGGCGATCCTGGAAATAGCCGATGTTCTGGTGCAGCAGCCGGTCGAACACACGCCGCTGGGCGGTGGCGACGATACGATTGCCGATGCGCGACAGCACGACCTGCGAGCCATAGGTCGCCGCGCCGCGCATGACGAACAGCAGCAGCGCCTCCAGCGCCAGCAGGCCCATCGGCTCGATCGCCTGCGCCGTGGTCATGCCGTTGAGAACGGGGCGAAGCAACCAGGCGACGCTGACATTGGCGCCTGAAATAACCGCCAGTAGCAAGGCGGCGCCGATATAGCCCGCGACATGGTCGCGGCCGAAATCGCGCACGAGCCGCCAAAGCACCGGCAGGCTCGAAAAGGACTGGGACTCCGCGCGATCGTTCATGCGCTCGCGCTCTTACACGCGCGATCGCGCCGCCGCAATTTCAGTGGGCCTCAGCGGCGACCCATCGGCCCGGCCATTGGCCGCGAGATGGTGCGCGGGCGCTTGTATTCCACGACCACGGCGCGGCTGCGGCCGTTGACGAGCGTGGAGCGTCCGCGCGTTTGCGCCTGTTGCCGCGCCAAGGCCGTGCGCACCTCTTCCACCGGCACGCCCATCAATTGCGAGGCGATCACGGCGCGCGCTTCAAGGTCGGGCGACATCGCCTCGGCGGCGATCAACGCCTCTTCCAGGGTCGGGGGCTCTTTGCGAACCCGCCGCGCGCCCCACTTGGTCTTATTGGCCTCGCCCTTGTTGCACTGCAACATGTGTGCTAGATATGTAACAACAGTTCGAACCTTCGCCCGGTCGGCGACGATCCGAAGCAGGGACACGATGAACACGACCTGGAAGACCAAGTGGGGCGCACGGCGGGTTCGCAAGGAACCCCCGA
>JANYIH010000028.1 GCA_025358745.1 Hyphomicrobiales bacterium | reverse complement strand
TTCATGGCGCCAGGCCCGCGCGAAAGTAGGGCGGGCAATTCGTGCGGAAAGACTTGCCAGCTCAGGCCGAATTTATCGGTGAGCCAGCCGCAGCGGCCGGGCGCGCCGCCATCGCTCAGCTTATTCCAATAATGGTCGATCTCGGCCTGATCGGCGCAATCGACCATCAGCGAGACGGCGGGGGTGAATTTGTACATCGGCCCGCCGTTGAGGGCGAGGAACGGGCGGCCGCGCAATTCGAACGCCACCGTCAGGACGGGCCCCTCAGGTTTGGGGCGAACCACTTTCGTCACCTGTCCGTCATCGAAAATGGCGAGATAATGCGCGACGGCCTGCTCGGCCTGACCCTCGAACCATAGGCAGACGCCTACGGGGTTCTGGTTGCTCATGAGACGCTCCATTCCTCACGACGACTTTATACCGACTGGTCGGTATAATGCAAGGCTGCCCCTGCGGGCTCTGTACAGGAGACAGAGGTTCGCCTATTCAGACGCCGAATTTCACTCCCCTTCGAGGCGTGGCTCATGGCCGAGTTTCCTGCTCCCGGCGATCGTTTGGCGACCGTCTTCGGCGGCTCGGGTTTTCTGGGCCGCTATATCGTGCGCGCTTTCGCGCAGGCCGGCTGGCGGGTGCGCGCCGCGGTGCGCCGCCCCGATCTCGCCGGGTTCCTGCGGCCCTACGGCGCCGTCGGACAAGTGGAGCCGGTGCAGGCGAACGTGCGCTTCCCCGATTCGGTCGCGGCCGCCGTCGAGGGGGCGGAAGTCGTCGTCAACGCCTGCGGCATCCCGAGCGAATCGGGCCGCCAGCGATTCGAGACCGTGCACGTGCAGGGCGCGGAGGCGATCGCCCGCGCCGCCCGCTCCGGCGGGGCGCGCGCGCTGGTGCATATTTCCGGCCTCGGCGCCGACGCGAATTCGGCCAACGCCTATATCGCCAGCAAGGGCCGCGGCGAATTAGCGCTGCGGGCGGCGTTTCCCGAAGCGACGATCCTGCGGCCCTCGGTCGTGTTCGGCCCCGAGGACGCGTTCTTCAACCGTTTCGCCGATCTCGCCCGCTACCTCCCCGCGTTGCCCGCCTTTTCCGGCGGAACGGCGAAACTGCAACCCGTCTATGTCTCGGACGTGGCGCTGGCGGTTGGCAGGGCGATCGACGGCGGGCTGAAGCCCGGCGCGACCTACGAACTCGGCGGCCCCGAGATCATGACGCTGACCGAGGCGATGCGACTGGCGCTGCGGTTCGCCGAGCGGCGTCGCGCCATCGTCCCCTTGCCCTATGCGCTCTCGCGAGCCATCGCGCAGGCGACGGAAATCGCCAGTTTCGCCTCCCTCGGGCTGTTCCCGCAACTGCTGACGACGACGCGCGATGCTGTCGATCTGCTGCGCGACGACAATGTCGTCTCCGTTGACGCAGTCGCGCAGGGGCGCGATTTCGCCGGGCTGGGGATTGCCCCGCGCGGCGCGGAAGCGGTATTGCCGCTCTATCTCTCACGCTTTCGCAAAACCGGTCAGTTCGCGTCCAACCGCTTCGCCTGACCGCGCTTCCTGCTATATCAGCGGACCGAATAAGAAGTGATTGCGATGAACCGGCACGAAAAGCCCAGCGGCGGGGAAGCGCGGCTGCAATATCTCGACGGCGAATATCGCGTGCTGCGGCCCGGCCTGTTCGTGATCTGCGCCGTCACCGCCTTGCCGATCCCGCTCGAAGATCTGCGCTACTGGAGCGTCGACCTGCAGGAGCCCTACGCTTCGCCCGACGCGGTCATGCGGCGCATGTTGCAGTGCGACGGACTGACGACGCCCGATTGAACCGACGGGTCCGCGATTGAACGCCTTGCGACTCTCCCTCTCTTTTGCAACGCACAAACAATCATCGATCGACGTTGTGTCGAAAGGGGGGTGACAAGCGCGCAAAAAAAGTCAAATTGGATCAGGGTTCAACATAACGACTAAAGGGATCGATGCCGCCCGGGGAGATGGCGAACGGCTTGGCGCCGGGCGCGCGGCCTGACGCGTTGCTGAGCGTCGAGGGCGTGAGCGTGCGTTTCGGCGGCGTGATCGCGCTCGACGACGTAAGTTTTCGCGTCGCGCGGGGCCAGATCTGCGGCCTGATCGGCCCCAACGGCGCCGGCAAGACCACATTGTTCAACTGCATCTCGCGGCTCTATCAACCAAGCGCCGGCGACATCCGCTATGAAGGGCGCCCGCTTTCCAAAGTGCGCGTGCACGAGATCGCCGAACTCGGCGTCGCGCGCACGTTTCAGAATCTGGCGCTGTTCTCCACCATGACGGTGCGCGAAAACGTGGCGGTGGGCGCGCATGCCTGCGCGCGCGGCGGTTTTCTCGCCAACGCCTTCTCGTCGCCACAAGCGCGGCGGGCCGAGCGCGAGATCGCCGCGGTCGCGGATGCGCTGATCGAGGAATGTCGGTTGCAGCACGTCGCCGATCGCTATGTCGGCGAATTGCCGTTCGGTGTGAAGAAACGGGTCGAACTGGCGCGCGCGCTGGCAATCTCGCCGAAACTGCTGCTGCTCGACGAACCGGCGGCGGGGCTCAATCACGAAGAGGTTGATGCACTGGCGAGCGAGATCGTGCGGATGCGCGACAGGCGCGGCCTCAGCGTGTTACTGGTCGAGCATCATATGAATCTCGTGATGCGCATTTCCGATCAGGTGGTGGCGCTCGATTTCGGGCGGGTGATCGCGGACGGAACGCCCAGCGCGGTGCGCGCCCATCCGGACGTGATCCGCGCCTATCTCGGCAGCGCGGCATGAGCGCGCTGCTCTCGGTGCGCGGACTGAAGGCGTTTTACGGGCCAATCGAAGCGCTGCATGGCGTCGATTTCGAGGTTGAGCAGGGCGGCGTCACCGCGCTGCTCGGCGCCAACGGCGCAGGCAAGACGACGACGCTGCGGGCGCTGAGCGCGATGATCCGGCGCGAGGGCGTCATCGAGTTTCGCGGTGAGCCGATGCGCGCGCGCGCGCCCGAAGACGTGGCGCGCCTGGGCGTCGCGCATGTGCCGGACGGGCGCGGGACCTTCACCGATCTCACCGTCGAGGAGAACCTGAAGCTCGGCGCCTATATCAGGCGCGACCGGGCCAAGGTGAAGACCGATTTCGAGCGCGTGTTCGGCTATTTCCCCCGGCTTGCCGAGCGGCTCAGACAACAGGCCGGCACGCTGTCGGGCGGCGAGCAGCAGATGCTGGCGATCTCGCGCGCGTTGTTGCTGGCGCCGAGCCTGCTGCTGCTCGACGAGCCCTCGTTCGGTCTCGCGCCGCTGGTGGTGGCGGAAATCTTCCGCATCCTGCGACAGATCAATCAAAGCGAAGGGGTCAGCATCCTGATCGTCGAACAGAACGCCAATCTTGCGCTCGATCTGGCGACCCGCGCCTATGTGCTCGAAACCGGCCGGGTCGTGGTCGGCGGGGCGGCGGTTGACATTCGCGCCGACGATTCCGTGCGCCGCGCCTATCTCGGTTATTGAGGGGGATTGAATGGTCGAACTCCTTCACCAACTCAGCTCGGGGCTCGCGCTCGGCGGCGTCTACGCCATCACCGCGCTGGCGCTGGTGATGATCTTCCAGGCGACGCAACTCGTCAATTTCGCGCAGGGCGAAATGGCGATGTTCTCGACCTATGTCGCCTGGGCGCTGTTGCAGAACGGCTGGAATTATTGGCCGGCTTTCGCGTTCACCGTCGCGCTGTCTTTCGTCGGCGGCGTCGTGATCGAACGCGCCATCGTGCGCCCGTTCGCCCATGCGCCGATCCTGGCCTCGGTGATCGTGTTCATCGGCCTCGGTTTCATCTTCAACGCGCTGGCCGGTTTCTTCTTCGGCTACACCGTGCAGAGCTTCGACACGCCGTTCAACGGCCGGCCCTGGTTCGGCGCCAAGTTCATGTCGGCGCATGAATCGGGCGCGATCGTCGTCTCGCTGATCGTGCTGGCGCTGGTGTTCGCCTTCTTCCGCTTCACGCCGCTGGGTCTGGCGATGCGCGCGGCGGCGCAGAACCCCGCCTCGGCGCGGCTGGTGGGCGTGCGCGTCGGTTGGATGCTGGCGCTCGGTTGGGGCCTGGCCGCGGCGATCGGCGCAATTGCCGGCATGATGGCGGCGCCGATCGTCTATCTCGACCCCAACATGATGGGCGGCATTCTGCTCTACGCCTTCGCCGGCGCGGTGCTGGGCGGCATCGACAATCCCTGGGGCGCGGTGTTGGGCGGCTTCACCGTCGGCGTGGTTGAAAATCTGCTCGGCGCCTATGTCGTCGGCACGGAGGTGAAACTGTCCGTCGCGCTCATCATCATCGTCGGCGTGCTGGTGGCGAAACCCTCGGGCCTGTTTGGTCGTCGCATCGTGGCGAGGGTCTGATGGCCTCGCGTCTGGCTTGGGGCCTCGCCGTCGTCTTCGCCGCCTCGGCGCCGTTCTGGATGAGCGGCTATCACCTCTATCAGGGCGCTCAGGTTCTGATCTACGCCATCGCGCTGCTGGGCCTCAATCTGCTGACGGGCTACAACGGCCAGCTTTCGCTGGGACATGGCGCGTTCTTCGCGATTGGCGGTTATGGCGCGTCGATCCTGATCGTCAAACTTGGGCTGCCCTATTATGTCGCGATCCCGCTGGCGAGCGCCGTATGTTTCGTCGCCGGCTTCCTGTTCGGCTTTCCCGCGCTGCGCTTCGGCGGGCTCTATCTGGCTCTGGCGACCTTTGCGCTGGCGGTGGCGACGCCGCAACTGCTCGCCTTCAAGCGGCTCGATTTCCTCACCGGCGGTTCGGAGGGCTTGCATGTGCCCAAACCCGGCCCGCTGCTGGGCCTGCCGCTGTCGGTCGATCAAAGCGTATACTGGCTTTGCCTCGCGGTGGCGATCGCGTTGTTCGCGATCGCGGCCAATCTGTTGCGCGGCCGGGTTGGGCGCGCGCTGGTGGCCATTCGCGATCATCCGATCGCCGCCGAATCGATGGGCGTGGACGCCGCGCTCTACAAGACGATCTGCTTCGGGATCAGCGCATTCTATGCGGGCGTAGCGGGCGGGCTCGACGCCATCGCGGTCGGCTTCGTCTCGCCGGAGAGCTTTGGACTGGCCCTGTCGCTCGCCTTTCTCGTCGGCATCGTCATCGGCGGCCTCGCCTCGCTCGGCGGCGTCATCTTCGGCGCCCTGTTCATCGAATTCGTGCCCAATTACGCCGACCAACTCACCGTCTATTTCGGCGAGAACGCCAAGGCGCTGCCGGGCGCGGTCTATGGCGTGATGATGATCGCGATGATGGCTGTGGCGCCGATGGGAATAGCCGGACTGTTCCGCTCATTGGCGCAGAGGCTGAGAAAAGCGTAGAACTCGATCAAAACCAGCACAATGGGAGGATGGCACGATGAACCGACGCGAGTTTATGACCTCCGCCGCCGCAATGGCGATCTTCTCGACGCCGGCGCGCGCCGAAGACACGCCCGGCATCAGCGCGAGCGAGATCAAGATCGGCCAGACGATGCCCTATAGCGGGCCGGCCTCGGCCTATGGCGTGATCGGCCGCACGGAGCTCGCCTATTTCAAGATGATCAACGAACAGGGCGGGGTCAATGGGCGCAAGATCAATCTGATCAGCCTTGATGACGGCTACAGTCCTCCCAAGACCATCGAGCAGGCGCGCCGACTGGTCGAGCAGGAGCAGGTCGCATTTCTGTGGCAATGCCTGGGAACGCCCAGCTGTCTGGCGATCCGCCAATATTGCAACGAGAGGAAGGTGCCGCAGTTGATGTGTTCGACGGGCTCCAGCGCACTCGACGATCCCGAGCATTTTCCGTGGACCTCGCCGGCCAATCCGATCTATCAGAACGAGGCGCGCATCTATGCGCGCTACATTCTGAAGGAATTTCCCAACGCCAAAATCGCCGTGCTTTCTCAGAACGACGGGTTCGGCAAGGATTATCTGAAGGGACTGAAGGACGTCCTGGGCGCCGAACACGCGGGCATGATCGTGAAAGAGGCGACCTATGAAACCTCCGAGCCGACGGTGGATTCGCAGGTCGTCACCCTTCAAGGCAGCGGCGCCGATGTGTTCATCATCGCCGCCACGCCGAAATTCGCCGCGCAGGCGATCCGAAAATCCTACGATCTCGGTTGGAGCGCGACGCGCATCGTCAGCAATGTCTCGATCTCGGTGACTGCGGTGTTGAAGCCGGCGGGACTGGACAAATCGAAGGACCTGGTCGCCGCGCAATGGGGCAAGGACCCGAGCGACCCGCGCTGGAAGGACGATCCCGGCATGAAGGAATGGGGCGCGTTCGCCGACAAAAATTTGACGCACGCCGCCTTCTTCGACCAGAACGCGCAATATGGCTACGGCAATGCGGTGGCGCTGATCGAAATTCTCAAAAGCTGCGGCGACGACCTTTCGCGCGCCAATATTCTCAAACAGACGACCCATCTGAGCGGTTTGGAATTGCCGACCCTGTTGCCGGGCGTGCTCTTGAAAACCAAGCCGGGCAGCTACAGCGCGATCCGGCAGATGCAACTTTCGAAATTCGACGGCGCCTCCTGGCAGCTGTTTGGAGAGCTGATCGAGGCGTGAGGCGACTTACAGAAGCGGAGAAAACGAACGTGACGACTAGACGCACATTTCTATCCGGCGCCGCCGCCGGTTTTGCCGCCGGCCTGCTGCCCGCCCGCGCCGCCGACATGCCCGGCGTTACGGATAAGGAAATCAAAATCGGCCAGACCATGCCCTATAGCGGCCCGGCCTCGGCCTATGGCGTGATCGGCAAGACGGAGACCGCCTATTTCAAGATGATCAACGAACAGGGCGGCATCAACGGGCGTATGATCAATCTGATTTCGCTCGACGACGCCTATAGCCCGCCCAAGACGGTTGAGCAGACGCGACGGCTGATCGAGCAGGAGCAGGTGGCGTTCCTGTTCAATCCGCTCGGCACCCCTCCTTGTCTGGCGACGCGCGAATATCTCAACCAGAAGGGCGTGCCGCAACTGTTTGTCGCCACCGGCGCGGCGACGTTCTCAGATCCCGAGCACTTCAAATGGACGGTCGGCTTCCAGCCCAATTATCAGACCGAAGCCGGCATTTTCGGCAAGCATATCCTCGCCACCAAGCCGAACGCCAAGATCGCCGTGCTCTATCAGAACGACGGTTTCGGCAAGGATTATCTGATTGGTCTGAGGGCGGGCCTGGGCGCCGATAAGGCCGGCATGTTGATCAAGGAAGCGTCCTATGAGACCTCCGAGCCGACGGTGGATTCGCAGGTCGCGAGTCTGCAGGGTTCCGGAGCCGATGTGTTCGTGATCGCCGCGACGCCGAAATTCGCCGCGCAGGCGATCCGCAAGAGCTTCGATCTCGGCTGGGACGCCGCGCGTTACGTCACCGACGTGTCGATTTCGATCGCCAGCGTGTTGAAGGCGGCGGGTTTCGACAAAGCCAAGGGACTGATTACAGCCAATTACGGCAAGGACGCGAGCGATCCGCGCTGGAAGGACGACCCCGGGTTCAAGCAATACAAGGATTTTGTCGACAAGCAGATGTCTGCGAAGGATCTGGTCGATTCCAACGTCATATATGGCTACGATGCAGCGATCTGTCTGGTGCATGTTCTGAAGCAATGCGGGGCGGATCTCAGCCGGGAAAACATCCTGCGTCAGGCGACCAGCCTCAAGGATTTCGATCTTCCCATGCTGCTGCCGGGGATCAAGATCAACACGTCGTCGTCCAATTACAGCCCGATTCGACAGATGCAGCTGCAAAGCTTCAATGGCGCGAGTTGGGAGTTGTTTGGCGACGTGCTGCAAGGCTGAACGCTGCCGCGCCCCGCTCGCAATAGATAAATCCTGCAAAAGCCGCGGCCGGGGCGATCCCCCGGCCGCTACGAGTTTAACGCGTGGGTCTCTTGCTGAGAGGCGGCCGGTCGGCTCGGCGTCAGTAGCTGTTGTAATGATGGTGATGGTGGTGATGGTGGTGATGGTGGTATCGCCGGTAATAGTGATGATGGTGGTGATGATGGTAGACATACACCCGGCGGTGATGGTGATGGTGGTGACCGAACCGGATGCCGGGCACGCCGATGGAAATTTCCGCGTCAGCGACTTCGACCGGCGCTAGATTAGTCTCCTGCGACGCCTGAAGATCGTTCATCACTTCAATCGGGTTGGCGATCGGATCGAGCAGTTCGGCCACTGACGTCGGCCGCAAAATCCTGTCGACCGTGCTGGGGGGCGCGTTCGCAAGAGCGGGGGTGACGCATGCGGCTCCCAGGGAGGCGATTAGCGCCAGGGTTGTCTTTTCCACAGAGTGTTCCTCTTACAGCGGGTGGCTTGGACGGGCCAAACGCGCGAAGCCCGCTCGGGTTCCAAAGACACCCCCGCCGCCATGCCCGCCGCTTTCGCCGCCAACGCATTTTGAGGGTTCATTTTCTGCCCGGGTTGGCGCAAATTCGCCGTCGAGTTCGCGAACGAACAAGGGTCATCAGATGAACGCCACGTCCGAGACCGCAGCGCCTGCCGAGCCACGCCGTGGCCGCGAGGCGCGCCGGGCCGCGCGCGCGCGCAGCGGCGTGGCGTCGATTCCCTACATCACCCGCGCGATCCCCCTGACGGAAATGCTCAGCGAAGAGGGTTTGGCCATCATCGAAGCCAATGCGGAGACGCTGCTGCAAGAGGTCGGCATCGAGTTCCGCGATTATCCCATCGCGCTCGAACGCTTTCGCCACACGGGCGCCGACATCAAAGGCGAGCGGGTGCGCTTTCCCAAGGGGCTCGCGAAGGCGCTCTGCGCGACGACGCCCCCGGTTTACACGCAACACGCGCGCAACCCCGAGCGCAGCGTCGAGATCGGCGGCAAGGCGACCGTGTTTGCACCCAACTACGGCTCGCCCTTCGTGCATGATCTCGACAAGGGCCGCCGCTACGGGACGATCGAGGACTTCCGGAATTTTGTGAAGCTCGCCTATCTCTCGCCCTTCATCCACCATTCCGGCGGCACTTTGTGCGAGCCGGTCGATCTGCCGGTCAACAAGCGCCATCTCGAAATGGTCTATGCGCATATGCGGCTCAGCGACAAGCCGTTCATGGGATCGGTGACGCACCCTGAGCGGGCGCGCGATACTGTGGCGATGTGCGAGATCCTGTTCGGCAAGGAATTCGTCGACAAGCACACCGTCTGCACCAGCCTCATCAACGCCAACTCGCCGCTGGTGTGGGACTCAACCATGCTCGGCGCCGCGGAGGCCTACGCGCAGGCCAATCAAGCCTGCATCATCACGCCGTTCATCCTGTCGGGCGCGATGAGCCCGGTGACGGTCGCGGGCACGCTGGCGCAGGTGCTGGCGGAAGTGCAGGCGGGCACGGCGTTTTGCCAGCTCGCACGGCCCGGCGCGCCGGTGATCTTCGGCGCCTTTGTCTCGACGCTCTCGATGCAATCGGGCGCGCCGACCTTCGGCACGCCGGAGGCGGCGCTGGCGATCTATGGCGCGGGCCAGCTCGCGCGACGGATGAACATGCCGTTCCGCACGGGAGGGTCGCTTTGCGCGAGCAAGGTTCCCGACGCGCAGGCCGCTTATGAGAGCGCGCAGACGCTGCTGCCGACCCTGTTCGCGGGCGCGAATTTCGTGCTGCATGCGGCGGGTTGGATGGAGGGCGGGCTTTCCGCTTCTTATGAGAAATTCGTGATGGACTTCGATCAGCTCGGCGCCATGCACGTTCTCGCCAAGGGCATTGACCTCAGCGAGAATGGCCAGGGGATGGAGGCGTTCAATCAGGTCGAGCCCGGCGGACATTTCCTCGGTTGCGCACATACGCAGGCGAACTTCGAGACCGCTTTCTATCGCTCCAGCGTCGCCGACAACAATTCGGTCGAGCAATGGATGGAGGAAGGGTCGAAGGACGCGGCGACGCGCGCCAACGCCTTGTGGAAGAAGATGCTGGCCGACTATGTCCCGCCGCCGATCGACGCTGGCGTCGACGAGGCCCTGCGGGATTTCATCGAACGCAAGAAGGCGTCGATGCCGGACGCCAGCTATTAAGATTGGGGAGTTCCAAACATGCGTAGCACTGCTCGCGCGGTCGTCATCGGCGGAGGCGTGGTCGGCGTCTCGACGCTCTATCATCTCGCCAGGAAAGGTTGGTCCGACAGCGTTCTGATCGAGCGCAAGGAGTTGACCTCCGGTTCGACCTGGCACGCCGCGGGCCTGCTGCCGTTGTTCAACATGTCCTATTCGGTGGG
>JANYIH010000337.1 GCA_025358745.1 Hyphomicrobiales bacterium | reverse complement strand
GTTCCTGCCGCAGGTGGTGAAGTCGGCGCGCGTCATGAAGCAGGCGGTCGCCTATCTGATGCCGTTCATGGACAAAGAAAAGGAAGAACGAAGGCTCGCCGGCGGCGCGGCGGAACGCTCGTCTAATGGCAAGATTGTTATGGCGACGGTCAAAGGCGACGTGCACGACATCGGCAAGAACATCGTCGGCGTCGTGCTCGCCTGCAACAATTACGAGATCATCGACCTCGGCGTGATGACGCCGGCCTCGGAAATCCTGCGCGTCGCGCGCGAGCGCAAGGTCGATGCGATCGGTCTGTCCGGCCTCATCACGCCCTCGCTCGACGAGATGGCGCATGTCGCGGCCGAGATGGAGCGCGAGGGCTTTAGCGTTCCGCTGCTGATTGGCGGCGCGACGACCAGCCGGGTGCATACGGCGGTGAAAATCCATCCGCGCTATGCGCGCGGACAGACCGTCTATGTCAACGACGCCAGCCGCGCGGTCGGCGTCGTCGGCGCGCTGCTGTCGCCGGAAAACCGTGGCGCCTATGTCGAGACGGTGCGGGCGGAATACGCGAAGGTCGCCGCCGCGCATATGCGCTCGGAGAAAGACAAGACGCGCCTGCCGCTGGCCAAGGCTCGCGCCAATGCGATGAAGATCGATTGGACGAACTATCAATCAACGCGCCCTTCGTATCTGGGAACCCGCGCGATCGAGCCGCCGAGCCTGGAAGCGCTGGCGCCCTATATCGACTGGACCCCGTTCTTCCAGACCTGGGAATTGAAGGGCCGCTACCCCGCCATTCTCAACGACGAAAAGCAGGGCGCCGCCGCCCGCGCGCTGTTCGACGACGCGCAGGCGATGCTGAAGCGGATCGTCACGGAGAAGTGGTTCTCGCCCCAAGCGGTGGTCGGCTTCTGGCCGGCGTCGGGCGAAGGCGACGACATCCAGCTCTATCAGGACGAGGCGAGGTCGCATCGGCTTGCGACGTTCCACACGCTGCGCCAGCAACTCAACCGGCGCGACGGAACGCCCAATGTCGCGTTGGCCGATTTCGTCGGGCCGCGCGATTTCGTCGGCGGGTTCGTGGTCACGGCGGGCGCGGAGGAGGAGGCGATCTCGGCCCGCCTCGCCGGCGCCAACGACGATTACGGCTCGATCCTGGTCAAGGCGCTCGCCGACCGTTTCGCCGAGGCGCTGGCCGAATTCATGCACGCGCGGGTGCGGCGCGAACTCTGGGGCTACGCCGCCGACGAGACGCTGAAGCCCGAGGCGCTGATCGCGGAAACCTACGCCGGCATTCGCCCGGCGCCGGGCTATCCCGCGCAGCCCGATCACACCGAGAAGGAGACCTTGTTCCGCCTGCTAGACGCCGAGGCGCTGACCGGCGTGCGCCTGACCGAGAGCTTTGCGATGTGGCCGGGTTCGTCGGTGTCGGGGCTCTATATCGCGCAGCCGCAATCCTATTATTTCGGCGTGGCGAAGGTGGAGCGCGATCAGGTCGAGGATTACGCCGCGCGCAAGGGCTTAAGCGTCAGCGAAGTCGAGCGCTGGCTCGCGCCAGTGCTCAACTACACCAACAGCAATGTCGCCGAGGCGGCGGAATAGTCAGCCGACCCAGCATTCACGGTGATGATGGCGCCATTCGCAATGGCGGTGGTGCGGATACATGAAGCGCGGGCCGACGCAATAGCGGTACCAGTGGTAGCCGGTCATGCCCATGCGGTAGCAGCCCGCCTGCGCTGCCCCGGCGCCCGCCACCGTCAGCATCGCCGCCGCTGCGGCCGTGAGGATCGTCTTGCGCATTCGTGGTCTCCGTGAGCGCCGCCTCTCGACGCTACCGGTAACGATCACGCGGCCACCTTGTTCCAAGACAAATCGAGGCGGGCTTAACTTCGCCGACGCAGACCCGCGATGGTCGCAGCGCCGACCGTCAACGCCGCCGCGATGCAGAGGAGGGACAAGGCGAAAGCGTCGCCGATTGTCTCAAGCTGCGCGCCCTTCCCCATTCGGCTGAAGAACAGGCCGCCGATGACGGCGACCGAGATCGCCGCGCCGATCTGCAAGGTCGCGTTGACGAGGCCCGAGGCGAGCCCCGACCAGCGCGGATCGACGCGGTCGATCACCGCCCGGATCATCGCCGGCATCGCTGTGCCCTGCCCGAGACCCATCACGAGCAGCGCCGGCTCGACGCCAAAACTGGCGCCGCGATGGACGAGATAGGCCAGGGTCAACATAGCCAGCGCCGTCGTCCCCATGCCGGCGGAAGCGGCGAGCGCGCCCAGCCGCGCGACCGCAAATCGGGCGAATTGCGAGCCGATCAGGAATCCCAGGCCGAACGGCAGAAAGGCGAGACCCGCCGCGCGCGCGGAATAGCCGAGGCCGAACTCCTCATACATCGGGAAGATGAGGAAGAACGAGGCCATGGAATAGAACACGATCGTCGCCGTCAGGCCGCGCAACAGGCCGGGCTGGCGGAACGCTTCCGGATGCACGAGCGGATTGCCGCCGCGCGCCACGAGTCGCTTCTCATAGGTCCAGAAGATGGCGCCCAGCAACGGCGTCGCGGCGAGCAGGGCGAAGCTCCAAACCGGCCAGCCCAGTTCGCGACCTTCGATCAGCGGCACGACCAAGGCCGACAGGGTCGCGGCGAGCCACAACGCGCCGCCGACATCGAGCCGCGCATCCTCGTCGCTGCGGCTCTCCGGCAGCCAGAGCAGCGCAGCCGGCGCAATCAGCGCGGAAACCGGCAGATTGACCAGAAACACCGCGCGCCAGCCCAGCGCGCTGCCGTCGATCAGGAGGCCGGCGAGAATCTGGCCGACGATCGAGGCCGAGCCGATCATGAAACCGAACAGGCCGAGCGCCTTCGGCCGCTCCGTCGGCGAGAACAGATGGTGGATCGAGGCGAGCGCCTGCGGCGCCAGCACCGCCGCCGCTACGCCCTGGACGAGGCGGCCGGCGACGAGCGCGTCGGACGACCACGCCAGTCCGCACAGGGCGGAAGCCGCGGCGAAGCCGACGACGCCGATCAGGAACACGCGCTTGCGGCCATAGAGATCGCCAAGCCGGCCGCCCAGGATCAGCAGCACGGCGTAGGCCACGGCATAGCCGGACATGACGAGTTGCAGCGCGGCGTCGGAGGCGTGCAGGTCGCCCCGGATCGAGGGCAGCGCGACATTGACGATGAAGAAATCGAGCGGCGGCAGGAAGGCCCCGACCAGAAGGATCGCCAGCGCGGTCCAGCGGCGCGGATCGGGTCGGACGTCGTCGTGGGCGAGCATGTAGTCAGCGGTCATAGGAGATCCAATTGGAACCGTATGGTTCCATTAGAGGAGAAAGATCAGGGCGCGCGCGCGACCGCGAGCATGGCGGCGGCGACGACATCGCGCAGTTCGCCCTCGCCGGCGCCGGTTTTAGCGACGAAACGCAGGCCCTGGATGAGGGTTTGCAGATAGCGGGCGAGCGTTCGCGCGTCATGCACGCGGTCGATCACCCCCTCCGCCTGGCCGCGCGCCACGGCGTCGGCGAGCAGGGCGACGACGCTGGCGCAATAGGCTTCGACCTTCCGCTTGGCCTCGTCGTCGTCGGGCAGCAGTTCGCCCGTCGCCGTGGAGATCAGGCAGCCCTTCTGCCCGCAGGCCTGCGCGGAGATATGCGCGTAGTGCAGCAGCGCGGTGCGAATGCCTTCGCGCGCGTTGCCCTGGCGCAGTTTTTCGTGCAGACGCTCCAGCGCCTCGCGGGCGTAGAGGTCGAACGCGGCGAAGAACAACGCCCGCTTGTCGGGAAAAGCCTTGTAGAGACTGCCGCGCGAAAGCCGGGTGCCTTCGATCAGATCGACCATCGAGGCGCCGTGATAGCCGCGCTGGCGAAACACTTCGAGCGCATCACGCACGGCGTCGTCGAGATCGAATTCGCGCGGCCGACCGGGGGCGGCGCGACTGGGGGCGGCAGTCATGGCGGCGATATGGAACCAATCGGTACAGAATACAACACAGACTGAGCCGCCTCAACCGCTTGTGATCGACGCCGGCCCATGGCGAAGCGGAGCGCGAGCGATTAGCTTCGAGCCGATGACCCGAGCCCGCCGATGACCGAACCCGAAATTCTCGCCCTCAACGCCTGGCTGGCCGAAGCCGGACTTCAGGCGATGAGCGAGGAAACGATCATCTGCGGCTTCGCCGAGCGTTTCGTCTCGGCCGGCGCGCCGCTCGCCGGTGGGCGCGTGCTGGTCGACACCTTGCACCCGCTCTACGAGGGCCGCGCCTTTCGCTGGCGGCGCGGCGAAGCGGAGGTGTCGGTCAATGAATATGGCGCGTCGAGCGACGGCGAGGCGCAGGAGCGTTGGCGCGCGACGCCGTTCTACCGCCTGCAAGCCAGCGGCGACTCGCATCTCGTCCAGAGGCTCGACGACGAGACGGGGGTGGACCCGTTCCTGAGCCTGCTGCGCAAGGACGGCTACACCTATGCCGTCGCGCTGGTTGACCGCTTCGGCGAGCGGGGCGGCATCGGACCCGCCGATTGCCTTTATTCCGCCTGGGGAACGGACGCGGAAGACGGATTCCGCGAGGCGGATATCGCGGCGTTGCGCCGTCTCTCGCCCGTGCTGGCGCTGGCGCTGAAAGCCGCGTCGCTCAGCCGCATCGCGCATACGCTGGTGCAGACATACCTTGGCCGAGACGCCGGGGCGCGCGTGTTGTCGGGCCGCATCGCGCGCGGCGTGGCCGACGAGATCAAGACCGTGCTGTGGTTTTCGGACCTGCGCGATTACACGCGCATCTCCGACACCGCCGCCCCCGAACTGCTGATCCCGATGCTCAACGATTACGCCGATGCGATCGTCTCGGCGATCCATCATCACGGCGGCGACGTGCTCAAGCTGATCGGCGACGGCGTGCTGGCGATCTTCCCCGCCGCCGACCGGGAAGCCGCGTGTCTGGCCGCGATCAAGGCCGCCGGCAAGGCGCGCGCGAAGGTCGCCAAGCTCAACG
Organism: Hyphomicrobiales bacterium; assembly: GCA_025358745.1. Classification (GTDB taxonomy): domain Bacteria; phylum Pseudomonadota; class Alphaproteobacteria; order Rhizobiales; family Beijerinckiaceae; genus Roseiarcus. The sequence continues at coordinate 1,825 of JANYIH010000337.1, read as the reverse complement.
AGAAGCGGATGGCTGAAAACCTGCCCGCGACCAGCTTCTATCTCGGGCTGCATATCGGCCGCGTGTTTTACGGCAATATCGGCAGCCGCGAGCGGCTCGACTTCACGGTGATCGGCCCCGCCGTCAACGAGGTGAGCCGGATCGCCTCGATGTGCCGCTCGGTCGATCAACCCTTGTTGATGTCGTCGGCGTTCGTGGCCGGCCTGCATCATCGCCGGCAGGATTTTCTCTCTGTCGGCCGCTACGCGCTGCGGGGCGTCGCCGCGCCGCAGGAACTGTTCACCGTCGATCCCGCGGTCTGGCCGGCGCCGCCGTCGTGAACCACAACGCTTGCGAAAGGTTCGGCTAATAGGCAGATAGCTGCATGATCAAGGAGCCCGCCCCATGAACAAGCTCGAATCCCTGCGTGACATGAGCGTCGTCGTCGCCGACACCGGCGACATGAGGTCGATACAGGAGTTCAAGCCGACCGATTCCACCACCAATCCGACCCTGATCCTCAAGGCCGCGCAGATGCCGGCCTACAACGACCTGGTGGAGGAGGCGATTTCCTGGGGCCGCAAAACAAAGGCCAGCCCCGGCGACGTGACCGACCGCCTCGCGGTCAATTTCGGCGAGGCGCTGACCAAGATCGTGCCGGGCCGCGTGTCGACGGAAGTGGACGCCGATCTCTCGTTCGACACAGAGGCGACCATCGCCAAGGCGCGCGCGTTGATCGCGGCCTATGCGGCGCGCGGCGTCGACCGCAAACGCATACTGATCAAGATCGCCTCCACCTGGGAGGGCGCGCAGGCCGCCGCCGTCCTCCAGCGCGAAGGCGTCGACTGCAACCTGACGCTGATCTTCTCGCTCGCCCAGGCGATCGCCTGCGCCGACGCCAAGGCGTTCCTCATCTCCCCCTTCGTCGGTCGCATCCTCGACTGGCACGTCAAGGCCGGTGGCGGGCCGTACACGCAGGAGACCGATCCCGGCGTGGTCTCGGTCAGGCAGATCTACGCCTATTACAAGAGCTACGGCGTCTCGACCGTGGTGATGGGCGCCTCGTTCCGCAACCTCGGCGAGATCGAGGCGCTGGCGGGCTGCGACCGGCTCACCATCTCGCCGCAGCTGCTGGGCGAACTGGCCAAGGCCGAAGGCGCGCTGCCGCGCCGGCTCGACGCCAAGGCGCCGGGGACGCCGCCGGAGCCGATCAAGCTCGACGAAAAAGCGTTCCGCTGGCGCCTCAACGAGGATCAGATGGCGTCCGAGAAGCTCAGCGACGGCATCCGCCTGTTCGCCAAGGATCTGGCGGCGTTGCGCAAGATGGCGGCGGAGCGGATGGCGGGGTGAGGGCTCACGCGCGTTTGCGAGGGCGCATCGAAGCGCGAAGCGTCTCGTTGATGCGCGTCTGCCAGCCTTCGCCGCCACCGCGAAAGAATTCGAGAATATCGCGGTCGAGGCGTATCGTGGTCGAGACTTTCGTCTTCTCCGCCTTCGGCCGCCCGCGCCGGACTTTGGCGCGCGCGAATTTCTCCCGCCATTCCGGAGTCGAAAGGTCCGGGGCGTCGTCAGCCGAATCGAGGGGCGTAGAGGGCTTGTTCGCGTTCATTGGCTTTCCTCAGGCTGATGATGCGGGTCGAACGGCCGCGCGGCGTCCAAACCATGTCGACCATGCGAGCGGCCAGGAATCCGATAGTGATGTTGCGGATTTCGCCATAGTCTTTCCGCCTGTCTTCCCATTCCAATCGAACGCCGTCGAACAGCCTGCGTGGCACGTCCCGATGTCCCGGGATCTCGTGCACTCCGTTAGTGCGAGACAAGGGTAGGCGGGGGCGTTCGGGTCGCA
>JANYIH010000322.1 GCA_025358745.1 Hyphomicrobiales bacterium | reverse complement strand
TTGGCAGGACGATTGAGTCGTATTGGTTGAGTGGCGTACGCCGGACGCCGGCGAGGGTGTGGATGCGGGGGAATTCCTGGATAAACCGGAGCAGATATCGCTTCAGCTCGACTGCGCTGTGCCAGGGCTGGAAGGCGAATGTCGTGCACCACATGTTCCAGAAATTGGTCTTGAAGAATGTGGCTTCAAAGAGGTCCTCGATCCTTTTCGCTCCGAGGGTCTCCTCAGACGTCGCCATGATCGCGATCAGGTCCAACCGATCCTTGTTACTTAATCCCATCTCGGACGCGTCGGTCTTCTCGCCCTTGTTCACCAGCCTCGCATAGGAATGACTTTTCACCTTCGCGTTGAAATCCCAGATTTCGTCCTTGACGGACTTGCCGGGCGCGCTGAGCGACGGGATGAACGACAACAAATCGAACATGCAGGTGTAGGCTTCCTCGGTGACCATTCGGCCGCCGCGGATCACATAGCCGCGCTCCGCCGAGCCCTGGCCATCCAGGCTTCCGCCGAGAATATCGGTCTCTTCATATATCGAGATATTGGCGCCCGGAACGTCGCCGTCCCGGATTAAATAGGCGGCGCTCGCGAGCGAAGCCATGCCGCCGCCGACAAGATGGGCCTTCACGTTGGTTTTGACGGTGTCGGGGGACGTAGCGAATCGATTAGGCGTTTGACCCCCGTCGGTGTTGGCCATTGAGATTTCCTGTGCGAATGCAGGCGGGCGTCGCGCGAAGCTGCGACGCCGTTGCAGGCGTCTCTCTGCTACCACCTGCCTTCGAATGGCGAATTGAGTTGAGTCAAGGACGACTGAAATTTGCGCAAGATCAGGCGGCCTTCGAGGCAAGATGTAACCCCTCCTTCGACGAAATCCAGCTGCTTGTGAGCGGCCACGAATTTCAACTTCTCTTGATCTGCCACAATGCAATCATCGACCGCCTGTGATCCTATGTACGGAAAGACATGGAGGCGAGCATGCAGTGGCTTTTGCAGGATTGGATTTGGGTCGCATTGGCTGTTGTCGGCGTCTTTTTCATGATGCGCATGGGTGGACGCGGCATGGGGCACAACTCAGCGCGCCGTGAAGCGGGCGCGCACGGCGATCACGCGCCCGGCCCTGGAACCGGTTCGGCGTTCGACCCCGTCAGCCACCGTGCCGTCGCAACCGTCGACGGCGCCGTCTCCACCCTTTACCGTGGCCGAGCATATTATTTTGAGGGTCGCGAAAACCGGGACCTGTTCGAGACCGATCCCGCGAAGTATCTCGCTGAAGCGGCGCGGGTCGGCCAAGCGCCGGGAAACGAATACGAACATGCCCGCGGTCATCGTCGGCACGGCTGTTGAGAGCCCTGGCTTCGCCAAGGCCTCTGCGGCGCAAAACGCGCGGAGGTCTTCACCCGCCTTGATCGTGATCTACGCGGGCGGGCGTCCGCTACAGTGAAAGAATGAGCGCTTGGCGCGGCGAGGGTTGAGTTCACGCTCCCTAGCCGCGGACCATTCCGGAGCGCCGACGAGCGAGCGTTGGCGACTATTTTCTCGCGCCCAGGCAGATTGTGGCTGCGCAAATAGAGGAACGGGAATCATGGCGAACCCACATGCATTTCACGAAATCGAACATGCCGGGGCGGGCGTCGCGCCGGCGACGGTCGATATCGGTCTGCGCGCCTACATGCTGCGCGTATACAATTACGTGGCAGGGGGCTTGGCGCTTACCGGCGCCGAATTCAATCCCAGGGCGCTCGCCCTCGTGACAGTTGGCGCGGACGAGAGTGCGGACGATGGGACAAAATGCCGGAATGCCGGAAAAAGTCTTCAGGGCGCGGGGCCTGACCAAAACGTACAAGACCGGCGAGGTTGAGGTTCACGCGTTGCGCGGCTTGGATCTCGATATCGCAAATCGCGAAGTCGTCGTTCTCCTGGGTCCCTCGGGGAGCGGAAAATCCACGCTCTTGAATATCATGGGTGGGCTCGATCACGCGACCAGCGGCAGCCTGTTCTTCGGAGATATCGACCTCACCAACTTGGATGATCGCGGACTGACGGCCTATCGGCGCCATCATGTCGGGTTTGTGTTTCAGTTCTATAACCTGGTGCCAAGCCTCACGGCTTACGAGAACGTCGCGCTGGTCACCGAGATTGCGGAGCATCCCATGCGCCCCGAAGAAGCCCTTGCGCTTGTCGGGCTCGAATCGCGGGCGGATCATTTCCCGGCGCAGCTTTCGGGCGGCGAACAGCAGCGCGTCGCGATCGCGCGTGCGATCGCCAAGCGGCCGGACGTGTTGCTTTGCGACGAGCCGACCGGGGCGTTGGATTCCAAGACGGGCATCATCGTGATCGACGCGCTGCTCGGCGTCAACTCACAACTCGGCACGACGACCCTCATCATCACCCACAACGCCAGCATACAGAGCGTTGCGGATCGCGTCCTCTCCTTCGCGGACGGGCATATCTCGGGGATTCACGAGAACAGCGCGCGACGGGCCGCCGCCGAACTCAGCTGGTGACCGCATGGGCGTCCTTGACGTCAAGCTGCTCCGCGACCTCAGACGCATGTGGGCCCAGGCACTGGCCATAGCCCTGGTGGTCGCCGGCGGGGTGGCGACGTCGGTGCTCGCCGTCGGCTCCTTCCGATCTCTCGAAGAGACGCGCGCGGCGTATTACGAGCGCTACGAGTTCGCCGATGTCTTTGCGCTGGTCAAACGGGCGCCCAAGACGCTGGCGAACCAGATTGCGGAAATACCCGGCGTCGCGGCCGTGGAAGTGCGCATTACGAAGCTCGCACTGCTCAATATTCCGGATTTTCGAGCGCCTGCGACGGGACAACTCATTTCTCTCCCCGATACCGGCCAGCCCAAGCTCAATCGGCTGTATATGCGGACCGGCCGGATGCCGGAGCCGGGGCGAGCCGACGAGGTCGTCGTCAACGAGAGCTTCGCCAAGGCGCACGCATTCGCGCTCGGCTCCCGGTTCTCAGCGATCTTGAACGGACGAAAACGCGAGCTTGGGATTGTCGGGATCGCGCTTTCGCCCGAGTTCGTCTACGCGATCGGCCCGGGAGACCGGATGCCCGACAATAGCCGCTTCGCCATCATCTGGATGTCCGAGAAGGCCCTCGCCAGCGCATACGACCTCGATGGCGCGTTCTCCTCGGTCGCTCTCAAGCTGCTGCGCGGCGCGTCCGAATCCGAGGTGATCGCGCGGTTGGACGCCCTGCTTGACCCCTTTGGCGGTCAGGCGGCCTATGGTCGAAGAGACCAGACATCGGACGCCTATCTGGACCACGGCCTTGAGATGCTCAAGAACATGAGCCGCACCCTGCCGCCAATCTTTCTTCTGGTGGCGGCGTTTCTGGTCAACCTCACGCTGAGCCGCATCGTCGCCCTTGAGCGCGAACAGATCGGCCTGCTGAAGGCCATCGGCTACCACGGCGCTGCGATCGCGGCGCACTACGTCAAATTCGTCATCGTGATCGCCTCGATTGGAATCGTCATTGGGAGCGCGGCCGGAACGTGGCTTGGCGCCGACATCACGCGGATCTACGGCGAATTCTATCAATTCCCGTTTCTCGTCTTCGCGCGGAGCCCAGATCTCTACGCGGCGGCGGCTCTGCTGAGCATTGCGGCCGCTGTCGCTGGCGCAGTCCGCGCTCTTCGGGATGTTGCGGCGTTGCCGCCGGCCGTCGCGATGCAGCCGCCTGCTCCCCCGCGCGTACGTCGCCTTTTGCCTGCGCGTTTGGCCGCTCACAAGCTTTTCTCGCAACCAACCCTGATGATGTTGCGCAACGTTGCGCAGCATCCGATCCGGGCGGCGTTTACCGTGCTTGCGATGGCGCTTGCGACAGCGATTCTGATCGCGTCGCTTTTCCTTAACGGCGCCATGGATGGGTTGATCGACGTGACGTATTTCATGTCCGATCGCCAAGACGCGACCATAAGCTTCATCGAAAAACGTCCGCAAAACGTCGTCGCGCAGATATCGCGCCTGCCTGGCGTCCTCGCGGTCGAGCCCTTTCGTCAGGTTCCCGTGCGCATTCGGTTCGGTGGCCGCGAGCGTCGGGTGATGATCAGTGGCAGGCCGCGCGACGCGGATCTCAGCCGGATCATCGACGCCCATCTGCGTCCCGTCGCGCTTCCCGAGGCTGGCCTGGCGATCTCGGCGTGGCTCGCGCAGCTCCTGGGAGCGCGCGTAGGCGACATCGTGGAGGTTGACCTGCTGGAAGGGCAGCGGCGGACCGTCTCCCTTCCGGTGAGCGCACTCGTCGAGGATTATTTCGGCATCAATGGCATGATGGATTCTGGGGCCCTGGCGCAACTGATGCGTGAGGCTCCCGCCGTCAACAGCGTAAACCTCAGTTTCGATGGAGCTGCGCGTGATCCGTTCTACGACGCGGTCAAGAGCCTGCCGACCGTCAGCGGCTTGGCCCTCCAGCGGGTCTCGCTCGCGAACTTCCGTCAATCGCTTGCCTTGGTGGTCAACATCATGGCGAGCATCTATATCGGGCTCGCGGTCGTGATCGCCTTCGGCGTCGTCTACAACAGCGCGCGAATATCGCTGTCGGAACGCGGGAGGGAGCTGGCGAGCCTGCGCGTGCTCGGCTTCACCCGAGGTGAGGTGCTGCACATCCTGCTGCTCGAATTGGGTCTTCTCGTGCTGCTCGCCCAGCCGCCGGGCTGGGCGCTCGGCTATGGCCTCGCCTGGACGCTCAGAAACAACATGGCAGGCGAATTGATGCGGACGCCGTTGATCGTCGAGCCCTTCGCCTACGCGCTCGCCAGCGCGATCGTGATCGTCGCGGCGTTGTTGTCGGCAATTGTCGTTCGCCGGCGCATCAACCGCCTCGACCTTGTGTCCGTCCTGAAGACCCGAGACTGAAAATGCGCGCAAAATGGCTGAAGCGATTTGGATGGGCCCTGGGCGCCGCTTTGGGATTGGCCGGCGCCACATGGTTCGCATGGCCACGGCCCATCGCGGTGGATCTCGCCACAGTGGCCACAGGGCCGATGGAGGTCACCGTGGACGACGACGCCAAGACCCGCGTGCGGCATGTCTATACGGTCTCCGCGCCGGTGGCGGGGACGGTTCTCAGAATCTCGCACCCCGATGGGCATCAGGGCGTTTCCCTTCACGTCGGGGACGCGGTGACTGCGGACGAGACGGTGGTCGCCGAGATGCAGCCGACGACGCCGGGCTTCATCGACGCGCGTTCGCGCGAACAACTCCAGGCCGAGGTCGCCGGAGCGGATGCCGGCGTTCAGCAAGCGGAGGCGGACGTGCGTCGACTGGAAGCCGCGGTCGATTTCTCCCGCACGGAGTATCAGCGGGCGCAGGCGCTTGGACGCACGCAGAGCATCTCCGCTCAAGCCGTGGACAAGGCAAAATACGATGTGGACGCAAATGTCGCGGCCCTCGCGAGCGCCAGGGCGCAGATCGATGTCCGCCGCAGCGTCCGCGCCAGCCTGGCCGCGCGTCTCGTCGATCCGTCGAACGCAGTTGCGAACGCCGACCCCGCGTGCTGCATCCAGATCCGCGCGCCGGCGACGGGCCGCGTGCTGAGAATCGTCCAGGACAGCGAAGCAGTGCTCCAGGCAGGCGCGCCGTTGATCGAGATTGGGGACCCGGCCGATCTCGAGGTCGTGGCGGACCTCCTTTCGGCCGACGCCGTCCGGATCAGCCCAGGCTCGCCGGTGCGGATCGACGGCTGGGGCGGCGCGCCTATCGCCGGCCGGGTCACGCGGGTCGACCCGTCGGGATTTCTCAAAGTCTCGGCGCTTGGCATCGAGGAGCAGCGGGTTCGCGTCGCGATCGATTTCGTCGGTTCTCCGGAGGCCTGGTCGCGGCTCGGGCATGATTACCGGGTGATCGTGCACGTGGCGACCTGGAACTCTCCGAACGCGCTCACGGTCCCGGTCGGCGCCTTGTTTCGACTGGGCGATGATTGGTCTGTCTTCCTCATGAAGGATGGACGCGCGCGCACGGCGTCCGTTGGGATCGATCACAGAGGCAGCCGGACCGCGGAGGTCCTTTCCGGCCTGTCGGCCGGGGATAGGGTGGTCCTCCATCCGAGTGACCGGATCAGCGAAGGAACGGCGGTCGTGGAGCGCGAGGGCCGATGAGGGGAAAGCCTCATGATCGCCGACTCCGGCCCCGGTTCCAACGCAAATGGCCAAGCGGAAAGGGCTTGGCCTTTCCGATGCGATCAGCGACGCGGCCGGGTCATGCGATTCATCGCTGCCAAAGGATGTGCGAGCTTTCCAGTGGGATCACGGCGCCGTCGCCGCGCGCCGTCACTCGCGCCGTATAGTCGGCCGCAGGGCGGGTGGCGGAGACAGTCGCACTGGAACTGAACCAGCCTGGCGCCACGGCTGGTTGGCGACCTGCCGCCATCTCCTGCCGCACGGGGACACCGCCTCCAGCGCCGTCAGCGCAGAGCTCTACTCGCACCGCCTTGGGGTCGAGGTCATTGAGGTAGAGCTGAACCTCATATCTATGCTGCCCGGCATGCGTCCCGACGTTCAATTCGCCGAAGCGCAACGCCTGCCAATTGCGGTCCAGGACGTGTCGACGACTGACAATATCCGCGCCGGCCCTGCCCTTATCGGCCGCGCGTTCAAGATAGCGTGAGGCGGCCGGCAGGTAGTATCCCTCGGTGTATTCGCGCACCACGCGATTGGTGGAAAAGCGCGGCGTCAACCGCGCCATGCTTTCCCGCATCCGCGCCACCCAGGCGACCGGGATGCCCCGCTCGTCCCGGGCATAGAACCCAGGGACGACTTCCCGCTCCAGCAGTTCGTAGAGAGCCTCGGCTTCGCCCGCATCCCAGGCCGGGTCGTCGTCATGCTCCTGCCCGTCTCCCAACGCCCATCCGACTTCCGGCGAATAGGCTTCCGCCCACCAGCCGTCCAATTCCGACAGGTTGATGCCGCCATTGACGAGCACCTTCATGCCGCTGGTTCCGCTCGCTTCCCAAGGCCGGCGCGGCGTATTGAGCCAGACATCCACCCCCTGCACCAAGCGCTCGGTCAGGAGCATGTCGTAGTCGCTGAGGAAGATCACATGGGCGCGCGCCTCGGGCCGCCGTATGAAATGCGTCCACTCCTGGATCAGGGCTTGGCCTGCCTGGTCCGCCGGATGAGCCTTGCCGGCCAGGATGAGCTGCACCGGACGCCGGGGATCGGTCAACAGGCGCAACAGCCGCTCCGGATCGCGCAACAACAAGTTCGGTCTCTTGTAGGCCGCAAAGCGGCGTGCAAAGCCCAGCGTCAACGTGTTGGCGTCGAACAGTTTCTTCGCAACTTCCACCGCCTCCGCCGGCGCGTCCGACGCGGCCAACCCCTTGGACGATCGTTCGCGAGCATAATTGACGAGAGCCGTCCGTGCGGCAGTGCGAAATTGCCAAAGACTGGCGTCCGAGACACGCCGAATATCCTGCTCCAGCGATTCCGTCGTGCCCAACCAACGATCCTTGCCGCAGGCCTCTGTCCAAAGATTGTCGGCCGCGGCGGAATCCCAAGTCGGTGTATGGACGCCGTTGGTCACATGTCCGATCGGCACTTCGTCCACCGGCCAGCGCGGAAAAAGCGGACCGAAGAGCCGGCGGCTCACCGCCCCGTGCAAGCGGCTCACGCCATTCACCGCGCCACTCCCGCGGACGGCTAGATACGCCATATTGAAATTCTCGGTGGGGTCATTCGGATTCCGGCGTCCAAGAGCCAGCAAATCATTGCTCGCAATGCCGAGCTGATTCCGGGCGTAGTCGCCCAGGCTGTGTTCGACGAGGGTCGGAGCGAAATGATCGAAACCGGCGGCGACCGCCGTGTGCGTCGTAAAGAGATTGCCCGCACGCGTGACGGCCAGCGCGACTTCGAAGGACTGTCCGCTCGCCTGCATGAAACTGCGCGCGCGCTCCAGCACGGCGAGCGCAGCGTGCCCCTCATTCAAGTGGCAGACTTCCGGTTCGATGCCGAGCGCAGTCAGCAACCGCCATCCGCCGACCCCGAGCACCAGTTCCTGCATGAGCCGCAGATAAGGCCCACCGCCGTAAAGCTCGCTGGTGATCCCGCGGTACGGCGGGTAGTTCGCCGCATCATTGGTGTCCAGCAGGTAGAGCCGCGCCCTGCCGACCTGGACTTGCCAGGCGCGTACCCAGATCGGGTGACCAGGCAGGTCGAGTTGGAGCCGCAACCACTCGCCATCGGGGCGGCGCAAAGGGGTCACTGGCAATTGCCCAGGGTCGTTGTATGGGAAAAGCGCCTGCTGCGCGCCATCCTCATCGATCACCTGGCGAAAATAGCCTTGCTGGTAGAGCAGACCTACGCCGATCACAGGCACGCCTAAATCGCTGGCGGCCTTGAGTTGATCGCCGGCCACGTTGCCTAGGCCGCCGGAGTAAATCGGCAAGGCTTCGCTCAACATGAATTCCATGCTGAAATATGCGACGCGCCTCAGCGAAGATTGGGGGTGGGCTTGCTGAAACCACGCGGGGGTGTCCGCAGATTCGCGCCTGGCTTGCGCCTGATCGTCAACGTCTTTTCTGAACCCAGGATCGCTCAATTCCTGCCGCAGCTTCTCGCGCGAGACGGTCTGCAAGACGACCCACGGATTATGCGTGAGCTCCCAGAGCACTGGGTCCAGCCGCAGCCACACACGATCAGCGGTGTGATTCCACTGGGAACGCAAGTCCAGGGCGAGCTCGGCCAACGAACCGAGGCCCTCGATGTCTGCGGATAAGAGCTCCTTTTGACCGCCGAGCCGCGCTTGTTCGCTTATAAAGACCCCTTCAGACTTATTGCGGTCGCATTCTCGGCCCGCGCTTCGATGCTCGCGCGCGCATCGACGCAACCGTCCTGCCGCCGGGATGCAGTGAAACGGGCGCTCCCAAGGCCGCTCCGGTCACGGCTCGATTGATCGCGGACGTTTGCCGCAGAACAATCGCCTGAGCCGGCTTCCAGGACCGACTTCGCATTCCGCGAGAAACATGAACTTGCCCAGGAGTCCCCCAACAACGCCAAAGCGCGACCGTCTCGCGATGATCGGGGGTGCCGCTTGGCGCCGTGTCCCCTGGAAAACCGCCGCGCCCGACGCAGAAATTACGACGGATTTGACGCCCTGGAATCTTCCGGCGAAAGCAGAAAGGCCCCGGAATCGTGGTCCATCCAGATCAGATGATCGTGAATCGCCTTGACGCCTGGCGTGCCGTTGGCAACGTCGCAAAGCTTCAAGCGATGATACTGGCTCCGAATTGCTCCGCGCAATTCGACCACGCCGCCGTGAACGCTCACGTCGATCAACGCGTCGGGGATTCCACCCTTAACCTCAAGCTCGGCAGAAATCGCCTTGCGAATTTCCGCATCCGCAGGCGTCTCCGCCTGTTTCGAGGCGCCCAATATGTCAGCCAGCGCACGATTAAACGCGGCCGCGGCTGGAGACCCGCTAGTCTGTGCTCGCAGAGATAGTTCGATGGTCTCGGCGATCCGCGGGTCCAGCCGGATTTCGGTCACATTCTTGGCCGTCGCGCAGTAGGTTTGCACAGTTCCCTCCGAGGGGGATGACAACCGGACATAAAGACAATTTTCAGCCTAAGAGTCCGTCCCGAAACTTTTCTTTCAAATGCAAAGCTTTCGAAGCATGAGGCGGATTGAGGCGAGGCGGAGGAAGGTGAGTCCGCTGAGGTTGAGATTTTCCCAGTCCTTGGCCAAACGGCGGCATCGGTTCAACCA
>JANYIH010000317.1 GCA_025358745.1 Hyphomicrobiales bacterium | reverse complement strand
GGGGCGGCGCGCCCGCGAGGCAGCACATCGACCGCCTCGTGCGTCATGTAGTCGAGCGGGCGGGGCAGGGCGATGGGATCGGACTTTCCGTAGCCCGCGCGGGAATAGACGAAAACGCCGCAGCCGGTCGCCTCGACCAGTCTTTCCGGCACATCGCGCCACAGCGCGACGCAGCCGAGGCCCTCGTGCAACAGCACGAGCGTCGGCGCGGCGTCCGGCGGCGGACCGTAGCGAACCGCTTCCAGCCGCACGCCCTCGATGTCGAGAAAGCCCGGCTCGCCGGGCGCCAGAGAGTTCATCGCCGGCGTTTCATAGAGCGCGGCGCAGGGATTGACGATTGCAGATAACTCTGCAATGCAGAGTTATCTGCAAGTGAGGCGACCATGCCGCTCTCGACCCTGCTTCACATCCCCGTCTATCTGCTCGCGACTATCGGCGCCCTCGCGCTTGTTCTTGGCGCGATGCTCGCTGTCCCGCTGAAGCGGCCGCCGCCGCTGGTTTCCATCAAGGACGGCGCCGCGCGGATCGACGCGACGGCCAAGCCCGAACTCACCCGCTTTCAGGCCCGCGACGGGACATGGCTCGCATATCGGCTCTACGCGGGCGCCGGCGACCGCGTGGCGATCCTCACCCATGGTTCGTCCGCCTCTTCCGACGAAATGAACGGGATCGGCAACGCCCTGGCGGCGGCGGAGGTGACGGCGGTGGCGCTCGATATTCGCGGTCACGGCGCCTCGGGCTCGCGCGGCGATATCGGCTATGCGGGCCAGCTTGAAGACGATCTCGCCGACCTGATCGCCCATCTCGCCGCGCAGCGCCCGAACGCGCGTTATCTGATGATCGGCCATTCCCTCGGCGGCGGCTTCATCGCGCGCGTCGCCGCAACGCCGGTCGGCGCCCGTTTTGAACGCTTCGTGCTGCTGTCGCCTTTCCTGGGCGCGCGGGCGCCGACCAATCGGCCGAGCGACGGCAAGGGACGTTGGGCCGAGGTCGATCTGCCCCGCATCCTCGCGATTGCATTTCTGAAGCGGCTTGGCGTAGCCTTCGGCCAATCGCTGCCGGTGATCGCCTACGCCAACGATCCCGCGGCCGCGAAATTCACCACCTCGGTCTATTCCTTCCGCCTGCTCGCCGACTATGGCCCCGATTTCGATTGGTCGAACATGAAGGCCGCGATCCACGGGGCGGCCGGAAAGCTGAAACTGATCGCCGGCGCCGACGACGAGTTGATGGACGCTCCGGCTTACGAGCGCGAGTTGAAGCCGCTCGGCGTCGCGGTGACGCTGCTGCCCGGCGTCGACCATATGGGGATCGTCACCGAGCCGGCCGCGCTGGCCGCCATCGTCGCCGCGGCAAAAGAGGATTGAGCATGGAAAGGTTCAAGAGCGTCGCCCGTTTCGTGCTTGCCGAATTCGGTCCGCTGATCGTGTTCTGGGCGCTGGCGCTCACCTTGGGCGTCAAGGCCGCCATCGCCGGCGCGCTCGTGACGATCCTCCTCGATTCGGGGTTTCGCCTCTATCGCCGCCGGCCGTTCACCCGGCTCTATCTGCTCGTCGCCACGCTGACGCTCGCCTTCGGCGCCGTCGATCTCTGGGCGGCGTCGCCTTTCCTGCTTGTCTACGAGGCGCCGATCAGCAATCTGCTCACCGGCGCCGCCTTCGTCGTCGGCGCCTTCGGCGCGAAACCGATGGTGCAGGAACTCGCGGAAGCGCGACCGGGCGCGGCTCTCCCGCAGACCGAGGAAATGCGCCGCTTCTTCCGCTTGTTCACGCTGATCTGGGCCGCCTATTTCGTCCTCAAGGCGCTGGCCTATCTCTGGATCGCCGTCACCCTGCCGCTGACCCAGGCGCTGGCTTTGCGCTCGATCGGCGGCGCGATAAGTCTCGGCCTGATGATCGCGCTCAGCGTCACGCAGGGCCGCCGACTGTTCCTGGCGTTCCGCTGGCTTGGCTGGCTGGGCGCGCCCGCCGCCGGGCCATGAACTTATGAGTTTGAGCAAGCGCGAAGCCGACGCGCAACTCGCCGAGATCGACGATGTCGTTCGGCGGGTCAAGCAGTCGCGGATCTACCGCCTCTCCGGCGAGATCGCGATGATGTGGGGCGGCTTGCAGATCGCGCAATTCGCCGTGTTCGCCGTCGCGCCGAACTCGCATCGCTGGACCTGGATCGCCGTCGACGTCCTCGGCGTCGCATTCACATTGCTGATGTTGCGGCGCGCCGGCGTCGGCGGCGGCGGGCGGATCTGGCGCGCGCTCGCCGCCTTCGCGCTGTTCTACGGCTTTGGCTTTGTCTGGTCGGGCGCGATCGGCCATTTCGGGCCGCGCGAAATGGCGGTGTTCTGGCGCACGCTGTTTCTGTTCGGCTATTGTCTGGCGGGCCTGTGGTTCGGAATCGGCTTTCTGGCGATTGGCCTCGGCCTAACTGCGCTGATCCTGGCCGTCTATCTGTTCGCCGGCCCGCTGTTTTGGCCGCTGATCGCGCTCGTCTCGGGCTTTGGCTATATCTCGTGCGGACTGTGGATGCGGCGGGCGTAATGGGCGCTCCCGATGAGATCATCCATCAGCCGATCCGCCTGCGCGTGATGGCGGCGCTGACGGCGCCGGGATGCGACGCCGAGGGACTCGATTTCACGCAGCTGAAGAAACTGACCGGCGCCACCGACGGCAATCTCGGCGCCCATATCGACCATCTCGCGCGCGCTAGCTATGTCGACGTGAGCAAAGCCTTCGTCGGCCGACGACCGCGCACCACAGTGACGGCGACGGGCGAGGGCCGTGCGGCCTTCGCCCGTCATGTCGCTTTTCTCAAGGAGATTATCGCTGGGGGTTGATGCGCTCAGTGTCGATATTGCTGAATGCGCGTCGTGCGCAAGCCGGCAAGGCCGAATTGGTCGATCGACACTTGCCAGGACAGGAACTCGTCCACGGTCAGCGTGTATCGCGCGCAGGCTTCCTCCAGCGACAACAAGCCGCCCCGCACCGCCGCCACCACCTCCGCCTTGCGCCGGATCACCCAGCGTTTGGTCGATGGAGGCGGTAAATCCGCGATGGTCAGCGGGCTTCCGTCGGGACCGATGACGTATTTGACTCTCGGCCGCAGCGCATCACTCATTTTACTCTCACACGCGAACGCAACCCTACATTGCTGAATTTACGGGCTTCCGCTTAAAATTTGGCTAAGCCGAAATGTTCCATTTCGTTACGTCGGCCCGGAGCGCTCGACGCGATGGCGCGGCGAGCCGAAATGCTTTATTCGGTCTTGCGCGCCGGCGCGCGGCCTCCCAGATCGGCGCCGGACCTTGTTACGGATCGCCGCATGTCTGTCGCCGCCCTCGCGCCTCGCGCGCTTAATTCCCTCGGCCTGCCCAAGGCGCCGGCGGATACGCGCGTCGTCGTCGCCATGTCCGGCGGCGTCGATTCCAGCGTCGTGGCGGGCCTCCTGGCGAGAGAGGGCTACGACGTCGTCGGCCTGACGATGCAACTCTACGATCACGGCGCCGCCACGCATCGCAAGGGCGCCTGCTGCGCGGGGCAGGACATTCACGACGCGCGCGACGTCGCCGCCAGGCTCGGCGTGCCCCATTACGTGCTCGATTACGAAGCCCGCTTCCGCGAAAAGGTGATCGAGCCGTTCGCCCGCGCCTATGTCGCCGGCGAGACGCCGATTCCCTGCGTCGCCTGCAACCAGCACCTCAAGTTCGTCGATCTGTTCGAGGCGGCGCAGGATCTCGGCGCCGACGTTCTGGCGACCGGGCATTACGTCGTCAGCGAAGACGATGGCGCGGGCGGTCGCGCGCTCTATCGCGCCGCCGATCCCGAGCGCGATCAGAGCTATTTCCTGTTCGCCACCACGGCCGCGCAACTCGCCAGGCTGCGCTTTCCCCTCGGCGGACTGATGAAGCCCGACGTGCGCGCGCTCGCTCGCGAATTCGGCCTCAGCGTCGCGGAAAAAGCCGACAGCCAGGACATCTGCTTCGTGCCGACGGGCCATTACAGCGCGATGATCGAGCGCCTGATGCCCGGCGCCGCGGCGCCCGGCGACATCGTCCATGTCGACGGCCGCACGCTGGGGCGCCACGACGGCATCCTGCATTACACCATCGGCCAGCGTCGCGGCCTGCGCATCGCCGCCGCCGAGGCGCTCTATGTCGTCGCGCTCGACGCCGCGAAGGCGCGCGTGGTGGTGGGACCGCGCGAGGCGCTGGCGACGCCTTTGGTCCACTTGCGCGATTTCAACTGGATCGGGCCGGGGCGGCTCGCCGACATTCCCCACAAGGGTCTCAAGGTCGGCGCGCGGGTGCGCTCGACCCGCCCGCCCGCGCCGGCCTTTCTGTTCGCCGACGGGCATGTCGTTTTCGCCGAGCCGGAATCGGGCGTTTCGCCCGGACAGGCCTGCGTGCTTTACGATAGCCTCGATCCGCATGCGCGCGTGCTCGGCGGCGGTTTCATCGCCGCCAAAGCGACGCCCTGAGGGGAGGGGGCCATGGCCTCGTTCGACGACGACGCTTTTGCCGCCCCGCCGAAGAAGGCGCTCGCCCATGTCATCGGCGAGAATGTCGATGCGCTGTCCGCGCCTGAGCTCGTCGAACGCATCGAATTGTGCCAGCGCGAGATCGCGCGGTTGGAGGCGGCAAAGTCCGCGCGCGAAGCCACCCGCGCCGCCGCCCAGGCTTTTTTCAAGAGTTGACCTGTCCCATTTTGGCGCAATGACGGCGGCATTAACCATTTGTTAACACTTTTTCGTTACCAAAGTGTTGCTGATCGGAATTTAGATCGATTCCATTTTCCGATTTTTCCTCCCAAGCTCTCCTGAGCCGCCCGAAAGGCGGCTCTTTTTGTCGTTGGGGCGCGCAATAACCGCGATTAACCTTAACAATAGGCAAACGTGCGCAAGTCTCGACGTGGCGCTATGGTTGCAATGCGTGGCGCAGCTGAGACGCGCGGCGCCGGAACGGCACAGTTTGATCCGGTTGCGGGATCTCGGGGTCCGCTCGAGGAGTTCGTGTATGAGTGCTCGTGAGAATGTGTTGAATGGCGCCGGCGCGAGCAATTCTCGCGACGAGACGATTTCATTCGGATTGCGCCACACCAATTCGGAAGCGTTCAAATCGCTTTTCCGCGAGGGCATGACCCTGGTCGAGGAAGCCGCCAGTTATCTCGACGGCCCCGGCCGGGCCGCCTCCAAGGCGTTGCGTCGCCCCGCCGCGCTCGCCTACGCAACTGAGAGCATGCGGCTGACGACGCGGCTGATGCAGGTCGCCTCCTGGCTGTTGCTGCGCCGCGCCGTCAACGAGGGCGAGATCACGCTGGCGCAAGCCCAGACCGAGCGCCACCGCGTCCGGCTGACCGCGCAGGACCTGTCGTGCGACGCCGTCATGCTCGCCGAATTGCCGGCCGAATTCGCCGAACTTGCGGAGCGTTCGCTGCGTCTGCAATCGCGCGTGATGCACCTCGATCGCGCGCTCGCCGCCGCCCGGCCGGCGGTGGAGGCCGCGGTTCATCCGTTGGCGGCGCATTTCGCCCGCGTCGAAGCGGCGTTCGGCGGCGCTTGACGCGCCGACGTCCAAGTCTTACGCGCGGCCGATGTCGCGCCTTTACCTCCTGACGCCGCCGCTGACCGAGGGGCAAGCTTTTGCGCCCCGTCTCGCTGAGGCCTTCGCCCTCGGCGACGTAGCGAGCGTTCTCGTGCGTCTCGCCAGGGGCGCCGACCCCAAACGCGTCGTTGCGCCTTTGCTGGAGGCCTGCGCCGCGCATGACGTCGCCCTGCTGATCGAAGACGACGTGCGGCTGGCGGCGCGGCTCGGCGCGGACGGCGTTCACGTCGATTTTTCGCAAGTCGCCGAAGCCGTCGAGAGCTTCAAATCGCAGCGCATCGTCGGCGCCGGCGGCGTCCATCTGCGCGACGACGCGATGACGGCGGGGCAGGAGGGCGCCGATTACGTGATGTTCGGCGAGCCCGACGCCCATGGCGTCGCGCTGCCGGCGGAAGTGACGCTTGAGCGGATCGAATGGTGGGCGGAGATTTTCGAGACGCCCTGCGTCGCCTATGCCGCACGGCTGGCCGACGTCGCGCCGCTGGCCGCGGGAGGCGCCGATTTCATCGCGCTCGACGGCGCGATCTGGGACGCGCCTGACCTCGCCGAGGCGATGGCGGCGGCGATGAAGGCCGCGCGCGCATGAAAACGGCGCTGCTCGCGCTTGTCGCGCTGCTCGCCGCCGGCGATGCGGCCTGGGCATTCGACCCCAATTCGCCGATGTTCCAGGCGCCGCTGACGCGTCAGATCGGCCCGGACGCGCCGTTGAAGCCAAAGCCCGGCGATCCCCCCGGCGACATCGCGTTCGGCGCCTATCAGCGCGGCTATTATCTCACCGCACTGCGCGAGGCCGAGAAACGTCTCTCCGCCAATCCGCGCGACGCGGCGGCGATGACGCTGATCGGCGAGGTCTATCACGACGGGTTGGCGGTGACGCGCGACGACAAGGAAGCGGCGGCCTGGTGGAAGCTCGGCGCCGAGAACGGCGACGCGCAGGCGGCTTACGAATATGGCGTCGCGCTGGTGGCGGGCGCGGGCGTCGCCAAGGACACGGACGCCGCGCGCAAGAATTTCGGGCAAGCGGCCGATAAGGGCAATTTAGGTGCGATCTACAATCTCGGCGTGCTGGCGCTTCAGGGCGAGGGCGGCGACAAGCCCGATTTCGCCGCCGCCGCCGCCTATTTCCGTCGCGGGGCGGAAGCCGGCGACGGCAATTCCGCCTATTCCTATGGCGTGTTGCTGCGCGAGGGCAAGGGCGTGCCGCTCGACACCGACAAGGCCGCGGAATGGCTGAAAAAGGCGTCCGATGAGGGCATCGTCGCCGGCCAGGTCGAATTCGCCATCATGCTGTTCAACGGCGTCGGCGTCGACAAGGACGAGAAGGCGGCCGCGAAGATTTTCGAACTCGCCGCCGCGCGCCGCAACCCGATCGCGCAAAACCGCCTCGCCCATCTCTACCTGAGCGGCCGTGGCGTGGCGAAAGACATCGTTCGCGCCGCGCTGTGGAACGGCCTCGCCAAAGCGGCGGGACTCAAGGACGAGAAGCTGGACAAGGCGATCGGCTCGCTGGCGCCCGAACAAGCCCAGGAGGTCAATCGGCTTGCCCGGCGCCAGGCGGAGTTTTGAACCTTACGGCTGCGCCAGCGCCTTTTCGCCGGTCGTGTAGATCGTGTCGATCAGTCCCTTGGCGTCGGCGTCGGAGGCGCCCTTGGCGTCGTATTTGCCGACCCAGCGGATCACGGATCCTTGCCCATCGGGCTTCACGCTGAGCGTCGAATGATAATTGGCGACCGGCAGATTGCCGCCGATGATGGTGTAGGTGTAGCTGCGCCCCGCATCGTCCCAGGCTTCGACCCGCTCGGTCGCCGTCGCGCCGCCCTTGGCCATCAGCACCCGCTCCTTGCCGTCGCCGTTCAACGTGCATTTCTCGATGATCGGGTGCCATTTGGCGATGCCGCAGAAGTCGCCGACTTTCTTCCACACGGCGTCGGGCGACAGCGTCGAGGTGGTCGAAACGTCGGACTCCAGCGCCAACGCCGGCGCACCGCTGCACGACATCAGACAAGCGGCCGCCAGTATAATCTTGATCGACATGGACGTTCTCCCTTTACCGCAGCGACGTTGCAGCCGTCGCCGGAGCGTCGATAATAGTCGGTTCCCGCCGAGGGCCTATGCACCGAAAGTTGTAGAAGCGTGGCCGCTCCCCAGCGCCGCATTGTAAGACCAGACGGACTGAGAACAATTTCAACTAAACCAATCCTGGCAACGGGTTGCGCGGAAAATACCGGCTCGGAGGCAGGGCCTTGCGCGCGACGCCGCTTGACGCGCCCGCCCGGTTTGCACGAAAAGCCCCGGCCACAGGCGCAAGTTCGCGCTTTTTCGACAGGGGCCGGCAAGCGGCCAGGGGCTTGATCCATGCGCGTTTATTACGATTCCGACGCCGATCTCAATCTGATCAAAGGCAAGAAGGTCGCCGTCGTCGGCTACGGCAGCCAGGGCCACGCGCATATCCTCAACCTGCGCGATTCCGGCGCCAAGGACATTGCGGTGGCGCTGCGCGCCGGCTCGACGTCCGCCAGGAAGGCCGAGGCCGAGGGGATCAAGGTGATGAGCGTCGCCGACGCGGCGAAATGGGCCGATGTCGTGATGATGCTGACGCCCGACGAGCTTCAGTCCGACATCTATCGCGCCGATCTCGCCCCCAACATGAGACAAGGCGCCGCGCTGTTGTTCGCGCATGGCCTCAACGTGCATTTCAACCTGATCGAGCCGCGCGCCGACCTCGACGTGCTGATGGTGGCGCCCAAGGGCCCCGGCCACACCGTGCGCTCCGAATATCTCAAAGGCGGCGGCGTGCCTTGCCTGATCGCGATCCATCAGGACGCGAGCGGCAACGCGCATGACCTCGGCCTGTCCTACGCCTCCGCCATCGGCGGCGGCCGCGCCGGCGTGATCGAGACCTCGTTCCGCGAGGAATGCGAAACCGATCTGTTCGGCGAGCAGGTGGTGCTGTGCGGCGGTCTGGTCGAACTGATCCGCGCCGGCTACGAGACGCTGACGGAAGCCGGCTACGCGCCGGAAATGGCCTATTTCGAGTGCCTGCACGAGGTGAAGCTGATCGTCGACCTCATCTACGAGGGCGGCATCGCCAACATGAACTATTCGATCTCGAACACCGCCGAATTTGGCGAATATGTCACCGGCCCGCGCATCATCACGGCGCAAACCAAGGCGGAGATGAAGCGCGTGCTGGAGGACATCCAGTCGGGCAAATTCACGCGCGACTGGATGCTGGAGAACAAGGTCAACCAGACTTCGTTCAAGGCCACGCGCGCGCGCGCCAACGCGCATCCGATCGAGGAGGTCGGCGCCAAGCTGCGCGCGATGATGCCCTGGATCGGCAAGAACAAGCTGGTCGACAAAGCGAAGAACTAATCGAGGCGTTCAGGGTAGACACGGCCCCGCCCCTTTGCTAAGGGGCGGGCCTCATCGCGGAGCAAGCTTCCGCGACGGGCGCATAGCTCAGTTGGTAGAGCAGCTGACTCTTAATCAGCGGGTCCAAGGTTCGAGCCCTTGTGCGCCCACCATCGAACCTCCTGAAAAGTAAAGACAATCGGCGAAGGCTGCTTCGGCGACCTTACTTCGCCGAGCGCGGAAATAAGGGAAAATGCCCCTTTCGCGCGATGCGCGGACGCGACGGGCGGTCGTCGCTTTGACGCGCTACCCCCAGCCCTGCCGCAAGCTGCGCCTCACGGATTCGCGCGACCTGTGAACCGCTCCAGCGCCGCCCGTAGGTCGTTCGTCCAAATCCCCTCGTGCTTGGCTGTGTGGGAGGGCACGGGTTGAAGCGTCTTGATGATCGTGGGATCGCCCGCATCGGGCACGAGGTCGCTCGCGCTCGCATGCATGAAGGCGTGCCAATCGTGGGTTGAGGCCTGCATACAGACGGCGATCAAGTCGAACTCGCCATAGCGATAGGGCCGCGTTTTCACGCCCTCCCGCTCCCCGCCCCGTGTCCGCTGGACCTCGACCACGTACGACCCGCGCTGCATCATGGGTTCGCCCCTGATGCGCCGCTGCATCTTCACCTGAATTCGGACGCGGTGGTTATCCTTGCACATGCAAGCGTCATAGGAGAGATCGCCGACTGGCGGGTCGTCGCGCCAGTCGGCCAGAGTTGGGATAATGTCGAGGACGAAGACCGTTTCCGCGATGACGCCGCGAACGCCCCGCTGCGTCAGGTCTGTGGCGCGGCTTATGGCTTCAAGAATCACCTCCGCGCGAACGCCGAACCCGCGCTCAAGCTCGTGAATTAGAATGTCGTCGCGTATCTCCGCGAAAATCCGTTGTTTCTGGTCGGGCGGGCACGCCCGAACGCGGGCGAGCAGTTCTTCAAAATCGCTCATTGGCTCTTTGGTCTGCCCGCCTTCTTCGGCACAAAGGCAACCACGTCTGACCGGCGAACCAGCACATGGCCCCCTACCGACATCGTGGCGATGCGGGCAGCTTGGACCAGCTTGGCGATTGCCTGTCGCGAAACGCCGCGCAGCCGCGCAGCTTCCGCTTGGGAAATCCATTCGTTGGGGTCAAAATAGGTTGACACATGCAACCAATTTCAATACTGGGCTGTGGGTAGGGAACTATTGGACACGTCCGCTCCCTAACATGCCCGACCCCATTAGGTTAGGGTGTGGGTCGCGAAACGAATGCCGTTTCCCCAACTTGATGGACACGACGCCGCATGACGCTTGCCGCAGCCAAACACTCCCGGCGAGAACCCGACGTTCTGGACAGTCTCGACGCCTATTATCGCACGCCGCTCGGGGCCGCTTGCCTAACGGACAGCCTTGCGGCCCTTAAGCAGTTGCCCGACAAGTCCATCAATTTGATAGTAACGTCACCGCCCTACGCGCTCCATTTCAAGAAAGAATATGGAAACGTCCACAAAGACGATTACGTGGAATGGT
>JANYIH010000312.1 GCA_025358745.1 Hyphomicrobiales bacterium | reverse complement strand
GCCATTCCCGAGGCGCGGCAGGCTTTCGTGTTCCATGGATTCCGGTTCGAAGTGCTGCGGCGACAGAAGAACCGCCTCGCCGTGCTGCGCATCACGCCGATGGAAAGCAAGAGCAAGGCGAAGGCGGCGGGGTGAAGGTCGACTTGTCGGAGCCGCAAGTCGGCGCTATGGGTGAAAGGGGGGACACCAAAATGCTAGTAGCGACTATTATACCGGCCATTTTTGTTGTTGGCGTCATGTATCTATTTGTGATCAAGTTAATCAAATGGCGCTGGCTGTCTTATGTACTCCCAATTGCCGTATGCGCCGCACTTGTGTCTACTGGCGCAGTGCATCTGGTTTTTTCCGGCGCCGAAGTGGCAGGACTTGGCTGCTTGGTCACTTGGCTTGATCCCGCAGGCTATTGGCGAACGAAGGTGTAATGCATTGTGGCGGTATCTGGAGGCGACCATCCCCGCGGATGAGGCGCTTATAAGCCACCGCCGCAGAGCGAGCGCCCGCTGTTGAGGAAGCCGTAAAGCGTCTCCAGATCGATGCGGAACGGACTCTCTCCCCCTTGACGGGGGAGGGTTGGGACGGGGGTGAAAACCTCCGACCTGTCAGGATGCGGCTCCTCCCACCTTAGCCCTCCCCCGCAAGGCGGGAGCGAAACTTTGCCGCGCTGCGCCCGTACCAGCGGCAGGTGTTTTGTTTCTCGGGAGATGATCCATGCTCGACCGACGACATTTTCTGAAATTCGCGTCCCTAACCGCGATCGGCCTGACGATATCGCAAGCCAAGGCCTTTTCGCTCAGCGACGCCGAATGGCGCAAACGGCTGACGCCGGATCAATACGAGATTTTGCGCCGCGCCGGCACGGAGCGGGCCTTCACCAGCCCGTTGCTGGAAGAACATCGCAAGGGCGTGTTCGGCTGCGCGGGCTGCGGACGCGATCTGTTTTCCTCGGAGACGAAGTTCGACAGCGGCACGGGCTGGCCGAGCTTCTGGCGCCCTCTGCCCGGCGCGGTCGTCCAAAGCGCGGATCGGTCGCTGGGCATGTCGCGCAACGCGATCTCGTGCAGCCGCTGCGCCGGGCATCTCGGCCATGTCTTCAACGACGGGCCGCGCCCGACGGGCTTGCGCTATTGCATGAACGGAATCGCGCTGACGTTCCGCTCGGCGTGATCACTCCAAATTCGTGTGGCGCGCCCGCATCGTCTCGGCGCTTTCGTTGAAGCGCGGGCGTAGTCTGAGGATCGCCAGTTCGAACGCGATCATCTGCGCCGTCTCGAACAGCGAGCCCATCGGCAGCACCGAGAGTTTGCCGCCTTTGTCGTTGGCCATGGTCTGCGCCGGGATCACCGTGACGACATCGACCTGCTTGGCGAGTTCGCCCTGCGGCTGCGCGGTCACCAGCAAGGTTCGCGCCCCTGCCCGTCTCGCAATGCCGGCGAGGGTGCGCGCGGTGACGAGGTCGCCCGGGCCGGCGGAGACGATCAGCAGATCGCCCGTCGTCACCTCGGGCGTCGTCATGTCGCCCCACACCGCGACGTCGCGGCCCATGTGGAACAGCCGCATCGCGAAGCCGCGCATTTGCAGCCCCTCGCGCCCCAGGCCGAACACGACGATCCGGCGCGCCTTGACGATCTCCTCGATCAGCCCGTCCAGCGCATCGGCGGGCATGGCGGCGAATACGGCGTCGAGGTCGGCCAGCGCGCCTTTCGCCAGCGCATTGAGGTCGTCGGTCATGGTTTCCTCCTTGTTTTCTTGTAAATTACTATTTGCGGCGCGCGGTGAGACTATATATGGACGAGTTTTCCAAACCTTCCTCGACATCGAGCACAGTCTCATACCCTTTACTTACAAATAACTTGCGCATGGTTTCATGTTCGCGCGCGCCCTGATCGTGAACCTCGACCACTATCTGCTGAATTCGCTCCCAATGCTCGTCGTCAATGCCTTTGATAATGGCATTCTCGGCGCGTTCCACGTCGATCTTGAGCAAACCTATCGATTCGATAGCGTGTTGCTTTATCATTTTGGATATCGTCGTCACGGGACATTTGAAAGACAAAGCGTTTTCCAATTTATTGCCGACAAGCATATCGATCATGCGCTCTTCGATCGGGTTTTTCGATACGCGCGCCATTTGCGTTCTGGCGCCTGCCTTTAAAACATCGAGATCGCGAGCCTCGTTTGCAAATAGACCGCTCATGATGCTGTAGCCGGGGTAATAGGTAAAATCCGCCTCGCCCTCCAAATCCGCAAGCGCGGAGCCCGTTACGACGACCCGATCGGCCCATTCAGCGAGATTGACGCGCAGGGCATCGAGGCAATGCGTTGCGGGTTCAAAGCAGAAAATGCGCGCTGGATGAAAATTCATCAACATATACATCGCGAACATGCCGATATTTGCGCCCGCGTCTATTATCGTGTCGCCCGGCTTTATTTGAACGCCGTGCTTCGTATACGTCTTTTGTACAAATATCTCGTTATACAGAAATTTGGTTTCGTGCGGATTGATCTCGCAGATAGCCATTTTGTTGGGGAGAACAGCGTTCTTCACTTAGTCATCCCCTTATTTTCACCGCCCTCGCGGCTCCAACGCGGATGCGGCCTGAATCGTCGCCAGCGCCTCGCGCGCGGCGGCGTGGCTCGGCGGTTCGTCGTTGGGCAAGCGCATCTTGGCGTCGAGCCGGGCGAGCGCCTCCAGTTGCGCGGCCCGTTCGGGGCTGTCGGTGATGATCCCCGCCATCGCCAGCGCCAGCGGGCCCGGCGCGCAATCGTGTTGGAGGAATTCGGGGATCGCCCGCTCCTCCAGGATCAGGTTCGGCAACAGGATCGAGGGCACGCTGATGAAATGCTTCAGCGGCTCCTCCAGCCGCGACACCTTGTAGGCGCCGATCAGCGGCACGCCCGCCAGCGCGATCTCCAGCGTCGCGGTGCCGGAGGCGACGAGCGCCGCCCGCGCGGTGCGATAGGCGGCGAACTTGTCGGCCTCGCTGATGAGAAGGCGCGGCGCCGCCGGCCAATGCGCGGCGCGCGCCGTCACCTCGGCGTGCAGATGCGGCAGCGTCGGCAGCACGATGTCGAACGGACCGATGGAGTGGGATAAGGCGCCCAGCGCCGCGCCGAAATCGAACATCAGCCGCGCCACTTCCGACCGACGCGAGCCCGGCAGCACCAGCACCACCGGGGGCTTGGTGTCGCGGCGGGCGCGTTCCTCCATGTTCGGGCGCAATTCGTGCAGGCGCTCGATCAGGGGATGGCCGACATAGACGCATTTCGGGCCGCCGAGCCGCTCATGCGCGGCCGGCTCGAACGGCAGCAGCGCCAGCACTTTGTCGACATAGGCCTTCATCTTGCGCGCGCGGCCGGGCCGCCACGCCCAGACGGTCGGGCTGACATAGTCGATCACGGGCAGGTTGGGCAGTTTGGCGCGCGCGCGCCGCGCGACGCGGTGAGTGAAATCGGGGCTGTCGATCAGAATCAACCCATCCGGCTCCGCCTTGATCACATGCTCGGCCGCCCACGAAATATGAGCGAAAATGCGCGGCAGCCGGGCAAGGACGGGCAGAATGCCCATCACGGCGACTTCCGACAGAGGAAAAGCCGATTCGAGCCCCGCTTCCTCCATGCGCGGGCCGCCGACGCCCACGAAAGTCACAGCCTCGCCCGCGATTCCCCGCAGCGCGTGGATCAGCTTGGCGCCGAGCGCGTCGCCGGAAGGCTCGCCGGCCACCAGCGCGATTTTCAGCGCCTTCATGGCGTCCACCCGTACACGAAAAGGCCCGCCTGCTCGGCCGCCTTGAGGAAGGCGGGCCGGTCGGCGATCAGCACCTCGCCGGCGGCGATCGCCAATCCGACGAGTTGCGCCTTCTTGGCGGCGGCGATGGTCGCCGGCCCGACGGCGGGCAGATCGAGCCGCACGTCCTGGCCTCGCTTTGCCGCCTTGACGAACACGCCCGCCCTGCCCTTCAGCCGTAGGCGCCCGCCGGCGCGCAATTCCGCCACCCGCGCCAGCATATTGTCGGTGCCTTCCGCGGCCTCGATGGCGAGCGCGCGCTCGGCCGTAATAACCGCGCCCTGGCCGATGTCGTAGGGCGACATCGCCTCCAGCAACCTGGCCCCGAAGGCGATGTCGGTGCGCGCCTCCTCGTCAGGGAACGGGCCGACGATTTCGCCTTTGGGCGCAAACAGGCCCGGCGCGACGTCGCGCGGTCCGACGATGCGGAAGCCCTCGCTCTCGAACAATTGCGCCACGCCGCGCAGCAGCGCGTCGTCGCCGCCGCGGATCAGTTTGGCGATCTCGCCGGCGCGCACGATGGCGCCCCAATCGGGCAACAGGTCGCCAAGATCGGGCCGCGTCACGGCGCCGAGAAACAGGATGTCCGACACGCCGCGCGCCCGCAGCGCCGCCAACAACTTGCCGACCTCGCCGAGCCGCACCCACAAATGCGGATAGGCCTCGATCTCGCGCCCCGCCGAGCCGATCAGGCCGACCAGGAATATCTCGCGGCCGCGGGCGCGGATTTCGCTCGCGGCCTCCAGCGGGAGGACGCCGCTGCCGCAGACAAGGGCGAGCGGAGCGGTCACGCCGCCTCTTCCCCGCGCTCGCGCGGAATGGTGACGGCGCGGTCGCCGCCCTCGCGCAAAAAGGCGACGATCTGCTGCACGGCTTCGACGTCGGCAAAATCCTGCGCGACCTGCTCGACGCGCGCTTTCAGGGCGCCTTGGGGGGCGAACAATTGCCGGTAGGCGCGACGCACCGCCTGGATCTCCTCGGCGGCGAAGCCGCGCCGCTTCATGCCGACGACGTTGATGCCGCCGAGCTTGGCGCGGTTGCCGATCGCCACGCCATAGGGAATGAGATCGTCGGTGACCCCGGTCAGCCCTCCGACGAAGGCGTGCGCGCCGATGCGCGCAAACTGATGCGCCGCCGCGCCGCCGCCGAAGATCGCGAAATCCTCCACCCGGCAATGCCCCGCCAGCATGACATTGTTGGACAGGATCACGCCGCGGCCGAGCCGGCAATCATGGCCGACGTGGCTGTTGGCGAGAAAGGCGCAATCGTCGCCGACAATCGTCTCGCCGCCGCCCCCCACAGTGCCGGGGTTGATGGTCACGCCCTCGCGGATCAGGCAATCGGCGCCGATCTTCAGCCGCGTCGGCTCGCCGCGATATTTCAGGTCCTGCGGCTCGTGGCCGATCGAGGCGAACGGGAAGATGCGGGTGCGCGCGCCGATCTCTGTCGCCCCCGCCACGACGACATGCGACAACAGCTTGACCCCCTCGCCAAGCTTGGCGTCCGCGCCGACATGACAGAACGGGCCGATCTCGACATCAGCGTTCAGAATCGCGCCCGGCTCGACGCAGGCGCTTGGGTGGACAAAGGTCAAACCGACACCAACATCGCCGAGACTTCCGCCTCGCACACCAGCACGCCGTCGACCCTCGCCTCGCCGCGATACCACCAGATGTTGCGGCGCTTGTTGATCTTCTTCATGTGCAGGCGCAACTGATCGCCGGGAACGACGGGCTTGCGGAACTTCGCCTTGTCGATGGTCATCAAGAGCACCTGCGTCGAACCGGTCCTCGTCTGCTGGCTCGCCGCGCACAGAGCGCCGGCGGTCTGCGCCATCGCCTCGATCACCAGCACGCCGGGCATCACCGGCATGCCGGGGAAGTGACCGGGGAAATGCGGCTCGTTGATGGTGACGTTCTTGATGCCGATCCCGGAGTCGTCGCCATTGGCCTCCAGGATGCGATCGACCAGCAGGAAGGGATAGCGATGCGGCAAAAGCTCCAGCAGGCGCTGGATGTCGATAGTCTCGATCGTCCGGCTCTTCGCCTCGTCCATGCTCGCCTCCGAACCTAGAAGCGCGCTTGCCCGCTCCCGCCGCCGCCGTCAAGCCCGCCCTAGGGGACGGGGTCGGCGACGAAACGGGGGAATACCGGCGAAGGCGCCGGCAGCGGGACGCCGGGCGACAGTCTGCCTGCGATATCGGCGAAGCTGCGGCGCTCCAGCGGAACTGCTAGCAGGTCCAGCAGGCGGGCCATGGCGGAGGGCATCACGGGTTGGAGCAGGATCGCGGCGACCCGCAGCGTCTCCAGCGTGACATAGAGCACATTCGCCATCCGCGCCGGATCGGTCTTGGCGAGCTTCCAGGGTTCGGCGTTAGCGAAATAGCGATTGGCGGCGCCGACCGCGTCCATCACGGCGCCGATATAGAGGTGCAACTGGAATGCGCCCATGTGCTCGCGCGCGAGGCCGAGCAGCGCGTCCACGTGGGCCAGCATCTCCTCATCGGCGGGCGCGAGATCGCCGGGCGCGGGAACCGCCGCGCCGTTGCGCGCGACGATCGAAAGCGAGCGCTGCGCGAGATTGCCGAGATCGTTGGCGAGATCGGCGTTCATACGGGCGACGATCAACTCATGCGAGTAATTGCCGTCCTGCCCCCACGGTGTTTCGCGCAGGAAGAAATAGCGCACGGGGTCGAGACCATAGGTCGTCACCAGATCGGCGGGGCTGACGACGTTGCCGACCGACTTCGACATTTTCTCGCCGCGGTTGAACAGAAACCCGTGCACGACGATCTGCTTGGGCAGGTCGAGGCCCGCCGACATCAGGAACGCCGGCCAATAGATGGCGTGGAAGCGGGTGATGTCCTTGCCGATAACGTGGACGTCGGCCGGCCAATAACCGCTGCGCGGCGCTTCGTCGGGAAAGCCGGTGGCGGTGATGTAATTGGTCAGGGCGTCGACCCAGACATACATCACATGTTTGGGGTCGCCCGGCACCGGCACGCCCCAGTTGAACGTCGTGCGGCTGATCGAGAGATCGTTGAGGCCGCGCTTGACGAAAGCGACGATTTCGTTGCGGTATTTGTCCGGTGTGACAAACTCCGGATGCGCCTCGTAATGCGCGAGCAGCTTGTCGGCATAGGCCGACAGCTTGAAGAAATAGCTCTCCTCCTCGACCCAGTTCGCCGGCGCGCCGGAGGGGGCGAGTTTGCTTCCGTTGGGGGCGCTGGTGAGTTCGCTCTCCTCGAAATAGGCCTCATCCCGCACCGAGTACCAGCCGGAATATTTGGAGAGATAGATGTCGCCGTTGGCGGCCATGCGCTCCCAGATCTCCTGCACGGCGGCGCGGTGGCGGCTTTGCGTCGTGCGCACGATGTCGTCGGCGCGCGCGTTGAGCAATTCGCCCATCGCTTCGAATTGGGCTGCGACGTCATCGACGAAATCCTGCGGCGTGACGCCGGCCTTGGCGGCGGTCTGCTGAACCTTCAGGCCGTGCTCGTCCATGCCGGTGACGAACAGCGTGTCGCGCCCGTCGAGCCGCATGAAACGCTGGATCGCGTCCGTCGCGATGCGCTCATAGGCGTGGCCGATGTGGGGCGCGCCATTGGCGTAGGGGATGGCCGTGGTGATGTAGAACCGTTCGCTCATGCGCCTGCGAATAGAGCATTTCCGCGTGGGAGGGAATGCGAGCCGCAAGCCTCGCGCCGGATTGAGCGGGCAGCCTCGCGCTCAAAGGCCCCGCGCGGTGAAGCCCATGAACGCCAAGCCCGAATTTCCCCTACCGCGCACGGCGCCGACCGGACCCAACATCCTGCATCCCACGGATTTCGGTCCAACCGACGCCTCGGCGCTCGCCCACGCTGTCGCGCTGGCGCTGAAAGCCCGCGCCCGGCTGACGCTGCTGCACATCCGCATGCCCGAAGAAGCCGGTCCGACCCGCAACGGATTGCTGCCGGTCAGCGAATTGCTGGTGCGATGGCGAAAGCTCAGCCCCAGCGAACGTTTCGCCGATTTTCAGACCCGGCTCGGCTTCACCGCCGCCTGCCTCGACGTGCCGGCGCGCAGCGTCACGGCGGGCGTGCTGGAGCATTTCCACGATCACCCGGTCGAACTCGCCGTGCTGACCACGCACGCCCATTCCGGCCTCAGCTACTGGTTCGCAGGTTCGGTCAGCCGTCGCGCGCTGCGGCAGGCGGATGCGATGATCCTGTTCCTGCGTCAGGGACAGCGCGGCTTCGTCGATCTGGCGACCGGCGAAGTCAGGCTGGCGCGTGTGCTGATTCCGGTCGACGGCCGCATCCCCTGCGAGGCGGCGATCGCCCGCGCGCGCGGGCTGCTCGACGCGCTCGGGCCTTCGGTCGAGAAGCGGCTGCTGCATATCGGCGACGCGGCGCCGCCGGGTTGCCCCAAGGATATCCCGATCACGCTGGCGCAAGGCCCGGTGGTCGAGACGATCCTGAGCGCGGCGCAATCGTTCCGCGCCGATCTGATCGTGATGCCGACGGCGGGCAAGCGCGGCCTGCTCGCCGGGTTTCGCAACAGCGTCAGCGCGGCGATTCTCGACGACGCGCGCTGGCCGGTGCTGAGCGTTCCCGCGACCTAGCCCATCTTGCAGCCGGTGGCGAAGGTGAACATCGAGTAGATCGAGGTCGTGCCGCAGATGTAGAGCCGGTTGCGCTTCGTGCCGCCGAAGGTGACGTTGCCGACCGTCTCGGGAACCAGCAACTTGCCGAGCAAGGTTCCGTCCGGCGCATAGACATGCACGCCGTCGCCCGCGCTGGTCCAGATCCGCCCCTCGGTGTCGACGCGGAAGCCGTCGAACAGCCCGGCCTGAGAATCGGCGAACACTTCGCCGCCCGACAGGCTGGCGCCGTCCGAACTCACCTTGAACTTGCGGATGTGTCTGGGCCCATTGTCCTGATGGGTCGCGCCGGTGTCGGCGATATAGAGATGTTCTTCATCCGGCGAGAAGGCCAGGCCATTCGGGCGCACCATGTCGGTGACGACGGCGGTGACTTCGCGCGTGCGCGGATCGATGCGATAGACATAGCAGCCGTCGATCTCGCGCTCCTGCTTGTCGCCCTCGTAATCGGCGTCGATTCCATAGGCGGGATCGGTGAACCAGATCGAGCCGTCCTTCTTGACCACGGCGTCATTGGGCGAGTTGAAGCGCTTGCCCTGATAGCGGGCGGCGACGACGACGACCCGGCCGTCCCAATTCGTCATCGTCACGCGGCGGGTCAGATGCTCGCAGGTGATCAGCCGGCCCTGATTGTCGACCGTGTTGCCGTTGGAATTGTTGGAGACCTCGCGAAACACGGAAACATCGTGGCTGGGTTCGACCAGCCGCATCATGCGATTGTTGGGAATGTCGGACCAGACGAGGCAGCGCGCGGCCGCCAACCACGCCGGCCCCTCGCACCAGCGCCCGCCGGTCCACAACCGCTCGATCCGCGCATGGCCCGCGTAGAGCTGACCGAACCTTTTGTCGTAGCTGACGAAACCGGTGCCTTCGACCTGACCGTAATACATGTTGCTGTCTCCAGCGTTCGAGGGGGCGATAGATGAGGCTTGCGCTGCTGTGACCGAGCCTTCGCGCGCGAGGGAAGCGCCGGATTGTTCGCCGGCGAAAGGGGAGAGTTCGGGAACAACCTCGACCAAGGGCTCGACTACGACGGCCGGCTTCGGCCAAGGCTTGTGCGCAGGCGCCGGGCCTTCGATCGGCTTGCGCCCGTCCGGGGCGTTCGCTCGCTGCTTCTTACGCCAGAAATTAGACATTCACGCTACGCTCCATCGTGCGCTTATCCCATTGAGGCCGAAGCTCCATCCACGGCGGCGCTATCGACAGCATGCGACTGTCCCGTGTCAATCCGAGGGGACCGGCCGCAGCGGATATTATTTTGCTCGCGACGATCCTTCCCGCGAGACAGGCGAGCGACGTCGCGACCTGGCGTCGGCACGAGGGGGTGATCTGCTTCCGACCACACGGACACCTGCAACATGACCGTGAAATGGAGCGGCGGCCGGGCGCGTTGCATGGGCTTGCTATTCTCTACGCCGAGTTGCTTTAGCTCATTGCGTTAGCTAACGATACGGCATGTCGACGCCCACGCACGCCGCCGTCGGCGCTTTCTCAGGAGGCGGGGTCGCGGTCGCCGCGACGGATTGGCGCCGCCGCCTTGCCGCGGCGATGGCGCTCGAAAG
>JANYIH010000253.1 GCA_025358745.1 Hyphomicrobiales bacterium | reverse complement strand
GCGCCCGCCTCGCCGACGCCTTGCTCTTCGAGACCCCCGGCTCGCGGCTCGACAATTTCGTGCGCGCGCGGCGCTCCGCGATCGAGACGCGGCTGCGCCGGTTCGGTTTCGTCGAGGGCGACGCGGACATGAACTACCGCGCGCTGGTGCGCGATCTCTCGGGGCCTCGGGCTACGTCGCAGCTGGGTCTGTTCGTGCGCGCGATCTTCGCCTATCGCGGTCAGAAGGGACTGATCGGGCTGGCGATCTTCGCCTTCGCGCTCGCTTTCATCCTCGACCGGCTGCGCAACCCCGACATCGACGCGTGGCTGCGCGGCCTCATCGCCCAGACCGCGCCGGCGCTGGATTGGCTCAACGCGCATGGCGAGACGGCCGAATATTCCGTCGACGGACTTGTCCTGTTCGGCGTCGCGGCGCTGTTCCTCAATCTGTGGCTGGCGGCGAATTTCACCGGCCTGCTGTTTCGCGGTCTGCGGCTGCTCAAGGCCGATATCCGCGAGCGGCGGCGCGAACTCGACGCCAGCTCGGCGCGACTGGAGCGGCGGGTGTCGACGCTGCAAGGGGAGGCCGACAGCGCGCAGCAACGCGCCGAGGCGATGCTGAAACGCGCCGGCGGCGACGCGCCCGCGACCCGCCCGCCCGGCCCCGCCTTCGCCGTGCCCGACGCTTCCAGCGCGGCGCGCGCGTTCATGGCCGAACTTGGCCGCGTGATGGCGGCCCACGCCTCGCCGCCGCGCCTGATCATATCCGTCGATCATTTTGATGCGCTGCCGCCCGCCGAAGCCCGGCGATTTATCGAGACCGCCGTGCGCCTCGCTGGCCACGGCGCCGTCGTGATCGCCGCATTGGACATCTCCCGCTTCGGGGGGAAAGCGCGTGCGGTGGCGGAAAGCCTGTTCGAGGCGGTGTTCGACGTCGAGGGTTTCGGCGGCGAGGGTTTGGCCGCCCGCCTGTTGGGCCCGCCCGTCTCGGCGCCGCTCGGCGAAATCGACGGCCCGCCGCTGACGACCCCGCTCGACGTGGTGGAGTTGCGCCATCTGCAAGCCGCCAGCGCGCTGATCGGCCCGCGCCCGCGCGCGCTGAAACGGTTCTACAACGCCTACCGACTGGCAAGGCTCGGCCCCGCCTCGCGCCCCGCGCTGGCGATGTCGCTGGCGGCGCTGATGGCGCGCGACGCCAGCGCGGCGGCGGCGTGGCGATGGGCTGTGACGGGGGAGGGGGAATTGGCGCCGCTGCCGCAGTTGCAGCCGGCGTTCGAGGCGCTGGGGCTGGCGGGAACAGGCAAGGCGGCGGCGCGGGAGGCTCTTGCGGTGGCGCGGAGGTGGGTGGGGTGGTGAGGAAGCCAGTTCCAACCGCTGAAACTCCCCGCCTCCATCCCGTCCCTGCGCCGCCGTATTGTCGAGTTCCCCGCCCCTGCAATCGGTGCTAACTCAGCCCCGAGCGAGGACGCCCATGCACATCCCCGATTTCTCGAAGATCCCCTATGCCCCCGTCGGCTCCCCGGAACCCGCCCCGACCGAGCCCTGGCTCACCCCCGAGGGCATTTCGGTCAAATCGCTCTACACGGCGGCCGATCTCGATGGCCTGACCCACCTGGACACCTGGCCCGGCCTGCCGCCTTATCTGCGCGGCCCCTATCCCACGATGTACGTCAACCAGCCGTGGACGGTGCGGCAATATGCGGGGTTCTCGACGGCGGAGGAGTCGAACGCGTTCTATCGCGCCAATCTCGCCGGTGGGCAGAAGGGGCTTTCCGTCGCGTTCGATCTCGCCACCCATCGCGGCTATGATTCCGACCATCCGCGCGTCGCCGGCGACGTCGGCATGGCGGGCGTCGCGATCGATTCCATCTATGACATGCGCACGCTGTTTTCCGGCATCCCGCTCGACGCGATGAGCGTGTCGATGACGATGAACGGCGCGGTGCTGCCGGTGCTGGCGCTGTTCATCGTCGCCGCCGAGGAGCAGGGCGTGCCGGCCGAAAAGCTGTCGGGCACGATCCAGAACGACATCCTGAAAGAGTTCATGGTCCGCAACACCTACATCTATCCCCCGGGCGCCTCGATGCGAATCGTCGCCGACATCTTCGCCTTCACGGCCAAGCACATGCCGAAATTCAACTCGATCTCGATCTCCGGCTATCACATGCAGGAGGCCGGGGCGACGCAGGACCTCGAACTCGCCTACACGCTCGCCGACGGCGTCGAATATATCCGCGCCGGGATTGCGGCGGGGATGAGCGTCGACCTGTTCGCGCCGCGGCTGTCGTTCTTCTGGGCGATCGGCATGAACTTCTTCATGGAGGTCGCCAAGCTGCGCGCCGCG
>JANYIH010000206.1 GCA_025358745.1 Hyphomicrobiales bacterium | reverse complement strand
TTTTCGCCGACCGGCACCGCGACCGAGATCGCCATGCAGCGCTCGCCGGCCGAGCCATAGCCGGCGCCGATCAGCGCATCGACCGTCTGGTCCATATCGGCGTCGGGCAGCACGACCATATGGTTCTTGGCGCCGCCGAAGCATTGCACGCGCTTGCCCGTCGCCGATATGGACCAGACGGTCGATGCGCTGATCGGCGCCGGCTACGGCTCGGCCGGCGAGCGCTGCATGGCGATCTCGGTCGCGGTGCCGGTCGGCGAAAAGGCGGCGGAGGAGTTGATGAAGCGGCTTATTCCGCGCGTCGAGGCGCTCAAGATCGGCCCCTCCACCGACGCGACCGCCGATTACGGCCCCCTCGTCACGGCCGAGGCGCTGGCGCGGGTCAAGGGTTACATCGACATCGGCGTCAAGGAAGGCGCGAAGCTGAGGGTCGACGGGCGCGGTTTCAAGATGCAGGGCTACGAGAACGGCTATTATCTCGGCGGCTCGCTGTTCGACAATGTCACCAACGACATGCGGATCTACAAGGAAGAGATCTTCGGCCCGGTGCTGTGCGTCGTCCGCGCCAAGGGCTATGAGGAGGCGCTCAGCCTCTGCAATGACCACGAATACGGCAACGGCGTCGCGATCTTCACTCGCGACGGCGACGCCGCGCGCGATTTTGCAAGTCGGGTCCAGGTCGGCATGGTCGGCGTCAACGTGCCGATCCCGGTGCCGGTCGCCTATTACACCTTCGGCGGCTGGAAGCGCTCAGGGTTCGGCGATCTCAACCAGCACGGGCCGGATTCGATCCGCTTCTACACCAAGACCAAGACCATCACCTCGCGCTGGCCGAGCGGCGTGAAGGACGGCGCGGAATTCTCGATCCCGACCATGAAATGAGGTTTGTCATCGGGGCCGGAGGAATTTGATCTCCGGCCCATGATCGCGATGCGCAAATCCCATTGGACGCGGATGAATATCTCGTTGGGTCCGCGGCTTAAGCGGGGCGTCGAAATTTGATCGACGGCGAACCGGTGAAAGGGGAGCATTCGGAAGTCAAGTTCGCCGCTGGTTTGGCTCTCCACGAGGCGAAGAGCCGGCCCCGCAAAGTTGGACAGGGCGGCAAGTGGATTTTCTGCCTGACGGCGGCGAGTATCGCCGCGCTTCAGGAGAGATTATGACCAGACGACCACGCCGGAACCACACCCCGGCTTTCAAGGCGAAGGTGGCCTTGGCCGCGTTGAAGGGCGAAAAGGCGCTGACGGAGTTGGCTCAGGTCTTCGACGTGCACCCGAACCAAATAACGGCCTGGAAGGCGCAAATGCTCGAAGGAGCGGCCGGGCTCTTCGGAGCCCAGGTGTCAATCGGCGTGGGTTCACGACGCCGAAGGCCGCGTCAACTATCTGATCTGAATGGTGGCGGCGGGGTCATGTTGTGGCGCCGAATGACAAGTTGACAAGGCCATCTCAGCCGCTTGGGGCCTGATCGGTGGCTAAATCCAGGCCGGATTCACCTTCGGTTTTTCAGCTAGACGAGGGTGCGATTGGCGCTCGAAATGGCCGGCGGTTCTGCCTACTCGGCGCATCTCCCAAATGTGGGTGCCAACGAGCGCATGCTTTCGAGAAAAGCTGCGGTTCGTTGTGCCGACTCATAGCGCCAAGAGGGACATGGCGTTTTGATCAGAAGCGCGCGATCGTCTGAAAGATCAGGTGATGTCGGCCGGGTCACCCCATCTGAATTTCTCAACCAGCGCCATATCGGGTTCGATACCCAGCCCTGGTCCTTGCGGCACGGCAATCCTTCCCTCATGCGCGTCCATGCTTTTGCCATAGGGGCTCTCGGCGAAGGCTGCATACAGGCGCTCGAGCATAGTGTCTTTCGCAAGCGACGCGGCGATGTGGATTGACGCAAGATTGCCGGGGCCGAAATAGGCGCAATGCGGCAACAGTTCGACCGAATGCGCCTCGGCCAGCGCGATGATCTTCAGCATCTCCGTGACGCCGCCGATCTTCGTCACGCTGGGCTGCGCGATGTCGATCGCGCCGCGCTCGAACATGTCGCGAAAGTCGTGCAGGCCCGCGGCATTTTCGCCGGCCGCGATCCTGGTTGAGCCTCGAGCCCGCACATGCGCGAGCCCCTTGTGGTCCTCCGGCGGAAACACCGGTTCTTCGAGCCAGGCAAGAGCGGCCGGACGCAAGGCGCGTTCCTGTTCGATAGCCTCCGCCACCGACCAAGGACAGTTCACGTCGTTGGCGATCGCGATCTCCGGTCCGACCGCCTCGCGCGCGGCGAGAACCGCTGCGACGTCGATCTCGTGCAATTTGATGGCGCGATAGCCTTCTTCGACGCATTTCTTGCAGATGCGCGCGACCGTCTGCGGATCGCCGTAGCGCAGAAGACTGGCGTAGGCGGCCAAGTGATCGCGTCGCGCGCCGCCCAGAAGGCGATGCAACGGAACGCCGGCGCGTTTGGCGGCGATGTCCCACAGGGCAATGTCGACGCCAGACAGCGCATAGACAACGGGTCCGTTGCGTCCGAGGATATGGAAGG
Organism: Hyphomicrobiales bacterium; assembly: GCA_025358745.1. Lineage (GTDB taxonomy): Bacteria > Pseudomonadota > Alphaproteobacteria > Rhizobiales > Beijerinckiaceae > Roseiarcus. The sequence goes on along the minus strand of JANYIH010000206.1, from coordinate 6,674 downwards.
CCTGCGCCGCCTCGCGATGCAGCGCGTTGATCGCCCCCGCATCCTTGCCGATGAACCAGGGCGCGACAAAGCATTCGAGCGCGGCCTTGGTCGCCGGAATCGCGTTGTGGCCGAACCCCTCTCCCCAGCCGACGAGGCCATCTTCGGTGCGTAACTCGATGAGGAGGTGATCCATGGTCGGAAATTTGATGCCGCCCATGTCTTTGAGCGGCGCCCCCATGTCGAAGGGAACGCGCACGTAGTGCGTGCGAATCGATGCGATCTTCATGACTTCCCCCCCGTGGCGTCGGCCGCCTTATGGCCGAAATATACATTTTCGATGCGCTCGGCGAGGCCCGGCGCGCCGGCGGACGATTCCAGCACGATACGTCCCTGCGCCATCGCATAAATGCGGTCCGAGCCGTGAAGCGCTTTTTCGACGAGTTGTTCAACGAGCAAGACGGCTACGCCCCTCGAACGCAGATCGCTCACGACGTTCAGCACGCGGTCGACCAGCACGGGCGCAAGCCCAGCCGAGGGCTCGTCCAGCATCAGAAGTCGAGGCTGTTTCACCAGGCCCTGCGCCACCACCAACATCTGCCGTTGTCCGCCGCTCAGCGCGCCGCCGAGATCGTTGCGCTTGTCGGCGATTTCGGGAAAGACGGCGAAGGCTTCTTCGATCCGCCTACGACGCTCCGCGCGCGGAGCGTCGTAGGCGGCGAGCAGAAGATTGTCGTAGACCGTCTGCTGTGTGAAGATGCGATGACCCTCGATCGCATGGACCAGGCCCGCGCGCGCCGTTTCGCGTGGACCCGCGCCGGCAAGCGAGCGGCCGCCGAACACGACATCGCCCGCATTCCATGGCAGCAGTCCGGAAATCGCGCGCAGCAGCGTCGTCTTGCCGGCGCCGTTGGGCCCGAGCAGGGCAACGACCTCACCAGCGTGGATGCTGATCGATACGCCGCGCAGCACGCCAATCTTGCCGTAACCGCTTACGAGACCTTGGACGTCGAGCAGCGGTTCACCGGCCCAGGTAGGCATCGACAACCTCCCTGTGGCTGCGAATTTCGGCTGGCGTCCCCGCCGCGAGCACGCGGCCTTGGTCGAGCACGGTCACGTGGCGGCAAATTTCGAAGATGAAATCGGCATGATGTTCGACGAGCAGGACGCCAACGCCCTGCTTGGCGATCTCAGCAATCAACTCCCCAAGCCGGCGGATCTCGTCCGACGACAGGCCCGCCGCAGGCTCATCGAGCATGAGGATGGCGGGCGCAAGCATCAACGCGCGCGCAATCTCGACGAAGCGCTGCTCGCCGTGTTGGAGCCGCCCGGCCTTGACCCCAGCGAGCGCTTCAAGGCCGACGGCCTGCAGTGCCCGCGTGGCGCGGGCCTCCAGTTCCCGCTCGTCGCGGCCGCGTCCGGGCAGCGACAGCAGCGTCGCCAGAAAGCCGGCGCGACCCGAGATCGTGCCGCCGATCATGACGTTTTCGAGTACGGTTTCTGCAGCTACGAGCCGAGGGCGCTGGAAAGTGCGGGCAATGCCCAGACCCGCACGCAATTCAGGCCGGCCGGCCGGCAGCGGATCGCCGCCAATCCGCGCCTCGCCTTCCTGCGGCGCATAGTAGCCGGAAATGACGTTGAGCGCCGTTGTTTTGCCGCTGCCATTTGGGCCGATGAGTCCATGCACTTCGCCCGGCCTCACCACGATATCGACGCCGTCGAGCGCGCGCACGCCGCCGAACGCGAGCACGACGCCGTTCAATGTCAGCGCCGCCGGCGTCGGACGATGCGCAAAGAGTTGAGGCAACAAAGCAGGCTTTGGCACAATCATCCGTTCCTCGGTGATCGCGCGTCTGTTCTTGAAATCGATGAGGTCGGCGATGCCGCCGGGAACCGCCAGCACAATGACGAGAAGCAGCGCTGCGTAGAGAAACGTCGACCAGGACGCCAGCGGCGCCGCCGCCTCGGGCAGAATCGTCAGCACGATAGTGCCGATCATCGGCCCCAGGATGGACCCACGGCCGCCGATGAGGATCGCAATGAAGAACATGATCGACAAGTCGAAGGTGAATGCGTCCGGAGTGATATAGGTTTGCAGCGTTGCGAACAGGCCGCCGGCGACGGCCGCCATCGCGCCGCCAAGCAGGAAGATAGGGATAAGCAGTATCGCCTTCGATATGCCGTTCGCTTCCGCCGCCACATCCGCGTCGCGCACGGCGACGAGCGCGCGCCCGAACCGGCTGTGCGCGATGTTGGCCGAGATCCAGGTCGCAAACGACGCGGCCCCAAGACACAATCCGTAGAAGCCCCAGGCCGTATTGAAGGGCGGCGGAAATTCAGGACCGGCCAGGCCGACGCCGCCGCCGGTGACGCTGCGCCAAGCCAGTGCGATCTGGGTGACGATCGTGGCGAATCCGAGCGTCGAAATGGCGAAATAGAACGTGCGAAGTCTCAGCGCCGGCAGGCCGACCAGGACGCCAAACAGGGCGCCCACGCCCGCCGCCGCCGCGAAGCAGAGCGGCAGGGGCACGGGCGGCAGCACGGTTCCAGCGGCCAGAATGCTGGTGACATAGGCGCCGACGGTCAGCAACGCCACATAGCCAATAGCGAGCTGGCCAGCGAAACCGACGATGAGATTGAGTCCGGCGACCAGCACCCAGTAGATCGCCGCGCGCGTGCCAATAACCGCCCAATAGTCGTTGCCCACAAAAGGCAGCAGAACGGCGACCACGCCGATCGCAAGGAAAGGCGCGAGCGAAGCGATCGTCGCAGGCTTCAGCGCATTTTCGCTTATCGCCATCACACGCGTCTCGCCGTCGTCGGGCCGAACAGTCCTTGCGGCGCAACCAGCAGCACGACGATAAAGACGACGAACACGGCGACGGACGCGAATACGCCGCCGACCCAGAAATTCGCCGCCTGCTGGAACAGGCCCAGCGCGAGGCCGCCAACGATCGAACCGCGGTTGTTGCCGAGGCCGCCGAGAGCCACGGGCACAAAGCCGTAGAAGTTCAGGAATCCGCCATTGGCGAAGAAGGCGAGCATCAGTTCTCCACCCGCAAATCCCGCCAAACCGCCGATTGCGCCGGCGAGCGCATAGCCGGCTATGCGCAGATTGCGCTCCGGCAGCCCCAGCACCTGCGCCGCGAAATTGTCCTCAGCCACAGCAAGGAAGGCCCGACCGACGAGCGTGCGCTTCTGCAACCACTCAAGAAACAGGGTGACAAGCGCGCAGGCCGCAATGGGCAGCCAGAATTTCTCGTCCCAGACGCCGGACCCGATCCCGAAGACTCGCGGGAACGGCTGCGGCTCGGTGCTCCATTCGATCGCGGTGACCTGCTGGATCATCAGCGAGAGCGCGAGGGTGGACAGGACATAGAGGTGCTGGTCGAGGCTCTTCAACACCGGCCGCACCGCGACGATCTCGGTCACGACGCCGATGGTCGCGCAGCACGCGAGCGTCAGCGCGAAACCCACAACCAAGGGCAGGCCGAGGCGCAGCACAAATGCCGAGCCGAGCACGCCGCCGAGCATACCGAGTTGGCCTGCCGTGAAGCTCATCACGCGCGATGTCGAATACATGGTGTTGTAGGTGACGCCGACGAGGGCGTAGATCGCCCCCATCGCCAGCCCGGTCGCGAGGATCGAAAATACCGACGCGTATTCCATGATTCCGACTCACGCGTAGCCGGGCGCCAACTTCAGGGCGCCGTTCCTCGACGAATTCGCCATGCCCATGACGACTTCATCGGTGGGGTAGCCGTTGTGCTGCGTCGGCGACCAGCTATAATCGCCAAACAAACCCGGATATTTCGATTGCGCGTTGAGAAATTTGATGACGCCTTCGCTCGAGACGCCGCCGGACTCGATCACCGCCTTGGCGAATAGATCGACCGCGTCGACGCCGCACAGCACCCACCACAAAAGCGTGCCTTTGAGGTCGAGCTTGGAGCCGGCCTTGTCGAGGAACGCTTGCGTGCGTTCGGGCAATTTGCCCTCGGCGTCGAAGCTGCAGCTCTTGTAGTTGATCGCGTATACTTTCTCCCAGTTCGCCGCCTTCTCGATGAGACGGCCGACTTCGCCCGATCCGAGCGAGGGATGGCCGACAAACGGGACGTCCCAACCGCTGGCGGCGCGCGCGTTGAACAGTCGCGCGGCCATGCCGGTCGACGTGCTCCAGGCGACGATCGCCTCGGCGCCAGCGCTTTTCATCCGCAGCACGTCCGGCGTCATGTCGGGCTGAGTGGCGTCGATCTGTGCGGAATAGACGACGTCGGCGCCGTCCGTCTTGAAGGCGGCCACCGAGTCGCCGACGGCCGTGACGCCATAACCTGTCGTGTCGCCAATCACGGCGACCTTCTTCACTTTAAGAATTTTCAGGCAATAATTGCGCACGGCGTCGTCCCATTGCCGGTTCGACGGCCCCATTCGGAAAGCGTTCGGATATTTGGTCGGATCGATCAGCGAATTGACGACGCAGGGATGCAAGTTCGGCATCTTGGCGCGCGCCATCAGGGGCGTCGTCGCCAGCGACTCGCCGGAATTCGCCGGCCCGAAGATCGCATGCACCTTAAGCGCGCTGATCATTTCCTGCGTCGCGTTGACCGCCTTCGTCGGGTCGCCCTGAGTGTCGCGCGTGATGAGTTCGATTCTGCGGCCGTTGGCGCCGCCGGCCGCGTTGACCGCATCGACCCCATAGCGGAGGCCGCGATTGAAGCCGTCGCTGGGGGCCGAATTCGGGCCGGTCAGCGCGCCGAGCCAGCCAATTCTGATCTGTTCAGACTGCGCCAGCGCGGGCCAGACAATCGTCTGCGACGCGAGACCGAGCACATTGACCGCGCCGATGTTGAACGCGCGTCGTGAAATGGTCATGCAGAACCTCCCCATCTTTCTTTTGACCCGGGGAGCGGCGGGCATGACGATTCTCCCGCTATGCGTTCAGCCGGCGCCTAGCGAACGCTTTTGTACACTTTCGTCGATTGCCTCTGCTTGTCAATTCTCTCGCGCGGGCCCGGTTAAGATCGCCTCGCTTCGAAGCCGCCGACGCGGCAAGAGCGCAGAATTTCGGGCCGGAACGCCACCCCGTGGCCCGGCGCTTCCGAAGGCGTGACCACGCCGTTTCGCGGGACGACGGGCTCGACCCAGATATCGTCGTTCCAATCCATATATTCGAGATAATTGGCGTTCGGGATCGAAGCGGCCACATGCACGCACAATTCATGGAAGCAATGCGGCGCTATCTGAATGCCCCAAGTGTCGGCGACGGCGGCCACTTTCCGCATTTCGGTCAGGCCGCCGCGCATCGGGTCCGGTTGCAGGATGGGTGTCGAGGGCGTGCGGAAGAAAGGGCGCATGTCATAGCGCGTGAAATGCGACTCAGCCCCGACGACCCGCGTCTTCAAACTTGCCGCGACACGCGCGTATCCATCGAAGTCTTCGCAGACGACCGGCTCTTCCAGCCAGTAGATTTCGCATTCATCGAAATGACGGCCCGCCTGGATGGCGGTGGCCGAATCCCAACCCATGTTGACGTCGACCATGATCTCGATGTCCGGTCCGAGCGCATCGCGCATGGCCTGCACATTGAGAACGTCCTCGCGCCACGGCCTGATATGCGCAACCTGCATTTTGATCGCGCCTAAACCTTGCGCGACGAATTTCTTCGCCTTATCGATCATGCCGTCGCGGCCAAAACCCCGGAAGCAGCCAGACCCGTAGGCGGGAACGGTCGCGCGCGCCGCGCCCCACAACCGAAACAGGGGCAAGCCTGCGCGCTTGCCCATTGAGTCCCACAGCGCGATGTCGAGCGCGGATTGGGCAAACAGAGCGACGCCGCCGCGCCCCAGCCAGTAGGTCGCCTTCCAAAGGTCCTGCCAGATGGCTTCAATCTCGCTCGCATCGCGACCAAGCACGCGCGGAACGATCAACTCCTTGAGGCAGGCGTCGATCGTCTCCAGGCCGCCGGCCAGCGGTTGCAGATATCCCATGCCGACGGTTCCGTCCGCCGTCTCGACTTCGAGCACTAAAAATTCTCGCGCGGTCGGCGGCATGATACCGTTCGGCGGCGGCGTCCCGGCCCATGGAACGCGCAGAAGCGTGCTCCGCGCTGCAACGATATTCCTCTGTGTCATGCGCAGACTCCAATCGGTTGATGGCGCAATCGCGACCCCAGGCTTTGGCCATCGCCCTGAACGATACCGTTGCGGGACACGACTTGAAAGGTGTTATTGACATAGGTGCGATGAGCGCCTTGAGCACAATTTTGCTGGAATATCGAAAGCGCACGTTGTGACTTGATACTATAAAACTAGAAATTCAGCGGTTCAATTCCTCACGCGCTCCCGCGATACAGCGATTTTGATGACCGCGCGGGCGCTGCCAGTGAAGCCGGGCCGGCGCAAATTGTCCGTGCCGGGTTCGAAAACCCGCGCTAAAGCGCGCTGTCGAGGAACACGGGCGGCGCGACAAGGCTCAAGTTATTCTCATCGACGACAAGGCCTCGGGACAACAACTCCTGCAAGAGCTTCGATCCGGGGGGTTCTACGCCGCCAGAGGCGTATTCCCGACGGCGATAAAGTCGTGCGGATGTACGCTCAGGCCGCTATGATTGAAAACAGGTTTGTCTTCCTGCCGGACCTTGCGCCCCGGGGTCCCGATCTACCTCCAGAACTCGAACAGAGCTGGCTCGGCAAAAC
>JANYIH010000204.1 GCA_025358745.1 Hyphomicrobiales bacterium | reverse complement strand
CCAGCGACAGTCCGAGGCCCGCGCCCTCGAAGCTGCGATCATAGCCGGACTTGATCTGAAAGAAAGGGTCGCCCAGTCGCGGCAGGTCGTCGGGCTTGATGCCGATGCCGGTGTCGGTGACCGAAATTCGCGCCACGCCCGCCTCGACATTGGCTTCGACGATCACGCGCCCGTTCGGCGGCGTGAATTTGACGGCGTTGGACAGCAGATTGACCAGGATCTGACGGCAGGCCGCTTTGTCGGCTACGATCTCCAAACCGTCTGCCAAGGGCAAGACGACGATCTCCACTTTGCCCGTGTTTGCGCGCAGCCGCAGCATGTCGCAGCATTCGCTCAGCAGCGGCGCCAGTTCCAGCGGCTCGGGCGAGACGGAAAACTTGCCCGCCTCGATGCGCGACATGTCGAGCACGAGATTGACGACGGACAACAGATGGCCGGCCGAGGTGTGGATGATGCGCGCATATTCGAGCCGCTTGTCGGGGTCGGCCGGAGCCAGCGCGGGATCGCCGAGGATCTCGGAGAAGCCGAGAATCGCGTTGAGCGGCGTGCGCAGTTCGTGGCTCATATTGGCGAGCAGACGATCTTTCAGGGAACGCTCCAGCCGCGCCTCCTCGCGCGCCGCGTCGAGCTGCGCGCTCAGCGTGCGCGCCGCGACGCTTTCGCGCAACGCCGAGATCAGCGCCCCGGCGCCTTCGCCGCGCCGGCTCACCACGTCGAACATTTTGAAATCGGCCTCGTTGCGCCCCATCCGCACCGTTGTGGCGCGCGTCTCTCCGTCGGCGGCGACCGCCGCAAGCTGGTCGAGGAAGCGCGGCCGATCCTCTACGTGCAGGCGATCGACAAGCCCATAGCCGATGAGCGCCTCGGAGTCGGTCGCGCCGCCCTCGACCACGGTTACGCGCCCGTCGATGCGATGACGCACGACGATGTCGCCCGCCAGCGCCGCCCGCGCGTCGATCCCGCCTTCGGCTGGAGCGGCGCGCGGGCGACGAAAGGCGAAGCCCACGCCGAATGCGGCGAGCGACAGCCCGCCCGTCCATTTCACACGCGCAGGCGCCATCGCCGCGCCCGCCGTGAACGCCAGGATCAAGGCGGCGGCGGCGCGGGCGAAGCGGGCCCTGAGCGGAAAATATGTCTTTGCCGAGCCCACGGGAATGCACAACTCCGACGCGCGAGGCATCCTGAGCCCGCATCATCCCCCCTTCGCGTTAAGCAGCGCCTAAACCCAAGCGTCCGAATGACTATCTCGCCCCGGAGCGCGGCTCGCCGCGCCGCCGCCCGCGCATATGGTTTCCCCTCCGCTAACGCTGCGCGCGTGGCCACAGGGTTGACGGGAGGTGAAGCGAGTCCGTCAAATGCTTGGTTTCGTTTCGACCCGACGTTCAGGCGGCTTGAGTTAAAGTCGCTTCATCGCAACACTAGGGGTTGGCGAAATGGGCTTCATCTTCAAATCGGCGGTCGGCCTCGGCGGCGTCTATTTCGCGATGTTCGCGCCGACATTGAACTCCAACGAGGTCAGCGCGACGACGAGCCTGTGCGCCGCCGCGATGCAATCGCGCCTCGCCGACGAGGCGCCCTTGCGCGCGCAATGGGCCGCCGCAGGCTGCGTCCTGGCCGTCAGCGCGCAGGCGCAACGCGCCGCCGCCATCCCGCCGCCCTCGTTCGCCCGCCCCGCCGCGCCCGCGAAAGGCGCATCGGGCGCGCTCACGCAAGCCGATTTGCGCGAACCCTGGTTCGGTCCGAGTGGAAACGCCAAGAAATCGGCGAAGCGAGGATAGGCGCGCGGCGCGTGAACCCCTATCTACCGGCCTGTCCCCCCGCCGGAGGTCTCCCTGCGCACCCTCGACGCCATCCGCGACGATTTCGCCTTCCTCGACGATTGGGAAGACCGCTATCGCTATGTGATCGAACTCGGCCGCGAATTGCCCGAGTTTCCCGAAAGCGCGCGCACCGACGCCAACAAGGTGCGCGGCTGTGTCAGCCAGGTCTGGATCGACGACTGGGTTGAGCAGGGCGCGCTGCATCTGCGCGGCGACAGCGATTCCCATCTGGTCAAAGGTCTGGTCGCCATCGCCGCCGCGCTATACGACGGCAAGACGCCGGCGCAGGCGCTCGCCGTCGACGCGACCGCGATTTTTCGCGACCTCGGGCTGGAACAGCACCTGACGCCGCAGCGCTCGAACGGCGTGCGCGCGATGATCGAACGCATCCGCGCTGACGCCGCGGCGATGGCGGGTTAGCGCGGCGGGGTCGCGCTCAGCACGAAATCGACCGGATTGCGGCTGCGGCCGAAGGCCATGTGCGCCAGCGTGACCGCTTCGCGCTTGGTCGCGGGCGTCTCGTATTTCAAAGCCTCGGCGCGGCAGGTCGCATCCTCCTTCACGCAGATCGTCAGCAGTCCCCGCGCGGCGAGCTTATCCGGGCTCGCCCAGCGATTGCCGAAATAGTCGAAATTGACGAACGCGCTGGGACGCCCGGGGCTGTAGAACACCGCCGCATTGTCATAGCGAAACGAGCCGGCGACAAAGCGCATCGGGGCGGTAGTCGTGCGCCGCCACAAGTCTGTCGCCGCCAGCGCCGCCTCCTTGCGTGGCTCCCCATCCTCGGAATCGCGGCCCCACCAAGCCTTGCCGACGGCGATCAGCGGCGACAGGGCGAGCGCGCCGAGCGAAAGCATCGTCGCCCCGGCAAGCGCCCATCTGCGCAACCGCGCCGGGTCGGGCCGCAGCCACGCGATGGCGAGCAGCGGGCTTAGCGGAAACACGCCGATCAGCATGTTCGACGAGATTTTCGTGCGCAGGAGCAGCGCGGCCAACGCGCTGAGCGCGAGCGGCGCCAGTGCGAGCAAGGCGAGCAGGCGGCGGCGTTCGGCGTCGAGCGGGTCCGGCTCCCCGCGCGGCGCGGCCGCCACCAGCCCGACCGCGAAAATCTGCTGCAATCCCGCGCCAAGCAAAGCGCTGGCGGCGAAAAACCCCGCCTCGCCAAATCCTTGCCCCGAGACGCGGGAGAGATAACGCAAAGGCGGCGCGCCCGTCGTCACCAGCCAGTAGAGATGCGGCGCCAGCAGCGCCAACGCGACCGCGACGGAGAGATAAGGCGAGGCGGAGCGGAAATAACGCGCCCGCTCCCGGCTCGACAGCGCCGCGATGAGGCAGGTCGCCGCCAGCGTCAGCGCGAAATATTTGGAATTGAGCGCCAGCCCCATCATCGCGCCGAAGCCGAGCGAAGCGGCCAGCCCCCGGCCGCGCAAGGCGCCGAGGAAGGCGTAGAGCGTCCACGGCCACAGCGACAGGAAGATCGAATTGGCGTTATATTTATAGGCGAGGAACGAATAGAACGGCGTAAGCGCCAACAGCGCCGTCGCCGCGATGCGCCTGTCTCCCTCGACAAACCGCCCGTTCAGCGCCCAGGCGCCGGCCAGCCCGACGCCCGCGTTGATCATGGAAAGCACCGCGAACGCCCAGTTGGCGCGCGGAAAGATCAGGAACCACGCGCCACACAGCCACGCCCAGAACGGGGGATGCTGGTTGTAGCCGAGCTGGAACTCAGCGCCCCAGGCATAGGCCTCCGCCATGTCGTTGTGGACCGCGGCCGGATATTCGCTCACCATGAAATAGAGCGACCAGACGGCTGCGAAAGCCGCGATCCTCAGAACCATCTGGCGTAGATCGCGGCGAAGGCGCCGTTTTCGCGCACCTGATGTAGCCATTGATCGAGAAAGCCGTCAAGCGCGAGATCGTACGGCGCCCAATAGGCCTTTTCGCTGAAGTCGAACGGCGCGTCGGGGTGGATCGCGCACAACACGCCCGCGTGCAGTTTTTGCTGATAGCGCGTTTCGGAGACGTCGGTGATCATCAGATCGCCCTCGCCGCGCGCGAGCGCGTCGAAAATGGCGGTGTTGTCCGGACGCACGTCAATGCGGGCCGAGCGCAGATGGGCGCGGTCGAATTTTTCGTTGCCCCCGCCCGGATTGACCAGCACCGTCACGCCGTCTTTGTCGATGTCCGCCAGCGTTGCGAACTTCGCGGCATCGGCGCAACGCGCGATCGGCGTCTTGCCTTCGCGCAGATAGGGCGCGGTGAAAAAGCCGAGTTTGGCGCGCTCCAGCGTGATCGAGATCCCGCCCATCGCGACATCGAATTTTCCGGCCTGAAAATCGGCCGCCAGCGTCGGCCAGCTGGTCGGCTCGAATTCGACGCGAACGCCCAGCGCGCCGCCGAGCGAGCGGGCGAGGTCGATGTCGAACCCGCCATAGTCGCCGCTCGTCTTGTCGCGTTGGGTGAAGGGGGGATAGTCGCCAGTCGTGCCGACGCGCAGCACGCCGCGTTGCAGAATATCGGAGAGGACCGAGGCTTGCGCCGGCGCCAGCGCCGCCAGCCACAGCGCCGCGCCGATCAGCGCACGCATCACGCCGCCTTGAGAAGCCGCTGCACTTCGCTGACGAGTTCGCGCAGATGGAACGGTTTGGAGAGGACGCGCGCGTCCTTGGGCGTCTTGTTGTCGGGGTTCAGCGCCACCGCGGCGAAGCCGGTGATGAACATCACCTTAATTTCGGGATCGAGTTCGGTCGCCCGCCGCGCCAGTTCGATGCCATCCATCTCCGGCATGACGATGTCGGTCAGCAGCAGCTCGAACGGCTCCTCCCGCAGGCGATTGTAGGCGGACAGGCCATTGTCGAACGACGCCACGGCGTAACCGGCGGTTTGCAGCGCCTTCACGAGGAAGCGACGCATATCGTTGTCGTCTTCCGCCAGCAATATTCTGGCGCTGGCGCCGACTGGATTGCTCATCCCTGATTCCCCGTGAGAGTCCCCAACCTGATTTCAAAGCATAACATGAACATCGAGTGAAGCCGAATATTGCGGGGGCGTGACGGCGAATAGATTTACGCTTCTTCGGTTTTCCGTCTATTATCGTCGCGAGGCGGGCGGCCATGCCCGAGGAGGCGGGATGCGCGACGACTCGCAGGGACTGTCGGAGTTCGAGCCGCCCTTTGATGTTATCGCGCCTGCCGGCGTCGTTCATCCCGTGGTGTTGAACTCGCCTCACTCGGGCGCGCATTACCCACAAGCCTTCCTCGCGGCCTCGCGGCTCGACGCTTCGACCTTGCGCCGCTCGGAGGACGCTTTCGTCGATTCCCTGTTCGCGCCGGCGACCGCACACGGCGCGCCGCTGCTGCGCGCCCGATTCCCGCGCGCGTTCCTCGACCTCAATCGCGAGCCGTTCGAGCTTGATCCGCAGATGTTCGAGGGCCGCCTGCCGGAGTTCGCCAACACTCGCTCGTTGCGCGTCGCCGCCGGGCTTGGCGTGATACCGCGCGTGGTCGGCGACGCCCAGCCGATCTATCGCGAACAGATGGCGGCGCAGAGCGCGCTCCAGCGCATCGCCGCGCTGCATCGGCCCTACCACGCCCGGCTGACGGAGCTTATCGAGACCGCGCAGCGCCGTTTCGGCTTCGCGCTGTTGCTGGATTGCCACTCGATGCCGTCCACATCGCCCGACGTAAATGGCTGCGACATCGTGCTCGGCGACCGCTACGGCTCCAGTTCCGCGCGCTGGGTGATCGAGGCGGTCGAAAACGGGCTGCGTGGCGCGGGCCTGCGCGTGCGCCGCAACAAGCCCTATGCCGGCGGCTACATCACCGAGCATTACGGCGCGCCCGCCGCAGGTCGGCACGCGGTGCAGATCGAAATCAACCGCAGCCTTTATATGGACGAACGCGCGTTGCGTTTGAGCGAGGGCGCAGATGCGCTCGCTCGCGCGCTTTACGATATGGTCGGCTCGTTATGCGCCACCGCGCGCGAAGCCGGCGGCGCGAGATGGGCGGCGGAATGACGTTTTGCTGCAACGCAACTCAGACGAGCGCGGGAACTCCGGGATCGCGGGCGGGGCTTTGGCAGGCCTTGGAAAAAAGGAGGCCGCCCGAAGGCGGCCTGAGTCTAGGGAGGAAACGCCCTAAGGAGGGCATATGCGACGTATCGCACCGCAGCAATATTGCATTGCAACGCACAAAGGGCAAGCGGATTTTTCGAGATCGCGCCAGCCATTCGAAAATGTCTGGGCTTGCGGCGGCGATGCGGGCGCCGGAAAAAAGGAGGCCGCCCGTAGGCGGCCTGGAGTCAAGGGAGGAAACGCCCAAGGAGGGCATGCGCGGCAGAAGCCGCACGCCTACTAAAATGGCGCCAAACGCCGCAAATGCAAGAACACAATCGCCTCATTCGTCAACATGCAGAAGCCTGCGACGTTTTTGCAACAGCGAAAGAAACCGCGCTTTTGCGGCGGCGCAAGATTTAATAGCCGATTCAGCGGCATGACGAAGCACACGATGCGCCGAGTCGCCCCGCCTATACAAAGAGACATGCCTGATATGCAAATTGAGCCTGACTTGCGCCGCCTTGAACCCACTGGCGCGGAGTCGCGATCATGACCGCGGTCGATTTCGCCGCTTTTGTCGAGCGTCTTGCGCAGGTCTCGGGGGATGTGATTCTTCCGTTCTTCCGCTCTTCGATCGGCGCGGAGGACAAATCCCGCGGCGGCGTATTCGATCCCGTCACCGAGGCCGACCGGGCCGCCGAGACGGCGATGCGCCGGCTCATCGCCCAGACTTTTCCCGCCCATGGCGTGATCGGCGAGGAATATGGCGGGGATCGCGTCGATGCCGAATATGTCTGGGTGCTCGATCCGATCGACGGCACCAAGAGCTTCATCTCCGGCCTGCCGACCTGGGGCACGCTGATCGGCCTGATGCACAACGGCCGGCCCGTCTATGGCATGATGTCGCAACCCTTCACCCGCGAACGTTATTTCGGCGACGGCAAACGCGCGCGTCTGCGAACGCTTGCGCCGATGCGCGGCGAGGGGCCGCCGACGGAATGGGCGACGCGCACGTTGCGCACGCGTCCCTGCGCCGCGCTGGCTCAGGCCACCGTGATGACCACGAGCCCCGCGCTCATCAAGGCCGATGCCGACCGGGCGGCTTACTTCAAGGTGGAGGCGGGCGCTCGGCTCGTGCGTTACGGCGCCGATTGCTACGCCTATTGCGCGCTGGCGGCCGGTTTCGTCGATCTCGTCATCGAAACCAATCTGAAGCCGCACGACGTCGTCGCGCTCGCCCCGATCGTCGAGGGCGCGGGCGGGGTCATGACCACCTGGGACGGCGAGAACGCCGCCAAAGGCGGTCGCATCCTCGCCGCCGGCGATCCCCGCCTGCACGAAACCGTGCGGCGAATGCTGCTCGAAGGCGCGTCCCTCATCTGAGCGCTTCCGCCGGCAATTCAACGAAGGGGTCGGCGAGCGGCGCCGCCAGAGCGCCAGGTGGGCTCAGCGCGAATACACATAGCCCCGCCGCAAGGCCGGCGAGCCCAGCGCCGAGCGCCCCCACCAGCAGATCGGGCCCGTAGCTCGGATTGCCGAAAGCGACGTAGCGCCCGCCAAGCGCCGCCGCCACGCTGGCGGCGAAGGCGAGGATCGCGGGCCCCGAATTTCGGCCCGGCAGCGCCGCCAACGCCAGCGACGGCGCCGCGAAGGCCAGCCACAGCGCCAACGCGAAAAACAGCGGCGCCGAGGGATGCGCGGTCGCGCGCGCGGCAAAGCTCGCAACGACGGCGCCGACAACCACGCCGCCGCGCGCAATCGCCATCCGGCGGCTGGCCAGCACCGACAACCGCTTGGAGGCGCGCAACAGATCAAGCCCGACGGCGCGGGAGGCGGCGAACAAACCCGCCCGCGCCAGCGCCATCGCCGGCAGCCAGGCGATCAACGCCGTCAGCGCCGAATCGCTGGGGCCCTTCATCGCGAGATCGCCGAGCGCGGCCGCCGCCGCGCCGCCGAGGCCGAGCGCGATCAGCGCCGTCAGTCCCGCTCGCCGCGCCGCC
>JANYIH010000198.1 GCA_025358745.1 Hyphomicrobiales bacterium | reverse complement strand
GCGCGACGCCGAAGGCGTCGCGCCCGCTCAGGAATTGCCTCACCCCTTCGGCTTCTCGCCCTTGGCGGCGACATTGTTGGCCGCCTTGGCGTCGCCCTCGCACATGTAGGCGCCATGCTTCGTCGAGCCGTAGCTGCGATTGCCGGCGAAGTGGTACTTGTGCGACTTGGTGTTGACCCACACCACGGTGTCGGTCGGGCAATGGCCCTTGGCCTCGGCGTCGGTCTTGAACTCGCCGGCGCCGGTCGCCGTGGCGGCGGGTTTGCTCATTTGCGTGGGCGTGGGCTTGGGAGTCGCCGCCATTGTGGGCGTCGGCGTCGGGGCCGGCGCCATCGGCGCGGCGTTCGCATGGCGGACTTTACAATCCTTGAGATAGTCCGGCCAGGTCTGCGTGCCCGTGGTTTTGGCTTCCTTGGCCGCCTTCCATTCCGCGCCGCATTCCTTCATGACGCTCTCGGCGCGCACGGGCGCGCTGACGAAAATCCCGGCCGCGAGCATGGCGGCGAGACCCGCCGCGATGGAAAATTTAGACATTTTTCGACCCCCTGCAATCCAAACGCAACGCCGCGTTTCGATTGTACGGCGTGCTTGTGACGTTACGCCGCTGAACTCGGCATGAACAAATTGCGGAATTTCTTGAGCTTTGTCGAGACGCGATGGCGCCCTTGCTCGTGATCGACCACGGCCTGGCTCGTCACCCAGTTCAACTGGATCGCGCGGCGACGCCCCGTTGTCGACTTGTGACCGTGCCAGGAACGATCGGATCGCTTGAATATCAATAACGTGCCCCCGTTGGGCGGCACTTCGGCGACGTAGTCCTCAAGGTCGGTCGCGGAACGCAGCAGCCGCAGGCGGCCCGCGTCCTCCCGCCAGTCCTCGTTCATGTAAAGCAGGACGGTGACGATCTTGGTCTCCGAATCGGTGTGAATCGAGCCGTCCTTTTCGCGCACGAAGCCGCGCACGGTGTACATGGTGGGGCGGTCGGCCAGGTCGATTTCGAACTTGCGCTCGACGGCGGCCTGGAATTGCGGCCCGCGCAATTCGTCGATCAACGCGGCGAAATGGCCGCGGATGTCGAG
The DNA here is from genome assembly GCA_025358745.1 of Hyphomicrobiales bacterium. Classification (GTDB taxonomy): domain Bacteria; phylum Pseudomonadota; class Alphaproteobacteria; order Rhizobiales; family Beijerinckiaceae; genus Roseiarcus. Next base: position 5,703 of record JANYIH010000198.1, on the reverse strand, counting down.
TTCGGTGGGCGGGTGCGAGCCGGGGCCGGGCACTTCAGGGTAGTCGGCGATCACTTGCGCGAACAGTTCGCGGCGCAGGAAGTTCGGCACGACGATGTAGTCGTAGGGGTCGCGTTCGAGCGGCGTGCGCTCCATCGCCTCGAAATCGCAATAGCTCATTGGGTCCTCTCACGCGCGCTCATAGCAGAAAGCGCGGCGCGGCCAAACCGCTGGCGCTCGGTTGGGGCGCCGGCTAGGACAAGCCCATGTCCGCAGCCCAAATGACCGTCGAAGCGCTCGTCCTGCCGCCCAAGGGCCGGCTGATCGGCGTCGATCTCGGAACCAAGACCATTGGCCTTGCGCTGTCCGACGTCGAGCGGCGCATCGCCACGCCGCTGACGACGCTGAAGCGGATCAAGTTCGGCGCCGACGCGCAGGCGCTGGCAGGGCAGGCGCGCGAATTCGGAGCCGTGGCGCTGGTCATCGGCCTGCCGCTCGCTCTCGACGGCGGCGACAGCCCGCGCGCGCAGGCGACGCGGGCGTTCGCGCGCGAGTACTTGCGCCTGTTTCCCACGCCGCTGGCGTTCTGGGACGAGCGCATGTCGACCGCCGCTGTCGAGCGCGATCTGATCGCCAACGACGTCTCGCGCGCCAAGCGCGCCCAGGTGATCGACAAGATGGCCGCCGCCTACATTCTCCAGGGTGCGCTCGACCGGCTCGCCGCTTTGGCGCGCGGCGAGGGCGGCAAGTCCTAAATGTCGTTAGCAACTCGGCTTTACCCCAGGTAGTTGTTTCTTTGACTTGCCGACATATTGTGCGGAAATGGGGCGCCGTTCCGTCTTTTTTGCTTGTCTTGCATGGGGCTGACGCGCGATAGTTACACGAAAGTTGGAGCCAGAGGTGTGGCCGAGCCGCTGATCTACCGTATGGGCGAAGAGGATGACGTCGAGTCGGAGCCGGTCGAGGTTCTCGACGCGGACGCGCAATCGCGCGCGGTGGCGGAATATCTGGGCGATATGCTCAACCAGCTCGAAAGCATGGCGCGCGTCGCCGGCCTCGACCTACTTACTTATCTGCTCTCGATGGCGCGGGTCGAGGCGGAGACCAACGCGCGCGCAGGCGTGAAACGCCGCCGCGCGGCGGGGCGTTAGCGCGCCAGCGCAAGCGCCGCGGCGTCGGCGGCGCTGAGCCCCATCTCATAGGCGCCGTGGGCGGTGGAATAAAGCTTGCGCGAACACGCCTCGCCGGCGAAGAACAGGCGGTTTTCCACAGATTCCGCCAGTCGCGCGCGGCTGGCGGCGCCACCGGGCCGGGCGTAGGAATAGGAGCCGCGCGCAAACACATCCGTGCGCCAGCCGTGGAACCGCAACGGGCGGACGCGACGGCGGAAATCCGCGCCGAACAGGCCGGTCAACTCGCCGAGCGCGAAGTCGAACGCCGCCGCCGCGCCGCACAGCTCCAACGAATCCGCCAGTTCGCCGCCGAAATAGGCCTCGATCAGCGGCCGTCCGAGCGGGCGGAAGTGATAGGCCGCTGTCGCGCGCCGGTCGATCGCGCCGAAGGCGCGCGAATCCTCGGGAAAGTCGAGCGGTTCGAGCAATTCCATGTAGAGCTTGTCGGCCAGGCCGAGCGGCAGGTCCAAAGCGGACTGAATTTTGTCTGGCAAGGCGGGGCGGAACAGGTCGGGCGTCTGCGCCAGCACGTCGCTGGGCAGCGTGACGATCGCCGCCCGGCAGCGAATCGCGCCCGCCCCGGTTTCGACCCGCAGACTCGTCCCGCTGCGGTCGATGGCGCGGACCGGGCAGCAATAACGAACCGGCAGCCCGTCCGCCAGCGCCGCGATTGCCGCTCCGTAACCTTCGCGCACGCGCCAGTTGACGCCGCTGTCCTCGTAGAGCACGAGGTCGCGGGCGGAAATCTTGGCCAGTTCCGCGCCGCTGTAGTAGGTGCTGACCGCGTCGATCAGCGGATTGCTGGGCTCGTCGGGTTCGAGCAGCGCGTCGCAGGCGATGTCGGCGGCGTCGGGCGGGAGAACCTCGACGCGCGCGCGAAACCGCCCGATCGCTTCGCCGAACGCGACCATTCGCGCCTGATTCGGGCCGACCTGCGCGGCGGCGCGGCCCCAGGGCGGGGGCGATTTGTCGATTGCGCGGCCTTGTCGCTCGGCGATGGCGACGAAGGGGTTGCGGTCGGCCGAATGCAGCCAGCCGCAGCCCAGATCGACGCTGTGGCCGCCCTCGATTTCGCAGGTCCAGGCGCGCCCGCCCGGCCGGTCGCGCGCCTCCAGCACGAGAAAGCGTAAGCCCGTCGAAGCCAGCCGGGTCGCCGCCGCCAGTCCCGCCGCGCCGGCGCCGACGACGATGACGTCGTATTCGTCATGAGGCAATGGAGGTTCCCTCGCTGGAGCCGAAGCTTTGCGCGCATTGGTAGATTGCGGGCGCGCCCGACGCCACCCCACGCAAAACGCGGCGCGGCCTGTTTTTTTCCCCGGCGTTCCGTCTAAATTCGACGCAGAGGAGTTTGGCATGGCGGAGCCGGTGCGGTTGCTGATCTGGGATCTCGACGATACGTTCTGGCGCGGCACGCTGAGCGAGGGCGGCGTGACGTTCGACGCGCGCAACGAGAGGATCGTGGTCGAACTCTCGCGGCGCGGCGTCGTCAGTTCGATCTGCTCGAAGAACGACTTCGACGCCGTGAAGGGTTTGCTGGCGGAGCGTGGTTTGTGGGACTATTTTGTCGCGCCGAGCGTGTCGTGGGAGGCCAAAGGGCCGCGTATCCGCGATCTGATCGAGACGCTGGGGCTGCGGCCGGCCAGCGTGATGTTCATCGACGATATCGCGCTCAATCTGGAAGAGGCGCGCCGCTTCTGCCCCGATCTGCAAACGCGCGGGCCGGAGGCGCTGGAAGCCTTGCTCGACGACCCGCTGTTCGCCGGCAAGCACGATTCCGAGCTGACCCGACTGAAGCAATACAAGGCGCTGGAGCGGCGCCGTGTCGATCAGAGCGGCGCCGACCTCACGGCGTTCCTGCGCGAAAGCCGGATCGAGGTTGAAATCGAGACCGACGTCGAGCCGCATATCGACCGCTTCATCGAGCTGATCAATCGCACCAACCAGCTCAACTTCACCAAGCAGCGCCTGCCCGAAGAGGCCGAGGCCGCGCGGCGCGAGGTGCGGGCGTGGTTGAGCATGTATTCGACTCAGGCGGCGCTGATCCGCGTGCGCGACAGATACGGCGATCACGGCTTTTGCGGCGTCTATGTCCACAACAGCGAGGAGCGCAAGCTGGAGCACTTCGCCTTTTCCTGCCGCATTCTCGGTCTCGGCGTCGAGCGTTGGCTGTATCGCAAGCTCGGCCGGCCGCGCATCAAGGTGAGGGGGGAGGTGCTTACCGATCTAGACGAGGCCGCACCGGTCGACTGGATCGCGCAAGGCCATGGCGGCAAAGCGCGTGAGGAGCGCGCAGCCCAACGCATCGCTCGCATCACCGCGCGCGGCTCATGCGACATCGGCGCGATTCTGCATTATTTCCGCTATCATTGCGACGACGCGGTCGGCGAATATCACATCTTCCGCGATGGCGGCGTGTTCCGCATCGAGCACAGCGTGTTTCTGCATCATGCCGCGCACGGGTTGACGCCGGCGCAGAAGGAGGCGGCCGCGCAACTCGGTTACCTCGAGTCGGATTTCCAGACGCGGATTTACGATCCTGCCGCCTATGACGAGGGCGGCCATCTCGTCCTGCTCGGCTTCGGGGCCGACGTGACGCAGCCGCTGCTGCGCCATCTCGGCTCGGGCCTCATCGTTCCCTTCACGGCGGTGTTGCCCGGCGGGAATGAGCGATTGTTGACGGAAAGGGTCGAAGCGCCGGCGAATTTCAGGCCCTGGGCGCGCGAGGCGCTGCAATTCGTGCGCGAGCAATGGGACTATATCGGTCCGACGCGGCCGGAGGACTTCGAGGTCTTGCTGCATTTGGCGGTCGGCAGGATCCCGCAGAACGCAAAGATTCGCCTGCTGGCCTTTCTCACCCGCGACTATATCGACAAGGACGGCGTGATGCGCTCGACGCCGCCGCAATGGGAGGCGTTCAACGCCGCGATGCGCACTGTCGCCGCTTCAAACCCCCGTGTCGAGGTGATCGAACTCAACGATCTGTTGCGCGATGACGAGATCGACGACCGGCTGCATTTCCATCGCGGCGCGCTGTTCAAGATCTATCGCCGGATTTGCGAGAGCGTGTTCGCGTGAGTGCGTTGCTTCGCCGCGCCGCCGGCGTTACAGGCGCTGCGATGCAGCCTCTCGCCCTTGTCAACGCCCGCCTCGTCGATCCCGCCAGCGGGGAGGATGCTCCCGGCGGCGTTCTCGTCATCGACGGGCGGATCGCGACGCTCGGCCGCGCGGTCACGGCGGCTACCGCCCCGGCGGGCGCGCGGATCGTCGATTGCGGCGGCGACGTCGTCGCGCCGGGGCTGATCGACCTGCGCGCCTTCGTCGGCGAGCCGGGCGCGGAGCATCGCGAGACCATCGCCAGCGCCAGCGCTTCCGCCGCGGCAGGGGGCGTGACAACGCTGGTCGCGCGGCCCGACACCTCGCCTTGCGTCGACGACCCCGCCGTGGTCGATTTTCTCATGCGCCGCGCGCGCGACGCCCGCGTGCGCATCCTGCCCAGCGCGGCCATCACCAAGGGGCTGGCGGGCGAGGAAATGGCGGAGTTGGGTCTGTTGCAGGAGGCCGGCGCCGTCGCCTTCTCCGACGGGCCGCATTGCATCGCCCATTCCGGCGTGCTGCGGCGCGCGATGACTTACGCGCGCGATCTCGGCGCGCTGATCATGCATGTTTGCGAGGATCGGGGGCTGGCTGGCGGCGTGGCGGCGGAAGGGGGGCTGGCGAGCCGGCTCGGCCTGACCGGCGTATCGCGCGAGGCCGAGACGGTCGCGCTCGACCGCGATCTGCGGCTCGCCGCGCTGACGCGGGCGCGCTATCACGCGATTTTCGTCTCCAACGCGCTCTCGCTCGAAGCGATGCGCCGAGCGAAGGAGACGGGGCTCGCCGTCACCTGCGGCGTCTCGATCAACCATCTCACTTTCAACGAGAACGACATTGGCGACTACCGCACATTCCTGAAGTTCGATCCGCCGTTGCGCGGCGAACAGGAGCGGCTCAGCCTGGTCGAGGGGCTGGCGAGCGGGGTGATCGACGTCATCGTCAGCGACCACGACGGCCAGGACGTCGAGACCAAGCGGCTGCCGTTCGCCGAGGCCGCGCCCGGCGCGCTCGGGCTGGAGACCTGGCTCGCGGCCGCGCTGCGGCTGGTTTCGGCCGGCCACCTGACGCTGCCGAAGCTTTTACGCGCGATGTCGACGCGTCCGGCGGAGATACTTGGGCTGGAGGGGGGGCGGCTCAGGGTCGGGGCGCCGGCCGACTTGATCCGGTTCGATCCGCACGAACCTTACGTGCTCGATCCCGCCAAGCTGCATTCGCGCTGCCGCAACACCCCGTTCGACGAGGCGCGCATGGAAGGCGTGGTGAAACTGACGCTGGTTGCGGGCGAGATCGCGCACGCATAGGTTGGCGCCATGTTGCTTTCGATCTCCCCGCTCGTCGCGGGGGTTTGCCTAGCGCTCGGGTCTTGGATTCCTGGTGCGAAACTTAAAACTAGCGCTTAGCGCCAAGCTCCCTGCTCTTAGATCAAGCGCGGGAATCTCGCGACGTGCGCACGAGGGTC
>JANYIH010000127.1 GCA_025358745.1 Hyphomicrobiales bacterium | reverse complement strand
GTTTTGCGGCCGCGCTTGTAAGAACGGCAGCGACTCTCGCTGAAATCGTTCAAACATTTTCGTTTCGGCGTCCGCCGAATAAGCGTAATTTTCGCGGCGCCGTCCAATCGAAGGCATCAATAGATAACGGGCCGAAGTGACCCCGCGAAACAACCAGTCGCCGTCAAGATGCGGTTCCAATTCTCTCTGCAACTGCGCCCAATTTGAAACAATCACCCGATTGAACAGCTCCGTCTCGCTATAGACCGGCATGTCCCGCCTCCCCTTTATCGCGTCGCAATGTTTGACCAAGCGCAAAGTGGCCCGCTGTCGTCATCACGAGCGAAGCGAAGCCATCCATCGCCCGGAGATCGCGCCGGATCAGAGAGGGCGCATCGGCCGCGCATTGGATGGCTTCGCATCGTTCGCAATGACTGCGATCCTATTTGATCGGCCATTGCTTTTGCGTGAGGAATTCAGCGTTTATCTGCAATTTGCGTTGTTTATCATCCCCCGCCCGCGCTCGCGTCAAGAGCCAAAATCCCCGCCGGCCTCACCTCCCCGACCACCAGCCCGCGCCAGTTCTTCAACTCCGGCCGCGCCATATCCAGCGGCACGTCGAGGAAACGCCCGAGCAGCGCCGCGATCATCACTTCGGCCGCCCGTGTCGCACCGTCGTCGGCCTTGACCGCGAGCCCAAGCCCCCGTTCCGGCAGCGCCGCGCAAAACACCCCTTCCGCGCCGGTCTTGGTGACCACCCCCTTCAGCAGCGTCATCGCCCGCGTATCGAACCGCCCCGTTCCCGCGATGTAAAACGGATGCGCCGCCATGGCGTCGAACAGCCGCCGCGCCGCCGCCGCGCGCTGGGCGCCAAGACCGCGCCCGGTCCCCATCCGCGCAAAGCCCCGCGCCAGCCCGGTCAGCGAAATCGCATAAGCCGGGATCGAGCAGCCGTCGATCCCGGCGATATCGAGCCGCTCGCCGCACACCTCCTCCAGCGCGGCCTTCACCGCGCGCTGCACGCCGTGCTCGGGCGTCTCGTAGCCTTGCGTCGGCCATCCGCGCGCGCAGGCCAGGCACAGGAACCCCGCGTGCTTGCCCGAGCAATTGTTGTGCAGCGCGCTCGGGCCAGCGCACGCCCGCGCCGCTTCCGCATTCGTCGGCCAATGCGCGCCGCAGGCGAGCGCGATCTCGTCCAGCCCCGCCCGGGCGAGCATCGCGGCGGCGCAGGCGACATGCTCAGGCTCGCCGGAATGCGAGGCGCAGGCGAGCGCGAGTTCGACCGGGCTGAGCGCGAAGCGATCCGCCGCGCCGCTCTCGATCAGCGGCAGCGCCTGGATCGGCTTGACCGCCGAACGCGGAAACACCGGCCGCGCGACATCGCCGAAGCTGAACACAACCCCGCCGTCCGCGTCGACCACGATTCCCGCGCCGCGATGCACGGATTCCATCCGTCCGCCACGCGTCACTTCCATCACGACCGGATTGCTCACGCGAAACCCTTCAGTTGACCGCCCGGTCCCTGCCCTCCCAGAACGGTTTGCGCAATTCCGTCTTGAGGATCTTGCCCGCTCCCGACAGCGGCAGCGGCTCCGTGCGCAGCGAGATCGAGCGCGGGGCCTTGTAGCCCGCGATCAGCGTGTGGCAATGCGCGATCAGCGCCTCAGGCGAGACCGCCGCGTTCGGCTTCAGCCGCACGATTCCATGCACCGCCTCGCCCCATTTGGCGTCGGGCACGCCGATCACGGCGCATTCCGCCACCGCGATATGCTGGTATAGCGCCTGCTCGACTTCCGCCGAATAGACGTTCTCGCCGCCCGAGACGATCATGTCCTTCATCCGATCGACGACATAGACGAACCCGTCCTCGTCCATGTAGCCGCCGTCGCCCGTGTGCAGCCAGCCGCCGTGCAACGCCTTTTGCGTCAATTCGGGCTGGCGCCAATAGCCCAGCATCACATTGTCGCCCCGGCCGCAGATCTCGCCGACTTCGCCGCGCGGCGCTTCGTCGCCTTGCGCGTCGAGAATGGCGATCTCGCAACCCATCGCCGCCCGGCCGGCCGATTTCAGCTTGCCCGCCTTTGGCCCTTCCAGCGCATGCCGGTCGGGATAGAGGAACGTCATGCAGGGCGCCGCCTCGCTCTGTCCGTAGGCCTGCACGAAGCCGGTCGCCGGCAGCGCGACGAAAGCGCGCCGGATCACCGCTTCCGGCATCGGCGAGGCGCCATAGATCATCCGCTTCAGGCTCGACGTGTCGGTCGCCTCCACTTCAGGGTGATGGACGATCATGTTGATCATGGTCGGCACGATCAGCGTCGCCGTCACTTTCTCGCGCGCGACCCGTTGGAGAAACAGGCCCGCGTCGAAACGCGGCATGAACAGGTGCTTGCCGCCGACGGCCGTCACCACGAAATTGACCGCATTGTCGGCGGCGTGGAACATGGGCGCCGCGTGCAGATAGACCGTGCCCTCGTCGCCCGCCAGCGCCGGCGCGGTGTTGAGCGCGTTGGCGACGATGTTGCGATGGCTCAGCATCACGCCCTTGGAGCGCCCGGTCGTCCCGCCGGTGTAAAACAAGGCGGCGAGATCGTCGCCGCCGCGCCCGGCGTCCGCGGCGGGGTGAGCCTCAGCCAGCAGCGTCTCGTAGTCGAGCATCCCCTCCGGCGTTGCGCCCTCGCCCATGAAGATCAGCCGCTTCAGTCGCGGCAGACGCGGCCGCAGGCTCGCCGCCATTTCCGCGAAAGTCTCGTCGACCAGCAGGCCCGCGCAATCGCAATCGCCGAGCCAGAACTCGACCTCGCGCGGCGCGAGCCGCGTGTTGATCGGCGCCACGACGAAGCCGCCCCAGGGCATCGCGAACAGCGCCTCCAGATAGCGGTCGGAGTTCAGCGCCAGCACGCCGACCCGGTCGCCCCCCTGCAACCCGAGCCCGCCCAGCGCGCCCGCCAGCCGCGCGACGCGTTCGCCGAATTCGCTCCAGACGCGCGTGCGGTCGAGATGCTGCGTGGCGGTGCGGGCCGGCGCGGTCTGCATAGCGCGGCGCAGCAATTGCGTGATCTGGCTCATGCGCGTTTTCTCCCTGCCGGCGAACCTGCGCAACCGCTTGCGCGACGTCAAGGCGGCGACTTGCCCGCCGTGCTGGAAAGGCCCCAAAGGAAACCCGCCATGCGCGTCAACGAGGTGATGTCCCCGGGCCTGATCGGGGCGCCCGAAACCGCTTCGCTGGAACAAGCCTTGCAAACAATGGTCTCCCGGAACGTCAGCGCGTTGCTGGTGTTCGACGGCATCGGCGCCGTGGTGGGAATCCTGAGCGAGGGCGACCTGATGCGCCGCGCCGAACTCGGCGCGGAGCGCAAGCGCCCGCGTTGGCTCGATTTCCTGCTCGCCGGCCGGGCCGCGCGCGAGTACGCCCGCAGCCATGGCCGCCGCGTCGACGAGATCATGACGCGCGGCGTGCTCACCGTCGAGGCCAACGCCGAGGTTGCCGAGGCGGTCGATCTGATGCTGAGCGCGCGGGTGCGCCGGCTGTTGGTGATGCGCGGCGCCGAGCCCGTCGGCGTGATCTCCCGCTCCGATCTCGTGCGCGCGCTGATGCGGGCGATCCCGGGCGGCATGGCCCCGCGCGACGACGCCGCCATCCAGGTCGAGATCGAGGCGGAGATGGAGCGCCAGCCCTGGGCGCCGGCCGGCTCCGTGCGGGTGACGGTGCAGGACGGCGTCGCGACTTTCGAAGGCTCCCTCACCGACGACAAGCTGCGCGACGGTCTCAGGGCGCTCGCCGAGAGCGTGCCCGGCGTCAAGGACGTGCGTGACCGGCTGGCCTGGATCGAGCCGAATTGCGGCTGTTACATCGCCGCGCCCAACAAGGCGTGACCCGCTCACCCCGGCGGCTGCAACCGTTCCGGTTCGATGCGCGCCTCGTCGCGCAGCGTGGCGACGAAATCGGGGTCGCGGCGCGGATGGGCGCCCATCAGGCAATAGACCATCTGATGCGCGGCCCGCGCATCCAGCTCGACGCCGTGGATCGCCAGCAGCGAACGCGCGGCATGGTGGCGCACCAGCGCGTCGCGATCGTCGAGCGCGGCGTTGAGCGCGGCCTCCACTTCCGCGCCGGGCATCCGCGCCAGCGCGGCGGCCGCGTCCATCCGCTCGCTCCAGGCCGCGGCGTATCTCAACCGGCCGATCAGCGCGCGCGCGTAGCGCGGACAGGGTTCGATCCGCCATAGCGCATCGGCCGTCGCGATCAGCCGCGCGCCGGGCCATTCGAGGCCGCCGGCGCGCGCGGCCTGGCATTCCGTTTCAAACAGCGCCGAGAGCCTGTTGTAAGCTTTGGTCGAGACCAGGTCGCCCAGCCCGACGACGGCGCGCAGATCGGGCAGCGCGTCGATCAACATCCGCTCGGCGAGGTCGCGCTCGCGCCCCTGCAACGAGACCAGCGCCGCGACGTCGAGCCGATGGCGCGGATAATCGCGCTCTTCGTAGAAGCTGAACCAGAACTGACGAAACGCCGGCGTTCGCTCCTCCCGGCCGCCCAGCAGCGCCTTGATCAACTCCCCGAGCCGAGCCACTTTCGCGCGCATCGCCTGCTCCCTCGTCGCCTCGTCGATGATCAAGAGGTAACGCTGGAGCTTTACGGGATATGTTCCTGCGCCACATGGCGGGGCGTAGGGGTGTTAGTTGCGCCACATTGCGATTATGTGCGCTTTTTTGCGCTGCATTTCGAAGGGGCGCGTGAACCTCATTCCGGCGGCTCCCCCTGAACGCTGATCACTTCGGCCACGCCGCCGCGCAGGATCGCCATCTTGACCTGCCCCGTCATCGCCGATCCGCCGTCGAGATTGAGCCGAAACCGCTGAACCTGCTCGGCATGGTCGCGGCTGTGGCCGCGATCGAGCGGCGTATGGCCATGCACGACGAAATAGCCGGAAAAGCCGTTCGCCCCCGGCTTGTGGTCGAGGAACGGCGCCCGCACCCAGGCCCAATGGCCCGCCTCCTTCAACCCCGCCAGCGGCGTGTCCCAGGGCAGCGCGAGAAAGCTTTCCAACGGCGACGCCGGATTGACCCCGGCATGGACGAACAACACGCCGCCCGAGCGATAGTTCGCCCGGAGGCGGCCGAGCCAAGCCGCGACTTCCGCCGGCGCCGTCTCGCGCAACGCCCGCAGGAGCATGCCGTCGTTGCTCCAGCCGGGGTCGAGGCCGAACAATTCCTCCACCACCGCCGCGCCGCCGTTGCCAAGCCAGACCCGCAACGCCCGCAGGCCGACTTTTTCCGGAATCGCGGGATCGAGCGTCATCCGCATCAGGATTTCGTGATTCCCCATCAGCGCGACGGTCTCGCTGGCGCCGATCCGCTCGCCCGCGTGGCCCGCCAACTCCAGCGCGCCGAGCGAATCCGGGCCTCGGTCGACCAGATCGCCGAGCAACACCAGCCGCCGCTCGCGCGCCTGGCTACGGCTCGCGGCGGCCGCGTCGAGCAGCGCGTCGAGCAGGTCGGCGCGGCCGTGAATATCGCCGATGGCGAAGATTTCGACATCGGGTTCGATCGCGCGGGGCAGCGCGAGTGTTTCGCGTGTTAATCGCATGGCGCCCATGTAAGTATCGATTGCGCCCGTCGCGAGGGCGATTGCGGCCTGGACCCCGCGCGGTTAGGGTTGGCCCCATGTTCCTCACCTTCTTCGCCGAATTGCGCAAGGCGCGCATTCCCGTCACGCCGCGCGAATATCTCGACCTGATGCGCGCCCTGGAGCGCGATGTCTGCGACCATTCGCCCGAGGATTTCTATCACCTCTCGCGCGCGCTGCTGATCAAGGACGAGCGCAATCTCGACGCCTTCGACGTCGCCTTCGCCGCCGTGTTCAAGGGCGCGCTGTCGCTTTCGGAGGCGGTCGAGGCGGCGCAGGTTCCTCAGGAATGGTTGCGCAAGCTGATCGAGAAGCATCTGTCGCCCGAAGAGCGCGCCGAGATCGAAAAGCTCGGCTTCGAAAAGCTGATGGAGACGCTGCGCCAACGCCTGGCCGAACAGAAGGGCCGTCATCAGGGCGGCTCGAAATGGATCGGCACGGGGGGAACCTCGCCGTTCGGCGCCTATGGCGACCACCCCGAGGGCGTGCGGATAGGCCAGGACAAGGGGCGAAAAGGCAGCGCGATCAAGGTCTGGGACAAGCGCGAGTTCAAGGATTTCGCCGGCGACGAGGCGCTCGGCCCCCGCAACCTCCGCGTCGCGTTACGCCGCCTGCGCCGCTTCGCCCGCGAGGGCGCGGAAGAGGAGCTCGATCTCGACGGCACGATCCGCGCCTCGGCGGAACACGGCTATATCGACGTCAAACTGCGCCCTGAGCGGCGCAACGCGGTCAAAGTGCTGCTGTTTCTCGACGTCGGCGGCTCGATGGAATGGCACGTCGAGGAGGCCGAAGCTTTGTTCTCGGCCGCCAAGCTGCAATTCAAGCGGCTGGAGCACTTCTATTTCCACAACTGCCTCTACGAGAGCGTGTGGAAACACAACCGCCGCCGCTTCGAGGAGCGCCTGGCCACGGCCGACATCCTCAACGCCTACGGCCGCGACCATCGCGCGATCTTCGTCGGCGACGCCGCCATGAGCCCGCATGAGATCATCAGTCCGGGCGGTTCTGTCGAGCACCTCAACCCCGAGGCCGGCGAAGTCTGGCTCAAACGCGTGACGCAGACCTGGCCGCGCAGCGTCTGGATCAACCCGACCCCACGCGAGAACTGGCCCTATTCGCAGTCGACCCGCATCCTGTCGGCGCTGTTCGGCGAGCGCATGTTCCCGCTCACCCCCGACGGCATCGAGGCGGCGATGCGGGCTTTATCGCATTAAGGGGCTGGCCTACTTCATTCGACGCCCTTTGAAGGCGCCCTTGTTGGTGGTGTTCTGTTCGACGTTGGCGCTATCGCCCTGTTCGGACGTGTGGACGTCGCCCTTGGCCTGTTTCCCCGCCGTCTCCTTGATATGCGCGTGGGGGTCGTCCGGCCCCTTGGGGCTGCGATTTCCCGGCGGAACGTCAGGCATAAATTTGATCATGACCGGCTCCTCAAAAGCCTGCGGCCCGCAAGAGGGTCCGACCGAGGGCTTGTCGCACGCCCCAACCGATAAAGCCACGCTCAGGTGCGGAAGCTCAATCGCGCGCTGGCGTTTCAATTTCCAAATAATACCCATTCATTTTGTATTAAATCTAAATCTTACCCTCGAGACAGCTTTTGGCGCCTAACTCCCTGAGGGAAATTCGCTCGGGCCTGTCCCCGTCGCCTGCCCCAGCGGCGCCCTGCACTTGCCCAAAAGCCTAGCTTTGCGGCGCAAAACGGAAGCTGTATAGCGGCGCCATCCGCCCTTCGCGCCAACCGGGAACGCAC
>JANYIH010000148.1 GCA_025358745.1 Hyphomicrobiales bacterium | reverse complement strand
CCTCGCGCGCCTCGCCCCGCGCCGTCGATCCAAAAAGGTATAGGCTCTCGACGCCGAGCCCGCGCAGCTCGGCCTCATGCTGCCGCAACCGGCCGATGACGTCTTCTCGTCTCACGGCTCCAACTCGCTGTCCCAGTAGAGATAATCCATCCAGCTCGCATGCAGGTAGTTCGGCGGGAACAGCCGGCCGTTCTGGTGCAGGTCGTGGACGGTGGGCTGGTAGGGTTTGCATGCCGGGAACATGTGGGCCTTGGCCGGCATCATGTCGGCCTTGCGCAGGTTGCAGGCGGAGCAGGCGGCGACGACGTTCTCCCACGAGGTCACGCCGCCCTTCGAGCGCGGCATGACGTGATCGAACGTCAGATCGTCGCGCGCGCCGCAATATTGGCAGGTGAAGCGATCGCGCAGGAACACGTTGAACCGCGTGAAGGCGGGAAACCGCGAGGGTTTGACGTAGGACTTGAGCGAAACGACGGAGGGCAGCCGCATCCGAAACGTCGGGCTGCCGACGGTGGCGTCATATTCGGAAACGATATTCACGCGATCGAGAAAGACGGCCTTGATCGCGTCCTGCCAGTTCCAGATCGACAGGGGATAGTAGCTTAACGGCCGGAAATCCGCATTGAGCACCAATGCAGGGCAGTTTTCCGGCGACACCGCGTGGACATGAACCGTCAAGAGACGCTCCGCTCCTCCATGGGTTCGCACACCGGACCAAGGCCGGCCCCTGGGCAACAGTGTAGTCCAATGGTGACGGGCTTGTGAAGGGGCTGAATCCTCAAGGAATCCGGGCTTCGATCGCTTCTATGTCGGCGTCGGAGAGGCCGAAGTGGTGGCCGATCTCGTGAATCAGCACGTGCGCAACCACAGCTTCGAGCGTGTCCTCGCCCTCGCACCAATAGTCGAGCAGCGGCCGGCGGTAGAGCCAGATCATGTTGGGCGCCAAACCCGTCGGCGCGGTCGCTTCCGCATGCGCCAGGCCCTGGCCGCGAAACAGGCCGAGCAGGTCGAACTCGGTCTGCGCGTTCATCTCCTCAAGCGTCTCCTCGTCGGGAAAATCGACGACGCGAATCACCAGCCCCTCGCACAATTGGCGAAACGATTCGGGCAGCGCGGCGAAGGCGCTTGCGGCGAGCGCGTCGATCGCGTCCAGATCAGGCGCGCGCCAAAGGCCGGGATCGTTCATGCCGGCGGCGCGAAGCTGCGCCGCTTGACGCCATCGAGCGCGGCGACCAGCTTGCGCGTCCGCTCAATCTGGCTGCGATGGATTTTCGCCGCGCCGGCGGGAAACTCCGACAACACGCGACGGAAAGTCTCGCGCGGGATGGCGAGCAGGACTGAATCGCTGGCCGCGCTGGCGTCGGCGGGGCGCAGCGTCTCGGCCAGCAGGGCCTGCTCGCCGATCAGCGCGCCGGGTCCGGCGCGGCGCTCGGTCTCGTCCCGGCGCAGCGCGATCTCGCCTTCGAGCACGAAAAACGCGCCCTCCGCGGCCTCGCCCGCGGAAAAAAGCGCCTCGCCCTGCCGCAGGCTGCGCTTCTGGCAGGAAAAGGCGAGCAGTTGCAGCGCCTCGCGGGGAAGCTTGTCGAGGGGTCTGGCGCCGGCGAGGCGGCGGACGTCGGCGTCGAGGCTCACGCGGCTCCTGGGGCGGGGTTTACGGCAGCAGCTTGTAGCCGCCGCCGTCGGTGACGAGCAACTGCGCGTCGGCTGGATTGTCTTCGATCTTCTGCCGCAGCCGGTAGATGTGGGTTTCCAGCGTGTGGGTCGTCACGTTGGCGTTATAGCCCCAGACTTCACGCAACAGCGTCTCGCGCGCCACGCTCTGGCGTTCGGCCCGATGCAGGAAACGCAGGATCGCGGCTTCCTTTTCGGTCAGCCGCAGCTTGGCGCCGCGCGCATCCATCAGCATCTTGTTGGCCGGCCGGAAGGTGTATTTGCCGATCTGGAACTCGGCCTCGGCGCTCGCCTCGTGCTGGCGCATCTGCACCCGGATGCGGGCGAGCAGCACCGCGAAACGGAACGGCTTGACGATATAATCGTTGGCGCCGGCCTCCAGCCCGATCACCGTGTCGGCGTCGGAGTCCCGCCCCGTCAGCAGGATGATCGGCCGCTTGAACCCTTCGGCGCGCAACAGCCGCACGGCTTCTCGCCCGTCCATGTCGGGCAGGCCGATGTCCATGATGACCAGGTCGGGCGAGTGATCCGCCACGGCCTTGCGCGCGCCGGCGACATCGCCGGCCTCGACTACGGTGAACTCGGGGTGCAAACTCAATTGTTCGCCGAGCGCCATCCTGAGATCACTATCGTCGTCGACGACCAGGATCCGCCTCTGCTGACTCATGGGCCTCCTTCGCTGGGCCGTTCGTTGCCGCGCCTTGCCCTCGATATATAGGGGTTCTGCTCGGACCGACAGGCCTCAAACGTGATTTGCTTGGGAAAACGGCGCCGGCGCCGGCGGCCGGAATTGCCGCAATGCGTTCACGTCGGGGTCAGACGATGGGCGTCTCAAAGGATTTGACGACTTTGGCGAAGGAGCCCGAATGAGCGTCCCGACCGCGAAATGGTCGACGGCTTTCGCCCGCTTCGGCCTCGGCGCGCTCGGCAAGGCGGGGCCCCGTGCGGGCGATCCGCGCGAGGCGCTGGAGGCCGAACTCGAAGCGCCCGGCGCGGGCGCGATCGCCGGCCCCGGATTGAAATCGGGCGCCGAGGCCATGGCGACGTTTCTCGAACTCTCCGCCGAAGGATCGCAGGCGCAGAAGGGGGAGCCGAACCCGAAGATGGAGGCCAAACCGTCGCCCATCGCGGCGATCTTTCATGAAGAGGCGAGCGCGCGAATCGCTTCGGCCTGCGCGGTCGAGATCGGCTTCGTCGAGCGGCTGGTCGCGTTCTGGTCGAATCATTTCTGCGTCTCCGCCGCCAAGGGTCTGTCCGTGCGCGCGGTCGCCGGAGCCTACGAGCGCGAGGCGATCCGTCCGCATGTGCTGAGGCGTTTCGCGGACATGCTGCAAGCGGCGGAGCGCCATCCCGCGATGCTCGCTTATCTCGACAACGTTCAATCGATCGGACCGAGTTCGCGCCAGGGCCAGCGCGCCGCAAAGGGCCTGAACGAAAACTTCGGCCGCGAGATTTTGGAGTTGCACACACTCGGCGTCGATGGCGGCTATGCGCAAGGCGACGTAACGGAGCTGGCGCGGGCGTTGACCGGCTGGACGGTGGTCGGGCGCGACGGCAAGCTCGGCGCGCCCGGCGATTTCGCCTTCGACGCGAACGCCCATGAGGGCGGGGCGCGCACGCTGCTCGGCCGCCCCTATCCGCAGGAGGGTCTGGCGCAAGGCGAGGCGGCGCTGACCGATCTCGCGCGCGCGCCCGCCACGGCGCGCCATATCGCGACCAAATTCGCCCGCGCCTTCGTCGCCGATGCTCCCCCCGCCGGGCTGGTTGCGAGATTGACGGACGTGTTCGTCAACACGCAAGGCGACCTGGGCGCGCTGGCCCGCGCGTTGATTGCCGACGAGGAAGCCTGGAGCGCGCCGGCGACGAAAATGCGCGATCCCTGGCAGATGATGATCGCCGCATGGCGAGCGCTCGGGCTCGATCCCTCGCAACCCAACCGCATCCTCTCTTCGATGACGCTGTTGGGGATGCCGTTGTGGAGCCCCGGCGGGCCGAACGGCTTTCCCGACTCCGCCGACGCCTGGGCCTCGCCCGAGGGAATCAAGACGCGGGTCCAGATCGCGGCCGGGCTCGGCCGCATCGCCAAAGACGCGCCGGCCCCGCGCGAACTGATCGACCGCGTGCTTCCCGATGCGGCTGAGATGACGCGCGAGACGGTGTTGCGCGCCGAAACCCGGCCGCAGGCCTATGCGCTGATGATCCTTTCGCCCGAATTCCAAAGGAGATGAGCATGGCGCCCTTCACGCGTCGCGGCTTGCTGGGCGTGGGCGGCGCGGTGTTCGCCGCCGCCAATCTGCCGCGATGGGCGAGCGCCTCGGCGCGCGATCCCCGGTTGATCGTCATCATCCTGCGCGGGGCGATGGACGGCTTGTCCGCCGTCGGTCCGCTCGGCGATCCCGATTATGTCGACCTGCATCGCGAACTGGCGCTGTCGCGCGACGGCGCCCATGCGGCGCTGCCACTCGACGGTTTCTTCGGGCTCAATCGCGCGATGAAGACCTTTGGCCGGCTCTACGCGCAGAAGAAAGCGCTGATCGTTCACGCATGCGCCACCAACTATCGCGAACGCTCGCATTTCGACGGGCAGGATGTGCTGGAGAGCGGAATGCCGCAGCCCGGCCTGACCCAGAGCGGCTGGCTCAACCGGGCTGTCGAACGCCTGCCGGCGGCGCAGCGCGCACAGGCGCCGGCGCTGGCGGTCGGCTATATCGCGCCGCTGGTTCTGCGCGGGCGCGCGCCGGTGCTGGGCTGGGCGCCGGCCGATCTGCCGCCGCCCGGCGACGATCTCCTGTCCCGGCTGGCCCAGCTTTACGATCATGGCGACCCCGGATTGGCCCAAGCCTTGCGAGAGGGATTGGAGGCCGATCGCGAGGTTCGCAAAGGCGACATGGACGGGCTGAAGGCGGGCGGCGACGTGGTGGAGCAAATGCGCACAGCCGCGCGCGGGGCGGCGCGGCTGATGGCGGGGCAAGCGGGGCCGCGCATAACAGCGCTCGCCTTCGAGGGCTGGGACACCCATGTCGCCGAGGGCGGCGCAACCGGGCGGCTGGCGACCTTGCTGGGCGGGCTCGACGACGCGCTGGCCGAATTCGAGCGCACATTGGGCGCGGCGTGGGATCAGACAGTGATCGTGGTCGCCACCGAGTTCGGCCGCACGGCGCATGTCAACGGCTCAGCGGGCTGCGATCACGGCACGGCCTCGGCGGCGTTTCTGGCCGGCGGGGCGGTGGCGGGGGGCCGCGTGTTGGCGGACTGGCCGGGGCTCAGGGCCGCCGACCTCCACGAGAGGCGCGATCTGAAGCCGACAATCGATCTGCGCGCCGTGCTGAAAGGCGTGCTGGCGGACCACCTTGGCTTGTCGGCTGAGTTTCTCGCGGAAGCGGTGTTTCCCGGCACGCTCGACGTGGCTCCGATGAAGGGCTTATTGTCAGTGTGAAATCGAGCGACGAACTTAACCTTGAAAGTGAGAATACGCTTAAAAATCTCTAAACGCCTCTAGCATACGAATCTCTAAAATGCTTACTAACGCAATGTAATTCGAGAATGCCGGGGGGCGTATCTACGTGCAGGACAAGGGCGAAGCGTCGACGTTCGCGGGGCGCGTTACTGATCTGTTGCGGCGCGTGGAATATCGCCGCGCAGACACAGCGGAAGAAAAACAGGCGATCTTCCTTATGCGCTATGAGGGATATTCGCGTGAAGGATTTATCGAGCCGAACGCGAGCGGCATGTTCACCGATCCCGATGACGATTGCCCCAACGCCTGGTTGATCGGCGTCTACATCGACAGCGCGTTGGCTAGTTCCATTCGCCTGCACGTCGCATCGCGCCTTGACCATGTGATGCCGGTCACGCGCAGCTTCCCCGACATCCTTCAACCGAAGTTGTCGGTCGGCGATCTCATCATCGACGCGACGCGACAGGTGAGCCGGCTCGAATTCACGCGCGCCTATCCGTTCCTGCCCTATGTCACGATGCGCAGCGCGTTTCTCGCCGAAGACTATTTCGACGCCGACTTCATCACGGCGACCTGCCGCGCCGAGTATCAACTTGCGTTCAAGCGCATGTATGGCGCGATGCGTTGGTCAACCCCGCGGCCCTTTCCGCCGCTGACGCGCCCGCATGCGCTGATGGCCTACGATTGCAAAGCGCAAATGGACGCGACGCGCGCGCGCTATCCGTTCGTTCGTTCGACGCCGGAAGAACGGCGCGCATTGTTTGGCCTATCCTCGAACGGTTACGATTTGCTGGCTGAATTGAGCGCGGGCCGACGGGCCGGCCGGCGCGCGGAGACGATCGAGCAATCCACCACATGCGCGGCGTAGACATCGATGTCCGGCGGGGCGAATAGTCCCGAGCGCACATATTCGTCGCGCCATCGCACGTAGATCTCGGGACGAATACAGATCAACTGAAGTCCCGCCGCAGCGACGGCGTTACGCTCGGGGTCGCCCGGCGCGCCGAACCGTCCGGTGACCGGCGCCAGGGGGTGGCCGCACCGCCAACGCCAATGGGCGGCGAATTCGTCGAGCCCGTTGAGATCGACCGGCGCGCCCGTCAACCTCGCCCAGCGCTCGAAAGCGTCAAACGGCACGCGTTGCACGCGCGCAGTGACGCCGGAGACGCCGTAGCCGAGGAACAGCGCGTCGCGCTCCTGCAGGAATTCGTCAAAGTCGCGCCACAGCGCAAAACCGGGCGCCCGCGCCTGGGCGTGCGCGAAGTCGCGTCTGGCGAGCGAGGCCAGCACCGGCGGCTCGATCTGGCGCGGCGCGGCGCGAGTAAAGTTCTGGCGAGGCAATGGGAACTTCCATTATTAAATTGAATTGGATCTTCTCATGAACAGATTACGAAAACGTCACGCGCCATAGAAACTCATGCAACGACAAAAGCGGTATTCCGATCAAACCCCACGTTAATTTTTTCACTCTAGGCTCGCCCGCACAGGATCGAAAGACCCGCCAAAAATGCCAAGAAGCAAGAAACTTCGGCTGGAAGAAGAGACTTTTCCACGAGAAGCGCAGAAGCTCCTCACGGACGCGCTTTACGCCGACGCGGGCTCGCTGGTCGCGGGCGCGGCGATCACGGCCGCGGTGGCGATCCTGTGCTGGCGCATAACCGGCGCGACGACGCCGCTGATATTGGCGTGCGCCGCAGCGTTTAGCGCAACTCTTCGGATAGCCATCGCAAGACAGCGCCGCTGGCGACGGCGCAATTGGTACGATGTCGCTTTCACCTCCTCCGCTCTGGCCTACTTGTTTTGCAGCGGCGTTTTGACGTTCTGGGCCTTCGGCTACACGAACGATCCGTTCGTGCTGACCATGACGCTGATCGTCTCGATCATCAACAGCATGGGCATCGCCCTGCGTTCCTTTGCGGTGGAGAAGGTCGTCAAGCTGCACACCGCGGCGATCATCGCCCCGGTCACGGCGGCTTTTGCGTTTCGCGGCGGCTTTTTTTATGTCGCGGCGGTCACGCAGCTCATACTGGCCTGGCACATCTTCAACTCGGCCGGACGGTTGCGGAAAATCCTGCTGTCGGAAATGAGCTACCGCCGCCGCTCCGACACCATCGCGACCCGTTTCCGTTTCGCGATCGACAACATGTCGCATGGCATGTGCATGATCGACAGCGACATGCGGATCGTCGTCTCCAACGCCGAGCTTGCGGACAGCTTCGGCTTGCCTGGCGCGCGGCCGTTGCAGGGCGCGCGCTTCAGCGCGATCGTCCGCCTGGCGCGCCGACGCGGCACGATCGACGCCGGTCACGCCGAGAAGCTGCTGGAGAGTTTCGGACACACGCTCACGCCCGACAGCCTGGCGCGGCTCGAACTGCCGGGCCAAAACGGCCGCGTGCACGACCTGACCCTGAAACGCCATGACGCAGGCGGCTGGGTGCTGGTGGCGCAGGACGTGACCGACCAGCGGCGCGCGCGCGAGGCGCTCGACGTCGCCGCGCGGTTCGATCCGATGACGGGACTGCCCAATCGCCGCTCGTTCGAGGCGCGGCTCGCCGAGGCGCTCGCGCAGGCGAGCGGAACCGACCTGCGCACCGAAACGCTGTTCCTCGATCTCGACGGGTTCAAGCAGATCAACGATACGCTTGGCCACAAGTTCGGCGACCGGGTGCTGGTGGAATCGGCGCGCCGCCTGCGCGAGGTGGCTCATGAAGCCTATGTGTCGCGCTGGGGCGGCGATGAATTCGTAATTCTGCGCTCGGGCGGCGACGACGCGG
Organism: Hyphomicrobiales bacterium; assembly: GCA_025358745.1. Classification (GTDB taxonomy): domain Bacteria; phylum Pseudomonadota; class Alphaproteobacteria; order Rhizobiales; family Beijerinckiaceae; genus Roseiarcus. The sequence goes on along the minus strand of JANYIH010000148.1, from coordinate 6,969 downwards.
AGACCTGCCGGTTCGCCGACAGCGTGATCCGCGAATTGTCGCGTCCGTTCTGGATCGACGGCGCCGAGGTGGTGGTGGGGGCGAGCGTCGGGGCCGCGATCTGCGTCGGCGGCGCGATCAGCATGGAGACGCTGTTGCAGCAGGCCGACATGGCGCTCTATTCGGCCAAGCGCGCGTGCCGTGGCGCGTGCCGGCTTTACCAGGAGTCGATGAGCGAGGAGGCGCAGGGGCGCAGGCTGCTCGAACTCGATTTGCAGGCCGCCCTCGCGTCGCGCAGCTTCGAACTGCACTACCAGCCGATCGTCGATATGGATTCGGGCGAATTGGTGAGCTTCGAAGCGCTGGCGCGCTGGACCCATCCCACGCGCGGCGCCGTCTCGCCGGCGCTGTTCGTGCCGGTGCTGGAGGACCTCAATCTGATGAATTCCTTCGGCGCCTGGGCGCTGCAACGCGCCTGCGAGGACGCCGCGGGCTGGCCCCAACAGGTGCGCGTCGGCGTCAATGTGTCGACGCGGCAGATGGACACCGTCGTCGAAAGCGTGCGCCGGGCGTTGGCCGGCTCCGGTCTGGACCCCAGGCGCCTGGAACTGGAAATCACCGAGACCGCTGCGCTGGCTGCCGGGGACGCGGTGTACCGGACGTTGGAAACCCTGCGCGCGCAGGGCGTGCGCATCGCGCTCGACGATTTCGGCACCGGCTATTCAAGTCTCAGCCATCTGATGCGGTTGCCGCTCGACAAAGTGAAGATCGACAAGAGCTTCACCCAGCAACTCGGCAAAAGCCGAAAGGCCGACGTGCTGGTCGCCAATCTCGCCCGGCTCACTTCGCAGCTCGGCATGCGCGTGACGTTTGAGGGCGTCGAAACCACCGCGCAACTCGAACGCGCCCGCGCGCTGGGGGTCGCCGCCGAGGGACAGGGTTGGCTGTTCGGCAAGCCGATGCCGGCCAGCGAGGTTCGACGCCTGTTTGAAAGCGAACAGAAGCAGGCGGTCGCCTGAGACTATTTTTTCAACGTCGCGATATAGGCGGCCAGATTTACGGACTCGATCGTGGAAAGCTGCATGTCCGGCATTTTCGGATGCGGATCGCGCAAGAAACGGGCGATCGCGGCGGGGTCGAAACCGGGCCGGGCGGCGATAGCGGCGAAGGTCGGGACATTGTCGGTCCCCTGCGATTGATCGTCAGCTACGATGTGGCAGGCGGCGCACCAATGACGCGCGAGAACCTCGCCATGTCCGGCGTCGGCGGGGGCGGCCAAGGCCGGGCCGGCCGCGTGCGCCGCGCCGATCAGCGTCAGCATAATAAATCTCAGGATCTTGGACACAGCCGACTCCGGTCAATTGCGCTGTCATGGCGACGGTCTCTCGCCATCTTCGGACGACAGTTACGCCGCTTCCTTGATCTGCAACAGATGGGCGCGTCCTTGATCTGGTTTTCACCAGCCGCGCCGTTTTCGGGAGGCGTGCCGGACGCTGTGGATGACGATCTCCGCGCCCACCGGCTGATAAAGCACAACATAGGGATAGGGGCCGAGTACGAAGCGGCGAAAACCGGGTCGTTGCGTCGCGACGCCGATGTTCGGTTGGACCTTCAAAATCGCAATGGCGTCCTCCATCCGACGCGCGATGCTGGCAGCGCCCTGCGGCGAGCGTCGCTCGATGTTGTCGAGAATGACTAGAAGCTGCCGCAGCGCCCGTCGCGTGTAACGCAGCCTCACCGCCGGAAGCGGGCCCAAACCGCTTCGACTTCCTCGTCGGGGGCCAACTCGCCTTTTTCGACTTCGGCAAGCGACGCGTCAATGTCGGCTTCCTCCTCCGGAGAAAGCAAGTAAGGCGGCTGCTCCAGCCCCGCGAGTTGCAGCAAGACGCGCGCAAGTTCGTCCTGCCGAGCCTCCGGTAGCGTGGAAACCGTAGCAACAGCCTGTTGCAAAAGCTCGGTCATCTGGCCTCTCCTTGCGCGGCAGACTATAGCAAATCGCGCGGGAAACCAAAGTTCGCTTTCCCGGGGCGTAGCCCGGCGATGGAGGGGCAACCATTATTCGGGATGCGCGGCCTTCCAGCGCTGCTCGACATCAGCGGCGAGGCTTCCCCTCTCGTCCAAACAGGGGCGGCCTCCCGGCCGCCCCGGCTTCCCGCCTCAGCAGGAATAATACATGTCGAACTCGACCGGGTGCGGCGTCATCTCGAAACGCATCACGTCGACCATCTTCAGATCGATGTAGCTGTCGATGAAGTCGTCGTTGAACACTTCGCCCGCCTTCAGGAAGGCGCGGTCCTTGTCGAGATTGGCGAGCGCCTCGCGCAACGAACCGCACACGGTCGGGATCTTCTTCAATTCCTTCGGCGGCAGATCGTAGAGGTCCTTGTCCATCGCCGGGCCCGGATCGATCTTGTTCTTGATGCCGTCGAGGCCCGCCATCAGCATCGCCGCGAAAGCGAGATAGGGATTGGCGGCCGGATCGGGGAAGCGCACCTCGACGCGCTTGGCCTTCGGGTTGGAGGTCCACGGAATGCGGCACGAGGCCGAGCGGTTGCGCGCGCTGTAGGCGAGCAGGACGGGGGCCTCGTAGCCCGGCACCAGTCGCTTGTAGCTGTTGGTGGAGGGGTTGGTGAAGCCGTTCAGCGCCTTGGCGTGGCGGATGATGCCGCCGATGTACCACAGGCATTCCTGGCTGAGGTCGGCGTATTTGTTGCCAGCCATGATCGGCTTGCCGCCCTTCCAGATCGACTGGTGGACATGCATTCCAGAGCCGTTGTCGCCGAAGATGGGCTTGGGCATGAAGGTTGCGGTCTTGCCGTAGCTCTGCGCCACCATGTGGATGCAGTATTTGTAGACCTGCATATGGTCGGCCATCTGCGTCAACGGGCCGAACTTGAGGCCGAGTTCGTGCTGGGCGGAGGCGACCTCGTGGTGGTGCTTCTCGACCACGGCGCCCATGTCGGCCATCGCCTTCAGCATTTCGCCGCGCATGTCCTGGCCCGAATCGATCGGCGGCACCGGGAAATAGCCGCCCTTGGTGCGAACCCGATGGCCAAGGTTGCCGCCCTCGTATTCCCGCCCCGAGTTTTGCGGCAGCTCGCTGTGATCAAGCGCGAAGCCCGTATTGTAGGGCTCGGCCGTGAAGCGCACGTCGTCGAACACGAAGAACTCGGCCTCGGGGCCAACGAAACAGGTGTCGCCGACGCCGGTCGATTTCAGATAGGCTTCGGCCTTTTTGGCGATGCCGCGCGGGTCGCGGTTATAGGGCTGGCCGCTGGCGGGATCGAGAATGTCGCAGGTGACGACCAGCGTGGAGGCCGCGAAAAACGGGTCCATGCAGGCGGTGGTGGCGTCCGGCATCAGCGTCATGTCGGATTCGTTGATCGCCTTCCAGCCGGCGATCGAGGAGCCGTCGAACATCAACCCGTCCGCGAAAGCCTCTTCGTCGATCAGCGTCTGGTCGAAAGTGACATGCTGCCACTTGCCGCGCGGGTCGGTGAACCTGAGATCGACATATTTGATGTCGTTGTCTTTGATATGCTTCAATACGTCTTGGGGCGTCTTCATAAAGGGCTCCTCAGCTCCCGATTGGTGTTTTCTTCCAGCCTATACCGCGTCCGGGCCGGTTTCGCCGGTGCGGATACGGATCGCTTCGTCAATTGTCGAGACGAAAATCTTGCCGTCGCCGATGCGGCCGGTCTGTGCGGCCTTGCGGATCGCCTCGACGGCGCGGGCGAGATTCTCGTCTGATATCACCACTTCGATCTTCACCTTGGGCAGAAAGTCCACGACATATTCGGCGCCGCGATAGAGTTCGGTGTGGCCCTTCTGGCGTCCGAAGCCCTTGGCTTCCAGTACGGTAATGCCTTGCACGCCCGCTTCCTGCAACGCCTCCTTCACCTCGTCGAGTTTGAACGGCTTGATGATCGCCTCGATCTTTTTCATGGGCGCGGAGACTCCTCGACAAAGCGGTTCGACGGGGCGCGTTCGCCGCCATGCGGACATTAAGCGGTTTCCTTAGCATCGCCGGTGAGGTCGCGCCACGCCCTCCCGCGCGTCGGGAGACGGCGCCGGAAATTTGGGCGCCGGTCAGACCGTCGGTCCCCATTCGCCGGAGGGAAAAATCCGCCACGCCTGCAATCCCGCCTTGGCGACGACGGTGCGGCCCGTCTTGGCGACCGCGACCAGATGGGCGAACACGCGCGGGTGGCGCCAGGCCAGCGGGCGCGCGGGCGCGCAGACCGCGCGATATTCGTCGACCTCGGCATCCTCCATCAGGATCGCGCCGATCCGGTCGGGCCGGAAATTCTGCGGCAGCGTGCGGCTGGTCAGCCATTCGCATTCGAAGTCGCGGCAAACCTGCGGACGCTTGGCGTAGATGCCGCAGCCGGCGCCGACGCAATGGCGGCAGCTCGGCCCGGCCGGCTTCTGGAGCGAGTCGATTTCGAGCGCGGAGCAGCACATGGTGCAAGCGCCGCAGGATTTGCCGATGGCCGCGGTCAAGATGAGTTCCCTTGGATACCTGCGCTCATAGCCGCCGCCTCGCTCCCGCGCCATAGCGCAGCGCGTCGTCCACAGACAAAGGTTTGAGCCGGCGTCGCAAGCGCTCTAATGACCGCCCGAGAAGCCGGAGCGCGTCCCTTGCGAAGTTTGAGTCCGAGCGTCGTCGCAGCGGCGCTGTTTCTTTGCGTCGCGCTGGGGCTTGCGCTGGTTCTGCCGGCGCCCAGCAGCGATACGCGCGAATTGCTGTCCTGGGGCCTCAATCCTGGCCTTTCGACGCCCAAGCAGCCGCCGCTGATGCAGTGGATGGGCTTTCTCGTGATGCGATTCGCGTCGCCCACAACGTTCTGGTGCGTCGCGCTGACGCAGGCGCTCAACGCGGTCGGGCTGGTCTATGTCTATCTGACGCTGCGGCTGTGGAGCGGGCGAGAGGCGGCGGCTCTCCTGAGCGCGCTGCTGGCGGGCAGCGTCTATTTCGTCGGCGCGCCGGTCGCCTTCGCGCTGAACGCCGACATCCTGCAATTCCCGTTCTGGGCGGCGATGATCTATCATTGCGCCCGCGCGTTCGAGACCCGCGCCATCGCGCATTGGGCGGCGCTGACGCTGGCCTTCGCGCTGGCGTTCTACGCCAAATACACCGTGGCGCTGCTGGTCGTCTCGCTCGGGCTTGCAAGCCTGACGACGCCGGAATATCGCCGCGTCTGGCGCGACGCGCGGCTCTATTTCGCCGTGCTCGCCGGGCTCGCGCTGATCGCGCCGCATCTGATCGCCGCGCGCTCCTCCGGGGCGGTCGGTCACGCCACAGGGACGCTGCTGCTGAACGGGAGCCTTGGCTGGCGATTGACCAATCTGCGCGAATTCGCGCTCGGCTTCGTCGTCTATCTCGCGCCGGCGTGGATCTCGCTCGGCTGGGGGTTGCGGCGTGGGGATTTGGCGCGCGCGCCGGCGCCGGCGGCGCCCGCAAGGTTCGTGCGGGCGACCGCCGCGGCGGGGCTGGCGATGCTGCTGGTCTTGATCCTAGCGCTCGGCTTCAAATATCCCTCGCGCTACGATGCGCCGTTCCTGTTCTTGATCTGGCTGGCGGGCGCGAGTTGGGTCCATTTCGCGCCGGAACGGTTCGCCTCGACCCAACGCTGGATGATCCGCGCCGCCGCCGTGCTCGCCGGTCTGGCGCTGATCGGCGGTTGGTTGATCTACGGCGTGTTTGCGATCCATCCGCGCCAGCAGGAGCCGCTGGTTGAGGCCGCGGCGCGATTGCAGGCGGAGTGGCGGGCGCGCTATTCCTGCGGCCCGGCCTATGTGATGGGCGATTTCTGGAGCGCCTATGGGCTGGGCGTTTCGATGCGCCCGCCGCGCCCCGGCGCGCATCTGATCGAACTGGACGGGCTGCCCGGCTACGACCCCGCCTTGCGCGAGCAAGACGGCGCCATTCTGGTCTATCGCGACCACATCGACGCCGGCGAAGCGCATGGCGTGTTCCCCGGCCTCGATCTATCCGCCGCCCGGCGCTTCACGCTGCCGTTCGCGCACACGCTGAGCCGCAAGGCGATGATGACCTACGAATACGTGTTCATCCCGCCCAAGGGCTGTTGAGGTCATACAGTTTCCGGTTGATGGGTCCGCATCTGTCTGCCCGTCATTGCGCGCGAAGCGAGGCCATCTACGTTTCCGTCGAGCCGAGCTCTTCCCATTGGCGTACGATCTCGGGTAGTTGGATTGCTTCGCTCGCAATGACGATACCGAGGCAATCAACCGGAAACCGTATCACGCCCCGCGCGGCAGGCTTTGTTTGACGGCGAAGAAGCCGCGCCACGGGTCCTTGAGTTTTACGGCGGATTTGATGTCGAAGGCCGACGCGGCGCGCGTCTCAGCGAGTTGGTCCCACGACACCGGCGCGGCGACCGGCGCGTTGGGCCGCGCGCGCAGCGACCACGGCAGGATCGCGGTCGCCGATTTCTTGTTGCGCAGCCAATCGACGAAGATGCGGCCCTTGCGCCGTTGTTTGCTCATGGTGGCGACGAAGCGCTTGGGTTGATGCGCCGCCAACGCCTGCGCGAAACCCTTGGCGAAGACCTCCGTCTGCGCGAAAGGCGCGCGGCCGTCGAGGGGCGCGACAACGTGCACCCCCTTGCCGCCCGACAGCAGCGGCCAGGATTTCAGGCCGATCTCCTCCAGCGCATGAGCGATGTCAGCCGCCGCGCGCTTCACCTCGCCGAAGTCCAGCCCCTCGTCCGGGTCCAGATCGAACACCAGCCGGTCGGGCGCGTCGAGCGAATCGGTCCGGCTCATCCAGCCGTGCAGTTCGATCGCGCCGAACTGCGCCGCCGTCTGCAATCCGAGCGCGCCGTTGAGCGCCATGTAGGTCTCGCCGCCCACGTCGACGGGGAGGATGCCAGCCTCCATGCCGCGCAAGGGATGGCGCTGGAAAAAGGTCTCGGCGATCGTCTCGGGCGCGCGCACGATGGAAAGCGGCCGGTCGCGCACGTGCGG
>JANYIH010000078.1 GCA_025358745.1 Hyphomicrobiales bacterium | reverse complement strand
CTTGGCGCTCTCTGGCGGCCCCAAGCTGCAATTGATGATCGACTCCTCGGCCGTAAAAGCCCACCGCTCGGCGGCGGGCGGAAAAGGGGGGAGAAAAATCAGGCGATCGGCCGTTCCCGTGGCGGCCGAACCACCAAGATTCACGCGCTGACGGACGAACACTGCCGCCCGCTCGCATTCCTGATCACCGGCGGGAACGTTGCCGATTGCACAGCCACCGCGTCGCTTCTTGACCGCTTACCGGACTGCGGCGTGGTCAACGGCGACAAGGGTTACGACTCCGATGCTCTGCGCAAGCAAATTCGCGAGCGTGGCGCGCTCGCCAACATCCCGCCGAAAGCCAATCGGAAGCAGAAGCCGTGCTTCTCGCCCTTCCTCTATCGAGACCGAAACGCCATCGAGCGCATGTTCTGCCGGCTCAAAGACTTCCGCCGCATCGCCACGCGCTAATCTTCAAGGACACCACCACCAGCAATTCTTCCCCCCCTTGCCCCCTCTCTGGGAGCAAAGAATGCTTTTCACCTGGCTACAGTTGCTGGCACGCGCGGGGGCCGACCCAGGCCGGGCCTGGGGCAACCTTCGACGGTAGGCCCCGTGCGCAAGGGGAACGACGTGGCGAAGAGGGGGACCGCAAGGGCATCTTCGCGCCATCGGGCGGACGGCTGCGGTCTTCGCCCGCGCACGTCTGTCGCCAAATACAATGGCCACTCCCGCGAAAGCGGCTTAGGGCTCATCCAACCCTGGGCCTCTGCACGGACGGTGAAACCTAAGTGAAACCTCACCACTTGCGGTGCTCGCGTGTCGAAGTCTCAGATCGGCGCTAAACCTCTGATTTCGTTGGTGCCGGTTGCAGGAATCGAACCCGCGACCTACTGATTACAAATCAGTTGCTCTACCAACTGAGCTAAACCGGCGAACAGGGCAAAATGTATCAATGTCACGAGGGCAAAGCAAGAATTGAGGTCGTTTCCGCCGCAACCGTGCGATAATGGCGGGGGCGGAGGTCGTAGCGGCTCCTGAGGGAGCCGCCTCCGGGTGCAGCGCATACAAGCCGGGCGGCCTCTGCGCGCGATCTTGGGCGCTCAGAACTGCATTTTCGCAAAGCTCGTCAGCACCGTTTTCTGCGCAACGCCGGGCGCGTGCGTCATATGCCAGGCGACATATTGCTCCGCGTACCGTTCGATCGAAGACATGCCGTCCACGGGCAGAACCACATTCATGCCGTGAAACGCCGCATCCGCCGCCGTATTGAGAACAGCGCCCTCCGAGGCCGTGCCGACGACAATGACCCGCTTGACGCCCTTGGCCTCCAATAAAGCGCGCAAGTCCGTGCCGATGAACCTGTCGGGGCCGGATTTGACGACCGGCTCGCCGGCGATGGGAGCCACTTCCGGCCAGATGTCGGCGGGGGTCGCGGTAGGGGTGATGCTGTAGACGACGTAAACGCCGTGCGATCGGGCCGCTTCCAACGCGGCCCGCAGCTTCGGCAGCGAGGTGAGGCAGCGCGGCTTGCTCGTCTTGTTGCAAGGGCCGCTGTTGGCCGCTTCGCCGCCGTTGAAATCGAGCGCCAGCAGCGCGTCGGTCTTGGGATCGACGGTGACGGCCTTCAACTCGGGCGGCGGGGGGACTTTCACCAGTCCCCAGTCGTCGATGATAGTCTGCGCGCGCGCCGGTCAGCGCCAGCGCGCTCGCCGCCAGAATAAGAAAAAGGCGCACGTTCCGCTCCTTCTTTGCCTCAGACTAAGATGGGCGCGCGTCTGCCGGACACGTTTGCATGAGCGTCAGGCTTCTTTTCCCGCAACGCCGGCTTGCGCGAAAGTGGCCATGCCGTTGTGACAGGCGACCGCGGCCTTGACGACGCCGACCGCCAGGGCCGCCCCGGACCCTTCGCCAAGACGCATCCCCAGGCTCAGCAGCGGCGCCTTGTTCATCTCGCGCAGGGCGCGGGCGTGGGCGTTCTCGGCCGAGACATGGCCCGCCAGGCAATGGTCGAGCGCGCACGGGTCGAGCGCGTAGAGGACCGCCGCCGCCGAGCAGACCACGAAACCGTCGAGCAGCACCGGCACGCGCTGATGCCTCGCGCCGAGGATCGCGCCCGCCATCGCCGCGATCTCGCGCCCGCCCAGCCGGCGCAACACTTCCAGCGGATCTTCCAAATTCCCTCTGTGCGTCTCCAGCGCAGCACGCACGGCGTCGGCCTTGCGATTGAGCCCGGAATCGTCGATCCCCGTGCCGCGCCCGACCCATTCCTCCGGCTCGCCGCCGAACAGCGCGCAGTAGATCGCGGCAGCGACCGTGGTGTTGCCGATGCCCATTTCGCCCAGGACGAGCAGGTCCGGCCCGCCGGCCAGCGCCTCCATGCCGAACGCCATCGTCGCCGCGCAGGCGCGCTCGTCCAGCGCCGGCTCGGCCGTAATGTCGCCGGTCGGCTGCGACAGCGCGAGTTCGTAGACTTTCAGCGACAGGTCGAACGTCTTGCAGATCTGGTTGATCGCCGCGCCGCCGGCCTGAAAATTGGCGACCATCGCCTGCGTGACGGAAGCCGGGAACGGCGACACGCCTTGGCGCACGACGCCGTGATTGCCGGCGAACACGGCGACCAGGGGATTATCGACATGGGGGCGCCCGCCCTGCCAGGCCGCCAGAAACTCGGCGATCTCCTCCAGCCGGCCGAGCGAGCCGGCGGGCTTGGTCAGTTGCGCCTCGCGCTCGCGCGCGCCCGTCAGCGCGTTGTCATCGACGCCGGGCATGTTGGCGAGCAGGGCGCGGATGTCGTCGAACGGGCTCGGCATGGGTTTTTCTCGCGGCGGGATTGGGCGCGGGATTGGCGCAAGCTTGGGCCCAGCGCAAGTTTCATTTCGTTTTCGCGGGCGGTAGACGCGCGCCGCCCGGCCGGTCTAGCTTGGACGCAGCGGCCGTCGACAAGGCCCGAGGAGGAAGCGTATGGTCAGCAGGCGAGAATTTTTGGGCGGCGCGGCGGCGCTCGCCGCTTCGGCCTGGGCGGGAGGCGTCGCGGCGGAAGATTTGCCGCCGATTGTGTTCGTGCACGGCGACAGCGATCAGGCCGCGATCTGGCAGAGCGCGTTCTGGCGTTTCGAGAGCAACGGCTACCCCCGCGAAAAACTGTTCGCGATCAGCTTCACCAATCCGCAGGCGCGTTCCGACAACAATGTCGAGCAGGCCGACCGCTCCTCGACCGACGAGGAGCTGAAGGAGCTGACAGCCTTCGTCGACATGGCGCTGGCCAAGACGGGCGCGACGAAAGTCGCGCTGGTCGCCAATTCGCGCGGCTGCAACTCCACCCGCAATTATCTGCGCCACGGCGGCGCCGACAAGGCGAGCCACGCCGTTCTGTGCGGCGGCGTCAATCACGGCGTATTCACCGCGCCCGCGGCGATGGGCAGCGAATACAACAGCCAGGGGTCGTTCCTGACCGATCTCAACACCGGCGACGAAACGACGCCGGGCGTCAAGTTCCTCACCCTTCGCAGCGACGGCTACGATCTCTACGCCCAGCCCGACGGCGCCTATATCGGCCGGCCCGGCACACCGACCGGGGTGACTTCGGACGGGCCGGCGCTGAAGGGCGCGACCAATCTGGTGCTGGGCCGCGTCGATCATCGCGAGACCGGGTTCAGCCCGCGCGCCTTCGCCGAGATCTACAAGTTCATCGTCGGCAAGGCGCCGGAATGGATCGCGATTCATCCCGAGCCGAAAGTGACGCTGAACTGCGCGGTGACGGGCGTCAACGGCGACACGCCGACCAACAAGCCGGTCGCCGGCGCCAAAGTCGAGATTTACGCGGTCGACGCCGACACGGGCGCGCGCAAGGGCGCGGCGCTCCTCAGCAAGATCACCGGCGTCGACGGCGTCTGGGGGCCGCTCGACACCGATTCGACGACCGCGCTGGAATTCGTGGTGGAGGCGCCGGGCGCTCTCGTCACGCACATCTACCGCTCAGCCTTCCCGCGCTCGTTCGCCCTTCTGAACCTGCGGCCGGCCATCGCCAGCGAGGCGAAGGGCGAGGGGGCGGCGATCGTGACGATGAACCGCCCGCGCGGCTATTTCGGCCAACCCCGCGACGTGATCCTGATCGACGGCAAGACGCCCGACGGCATACCGCAAGGCGTGCCGGCGAAATGGC
>JANYIH010000073.1 GCA_025358745.1 Hyphomicrobiales bacterium | reverse complement strand
GGCCGCGGGCCTCGCGCCGAGCACCGCGTCGGGCAGGCCGATCACCGCCGCCAACTTCACACCGGCAATGCGTTGCAGCGCCTCCTCGACTTCGCGCGGAAACCAGGTGACGCCGCCGACCTGGATCAACTCGGCTCGCCGCCCTCGCAGCGTCACGCAGCCGTCGGCGTCGAGGAAGCCGACGTCGCCGGTGCGCAGAATTGCGCCGCGCGTCGCCTGCGCCGTGGCGTCCGGCCGGTTCCAGTAGCCCGCCATGAAGCCGCCGCGCAGGCACAATTGCCCGGTCTCGCCCATCGGCAGCGGCCGGTCTTCGAGGTCGAGCACGATGACCTCCTTGTCTGGCGGCGGCGGCCCGATCCGCGTCAGCTTGGAATCGTCGGGCTCCGCTTCGGGATAACCCAGCGCGACGAAGCCGCCCAGTTCGCTCTGTCCGTAGCTCTCCACCAGCGGCAATTTCAGCTCGTTTCGAAACGCCTTCTTCAGCGTCGGCGGGACAGGTCCGCCCCCCGACAGCGCCAGGCGCAGCCGCCCCGGCGGACGACCCTTCTCGCGCGACTCCGCCAACAGTTCCGCCAGCATCGGCGGATTGGCGACCAGCATTGTCGCGCCGCAGGCGTCGATCGCCTCGAAGCCGGCGCTTTGCGACCAGCGCCCCATCACGTTGATGCTCGCGCCGGCGGCGAGTTGCGGCAGCAGATTGGCGACGAGCTGGTAGGAACTCGACAGCGCCGTCGGGCCGAACGAAACGTCGTCGGCCCGTATCCGCAGCCGCTCGCCGATGCAGCGCGCGGCGCGGATCGTCGGCTCATGCGCGAGGCAGGCGCCCTTCGGCTTGCCGGTCGTGCCCGAGGTGTAGGAAAGATGCGCAATCGCATTCTCGTCGTGCGGGTCGGCGGGAGCGGGCAGGGCGGCCGCCATCAACTCGGGCAACGAATGGGCGCCGGGTTGCGGCCCGTCCATGCAGACAAGCTGCTCGACCCCGGCGGCGCGCCGCACCGTCTCGCCCTGGTCGTGGGTATAGACCACGACGCGCGGCGTATGATCGGCGAGATATTCGGCAAGCGCGTCGGCGAAGCGCACATTGACCAGCGCGGCGATGGCGCCGATCCGCCAGGCGCCCAGCATGGTGGTGAGATAGTCGAGGCCGTTATGGGCGAAGATAGTCACCCGGTCGCCCTTCTGCACACCCAGCGCGGCGAGCGCGCCCGCCGCCTTCTCCATCGCCTCGGCGGCCTGGGCATAGGTGAGCGCGGCGTCGTGATCGACCCAGCGAAAAGCGAAGCGGTGGGGATGGCGCTCGGCGCCGGCGAGGACGAGACCGTGCATCAGCATGGAAAATCCTTCTGAATGGCGGCCGATTCGGGGGGCCGGCAGCCCGCGCCGCGTTTCGGTTCGCGAGATCGCCGTTCGGGCGCCGGCGTGGGCCGACCGAGATTGACAGCCCGCGCCCGCTGGCCGACGTTCCGACCCGCATTTGTCGGCGGCCAGAATCGGCGCTCGCGGCGCAGATGTCAAACGAGGGAGGACGCCTTGGCGATCTGGTCGCCGCTGATGCAATCCGGCACGGTGCGAAAATGGCTGTCGCCCTGGCGGACGCAGGCCGAGATCGACAAGTTGACGATCCTGCTGGCCGATCTCGGCGCCAAGCTCGAAGGCGTCGAGCAGCGTTTGTCGGCGCAGACGTCCGAGCTTCGCGCGGCGACGGTCGCCGGCCTTTCGCGGCCGCCCCCGTTCGGGTGCCCGATGCCCGACGGGGCCATGCTCGTGCATACCGTGCACGGCAATCGATATCTGATCGATCCGCTCGATTGCGTGATGGGGCCGGAGCTCATCATTCATCGGCAGTGGGAGGCCGACATCAGCGCGCTGCTGTTGTCGGCGGTTCGCCCCGATCTGAATTTCGCCGACGTCGGGGCCAATTTCGGCTATTTCACCTGCCTGCTCGGCGCCCGGATCGGCGCCGGGGGCGGCGGGCGCGTGATCTCGATCGAGCCGAACCCGGCCTGCGCAAAGCTGTTGCGGCGAAATGTCGAGATCAACTGGTCGATGTGCCCGATCGACGTCCTGGAATGCGCGGTTGGCGACAAGAGCGGTCGGCTGAAACTGTACGTTCCCGACAATCATTCCGCCAACGGCTATCTCGGCGACGCCGACAATCTCGACTGGACTCATTTTCCTTCGGTCGAAGTCGATGTCCGGCCGCTCGACGATATCGTCCCGCCCGACCTTCGCCTCGATGTGATGAAAGTCGATGTCGAAGGTCATGAACACGCGGTTTTCGCGGGCGCGCGGGGCGTTCTCGCGCGCTCGCCCGATGTGGCGATTGTCATGGAATGGTCGCCGGGCCAAATGATCCGCGCCGGCTATTCCGTGGAGGCGATGCGCTCCCAATTGCGCGAATGCGGATTGCGCGCCTTTCGGCTCGCGCCGAGTTTCGCGCCAGAGGCGTTGCGCGACGGCGAATTGAGCGACGACCAGTTGGCCTCGCTCGGCTATGGCAACATCATCGCGACGCGGTGAACCGCCGCGCCGGCGCTCAGTCCCTGATCGCCCGGTCGGCGTTCGCGGCGCCGTCGATGGTCACGCTCGCGTCGAGCCGCGCCGAATCGAGATCGAGGCCCGGCGCCGTCACGCCGGCCAGTTTCGCGCCGCGCAGGTCCGCGCCGCTGGCGTCCGCGTCGCGCAGTTTGGCGCCGGCGAAATCGGCGCCGGCGCATTTGGCGAAACTGAGGTCCGCGCGCGAGAGATCGGCGCCCGTGAAATCGGCGCCGGTGAGATCGGCGGACTTGAACGAGGCGTGCATCAGCCCCATCGACTGATTCTTCTCGTCCGCCGCGCCGTCGGCGCCGCGCAGGATCGCGCCGTTGAGGCGTGCGCCGCCGAAGTCGGCCGCGATGCGGGCGCGCGAAAAATCGGCGCCGTCGAACCGCGCCTTCTGCAATTGCGACTGAAACAGGCTGGCGCCAACGAGGCTAGCTCCGGAAAAATCCGCCTCCAGCGCCCAGGCTTGATCCAGCACCGCGCCGGCGAGATTGGCGCGCATCAGCTTGGCGTGGTTGAGACGGGCCGCGCGAAAAATCGCGCCGTGCAGGTCGAGGCCGGACAGGTCGAGGCCGGACAAGCGCTTGCCGGTCAGATCGAGCGGCTTGCCCCCGGCGGCGCGGATCGCGGCCTCGACATCGGCGCGCGACATTTCCGCCATTGTCATATCGGGCGAGGACATGTCCAGCCCACGCATCATGTCCTGAGCCGAAGCCGTCGAGGCGAGAGCGAGCAGGGCGGCGGCAATGATCTTGCGCATCGCCCGACTCTAGCGGCGGAGACCGCCAGCGTCCACCGCCCGCGCTCAGATGCCCTGCTGCTCCCGATCGGGATAGGCGCAACGCCAACGCATTATGCGCGCATCCGGGTGCTGGTCGGCCCACTGCGCCAGATAGGGCGGCGCCTGCATCATGCATTGCATGATCGTTTCGTCGGCGGTGAATTGCAAACGCGCTTCGTCGCACTTGTTGGGCGCGGACATGGCGCAGACCGTCATGATGAGCACGAGCATCGGCTGATCTCCAGAGCGATTTGAATATTATACGCCGACAACCCGCTCCGGACTTTCCCCCCGCACACATAATCGCCGGGTGTTTTTCCCGGGTTCGCTTGTTGGCGCCGAAGCGCGGCTCCCGCATAATCGCCTGCGTGAGAGTCGAACGAGAGCTAGCAATCCCCGTGCCAAGGACGGGAGAAAGCCAAATAGAGGGCGTTCGCGTTCGCACGGGCGCGCGGCTGCATCTGGGCTTTCTCGACCTCGCCGGCGACCTCGGGCGCCGCTTCGGATCATTCGGCCTCGCCATCGACGGGTTCGAGACCCGCATAGATATTCGACGCGCGGACCGTTTCGCGGCGACCGGCGCCGAGCCGGCGCGCGTCGAACGCCTCGTGCGGATGCTGCGGGAGCGCTTCAACTTGACCGGGGAGGTGGCGGTCGATGTCGCCTCCGCCATTCCCGCCCACGCGGGCCTTGGCTCCGGCACGCAACTGGCGCTGGCGCTAGCGCTGGCGTTTCGACGGCTGAACGGGCTCGCGCCTGACGCCGACGCCGATGCGGCGGCCTTGCTGCGCGGCGCCCGCTCGGGGCTTGGCGTCGCTCTATTTGCCGAGGGCGGCTTCATGCTCGACGCCGGGCGCGGCCCCGCGACCGATCTGCCGCCGATTGTGTCCCGTCTGACCTTTCCCCCGGATTGGCGGGTGTTGCTGCTGATCGACGCCGAGAGGGACGGCGCGCATGGCGAGGCCGAGGCCGCCGCCTTCGCCGCGCTGCCGGCCTTTGCGGCGGAGGGGGCGGGCGACATTTGCCGCCGCGCGCTGATGCAGGTGCTGCCCGGCGTGGCCGAGGCGGATTTCGCCGCCTTCGCCGAGGGCCTGAGCGCGATCCAGCGCCGGCTCGGCGATCATTTCGCGCCCGCGCAGGGCGGCGGCCGCTTCACCAGCCCGCGCGTCGGCGAGATCGCTGATGTGCTGGAGCGGGCCGGCGCGCGCGGGATCGGCCAAAGCTCCTGGGGCCCGACCGGCTTCGTCTTCGCGCGCGATCCCGACGAGGCCGCCCATTGGCTGGCGCTTGCGGAACGGCAAGTGCGCGGCCGAGTTCGGGCGCGGATACACGCCGCCCGCGCCCGCGGCGCCGATTGCGTCGTTCTCAACTGAGAGATCGGGGATAAAATGGCCAAGACGATCCTGCATATGCTGACGCCGCTCGCTCACATGAGCCCGTTCGACGTCAACATGGCCGCCGACGCCGGCTTCGACGTGGTGGCCACCTACACCAACGTCTCGCTCGCGGAAGTCGCCGGCCTGACCCAGGACGCGATGTTCTCGCGCGCGCCCCGGGACGCGACCCGCACCGGCCTTTTCATCGCCGGCAAGGACGCGTTCCTGGCGCTCGACATGCTCGACGCGGCGGCGAAATCGCTGCTGAAGCCGTTCGAGATCTCGCTGTTCGCCGATCCCGCCGGCTCGTTCACCACGGCCGCCGCCATGCTGGCCGTGGTGGAGAAAACATATGCCGCCCGCTTCGGGAAAACGCTCGCCGGCGCGCGCATCGCCATCTTTGGCGCGACCGGGGTCGTGGGCACGGCGGCCGGGGTGATCGGCGCGCTGGAGGGCGCCGAGGTCACCTTCGTCGGCCACGACGGGATCGCGCGGGTGACGCGGCTGGCGCAGGAGGTCAAGCGCCGGTTCGGCGTCGAGATCGGCGTCGCCGACGGCGCCACGGCGCAGGCGCGCGGCGTCGTGCTCGCCGTAAACGAGATCGCGCTGTGCGCCGCCAAAGCCGGCGTGCGCGTGCTGGACGCCGCGCAGATCGACGCCGCGAGCGAGTTGAAAATCGCGGCCGACGTCAACGCCGTGCCGCCGCTCGGCGTCGAGGGCGTCGAATTGCACGCCAATGGCGAGCCGCTGGGGCGTCACGGCGCGGTCGGGATTGGCGCGCTCGCGATCGGCAACGTCAAATACCGCACCGAATCCGGCCTGTTCAAGCAGATGACGGAGAGCGGCAAGCCGCTGAAGCTCGACTTCCGCCACGCCTTCGCGCTCGCCCGGACGCTGGCCTAAAGCCCGAGCCGATGGGGAACCGACGCGGCCGCGGCGGCCGCGCGGCGGCGCACGATCTCGACGCCGACCGCGCCATCGATCACGTCGAGCTTGCGCGCCACGATTCTGACCGAACGCGCCCGCTCGTGGCGCAGCACCACCGCCGCCACCGCCTCGGCCATGCCCTCGAGGAATTCGTGATGACCCTGCGCCGCGACGATGCGGATCGCGTCCATGATGACGTCGTAGGAAAAGATCGCACGCATGTCGCGCGGCTCGGAGCCGACGCGTCGCACCAGCGCCTCGACGTCGAAGGCGACGCGCTGGCGCTTGCCATGCTCGAAATCATAGGCGCCGATCTCCGTATGAATCACAAAATCGCGCACGAAAATGCGGTCGAGATCGTCCTCGCGCTCCTCCTCGCCCGCGAGTCCTCGGCCCAGCAGCCGCCAATCGACATTGGGCGCGTCGGCGATCCGTTCGCGTGGGATCAGGTCGCGCACCAGTTCCACCGCCTGGCGGTCGATCCCGGCGACGCGGTCGCGCGCGACGCACAGCGCGCCGCGGAAGCCCAGAATATCCGGCGCGACCAGCAACAGGCGCGGGATGTCAGGCGCCTCCAGCGAGCCGGCAAGGCCCGAGGTCAGCCCCGCCGAGCGACAGCGCGCGCAAAACACGCCAAGCCGGGCGATGTCGAGGTGGTCGATCAAACGGCCCTGCCCTTTGCGCCGCGTGTCGAGCATCGCGCCGACAAAGCCGAGCGCTGCCAGCTGCGGGATCAGATCGAAATCGGGCGCCTCGTCGGCGAACAACATGCCGACCAGCCCGATCTCGCGCGCAAGCTCGGCCAGCGGCGCCCGCAGCGCCGCCAGCGAGGCGCCGTCGAGCGCCAGTTTCAGCGTGTCGACGCCGACGCGCTTCAGCGCGCGGGCGCGTTCGAGCAGGGCTTGCGCCTCATAGGGCGGGTCGCCGAGCGTGGCGCTGGCGCGCGCCGCGCCGCCCAGCGCAAGCAGCGCCTGCGCCACGATCGCCGGCTCGACCGCGCCGATCGCGCCGCGCGCAGGGTCTTTGAAATCGACGATGTCGGCCCCGCCGCGCGCGACCAGGAGCGCCTCCTCGGCGTCGGCGACGCTGGCGAGCATCTGGGTCATCGAAACGCTCCTACCTTACGGGTCACATGCAAATACGCTTGAGCGCGGCGCGGCGCGCGCCTATTTTCCAGGTCGGGCGAGGAAACGAAATGAAAAAAATCAGGCGTTTTGACGCATGCGGCGCGGCGATCGCGCTCTCGCTGTTCGCCGCCCTGCCGGCGCAAGGCGCGGGCCGACCCAAGCGCGATCCCGATTGGCCGTGCCAGCAATCGAAAGTCGAGGCGTTTCCGCTGGCCTCGGTGTGGGACGGGCCGCCGCTCGACCTCGACGCCAGCGGCTGGCGCGACGACCCCGAGACCGCTGATCTGGCGGCGCAAATGTCGCAACGGCGCGTGCCCATCGCCGACGTCA
The DNA here is from genome assembly GCA_025358745.1 of Hyphomicrobiales bacterium. GTDB lineage: Bacteria > Pseudomonadota > Alphaproteobacteria > Rhizobiales > Beijerinckiaceae > Roseiarcus. The sequence continues at coordinate 205 of JANYIH010000073.1, read as the reverse complement.
AGACGACCGTCGACAAGTTGCTCACCGCCGACGCCGCCGCCGCCAAGGACAAGCTGAAACAGGCGTTCGCGGCCGCTTTCGTCGATCTCTCCCACCAGCGCGCCGACATTCTGGTCGGCCTCGATCGCTACGGCCGCAAGATGCACGAAATGGCCGAGCGCATCCGCGCCGAGAACGAGAGCGCGCACAAGGACGAGACGCCGGG
>JANYIH010000053.1 GCA_025358745.1 Hyphomicrobiales bacterium | reverse complement strand
CCCGGCGTGCCGAACGGGACGCCGGCCACCACCAGCACGCGTTCACCGACGCCCGCGAAACCTTCGATGAAGGCGTGGCGGGTGGCGCGGTCGGCCATGTCGCGCTCGTCGCGCGCGTCGTCGGTCACCACCGGGTGCAGGCCCCAGACCAGCGACAGGCGGCGCGCGATCTCGACGATCGGCGTCAGCGTCAGGATCGCGGAGGCGGGGCGTTCGCGCGCGACGCGCAGGCCGGTCGCGCCCGACGCCGTCCAGGCGCAGATCACCTTGACGCCGAGCACGTCGGCGACGTCGCGGGTCGCTTCCGCGATGGCGTCGGCGCCGGTCGCCTCGGGGGTCGGCCGCTGCGACAACAGGATGCTGGGATAGATCGCCTCCGATTCGACCGCCTCGGCGATCCGGTTCATCATCGTCACCGCCTCGACCGGATATTGCCCGGAGGCGCTTTCGGCCGACAGCATCACCGCGTCGGCGCCCTCGAACACGGCGGTAGCGACATCCGACACTTCCGCGCGGGTCGGGACCGGCGTCGTGATCATCGATTCCAGCATCTGCGTCGCCACCACCACGGGCTTGCCGAGCTTGCGCGCCATGCGGGTGATGGTTTTTTGCAGGCCGGGCACGCGCTCGATCGGCATTTCCACGCCGAGATCGCCGCGCGCGACCATGATCGCGTCGGCGACGGCCAGAATCTCATCGAGCTTGGCGATCGCCTGCGGCTTTTCGATCTTGGCCATCACGCTGGCGCGCTTGCCCGCGATGTTCTTGACCTCGACGACATCCTCGGCGCGCTGCACGAAGGACAGGGCGACCCAGTCGATGTTCTCGTCGAGCGCGGCGTGAAGGTCGGCGCGGTCCTTGTCGGTCATCGCCGAGGTCGGCAGCTCGGTGTCGGGCAGGCTGACGCCCTTCTTGTTGGAGATTTTGCCTGGCACCTCGACCACGCAATCGCAGCGGGTCGGCGCATGGGTCTGCACGCGCATCTGCACCTTGCCGTCGTCGATCAGCAGCCGATGGCCGGGGCGCAGCGAGGCGAGGATTTCGGGATGCGGCAGGCAGACCCGCGTCGCGTCGCCGGGGGCGGGATCGTCGTCGACGGTGAACATGTCGCCCTTGCGCAATTCCTCGGCGCCGCGGCCGAACAGGCCGACCCGCAGTTTCGGGCCTTGCAGATCGACGAGGATGCCGATCGGCCGGTCGACCTTCTCCTCCAATGCGCGGATGACGGCGACGCGCTCACGCATCATGTCGTGGCTGGCGTGGCTCATGTTGATGCGGAACACGTCGGCCCCGGCGCGATAGAGCGCCTCGACGATATCGGGGTCGGCGGAGGCCGGACCCAGGGTGGCGAGTATTTTGACGCGGCGGCCGCGGTGGGTCATGGCGAAAGCCTTAGTTGGCGCGCCTTTGTTAGCGCGTCGGGTCGGTGAGCTGGACGGTCCAGTTCTTCGCGTCTTTTCCGGTGTCGACCTCGAAGAATCCCGTGCGCTCGTAACCTCGCGCGAAGCAATCCTCCCGGCCTTCGATTTTGAATTCGCGGTCGTTGGTGCACATGTAGGCCTTGCCTTTCCACTCGCCGCCGCGCTCGTCCATCGCATAGACATAGTAGAATTCGGCGGCAAGCGCGCCCTGCACCAGCGTATCGCAATCCGACGGCTTCAGGTTCCACCAGCCTTCGCTGACCCAGGTCTTGCCGTCGGTATAGGCAAGCGCGACGCTGACCCGGTCCGAGGTCTGGTTGCACATGCGGAAGTCGGCTCGCGCCGGCGCTGCGAGGGCGAGGGCGCCGAGCAGCGGCAGAACGAAGCGCAAGCCCATCAAAACACCACCCTCGTTTCGGCCCGGCATATTCCGAGGCGCGGGCGCCCTGTCAACCCTGGGGTTTGCGGCAAGCGGCCGCCTCGTGCTTGATAGCCGGGAGGGAGGAGCGCCATGCGGGTCGCGATTACGGGAGCCGGCGGGTTCATCGGCCGTCGCCTCGCGGACGCCTTGCGCGCGCGGCGCTCCTTGCGGGGCGGGGCGATCGAGCGCCTGATGCTGGTGGACCGCGCCTTCGCCGATCCGCCCGCCGATCCGCTGATCGAGACGATCGCCGGCGATTTTGGGCAGAACGCCTGCCGCGAGGCGCTGGCGCAGACCGCGCCGGACGTCGTGTTTCACCTCGCCGCCATCCCCGGCGGCGCCGCCGAGGCCGACTATGCGCTCGGCCGTAACGTCAATCTGGAGGCGCCGCTGGCGCTGTTCGACCGGTTGGCGAAACCCGGCCTCGTCGTCGTCAACGCGAGTTCGATCGCCGTGTTCGGCACGCCGTTGCCGCGCGCGATCTGCGACGACACATTGCCTGTGCCGACGCTGAGCTATGGCGCGCACAAGCTGATGCTGGAGATCCATCTCGCCGATCTGTCGCGGCGGGGCACGCTCGACGCGCGCTCGCTGCGGCTGCCCGGGATCGTCGCGCGGCCGTCAGCGCCGAGCGGGCATGTCTCGGCCTTCATGAGCCAGATTTTCCACGCGTTCGCGGCGGGCGAGGCTTTCGTCTGCCCGACCCGGCCCGAGGGCGCGGTGCTGGTCGAGTCGGTTGCAACCTGTGTCGCCAATCTGATCCATGCGGCGGAACTTCCCGCCGCCCGGCTGCCGCCCCGCCGCGCCTTCCTGGCGCCATGCCTGCGCGTGACGATGGCGCAACTCGCCGCCGCCATCTGGCGCGCGCGGCGGCTGACCGGAGCGCCGCCTGTCACTTACGCGCCCGATGCGAAGATCGAAGCGCAATACGCGGCCTATCCCCCCACCACGACCCAGATCGCCGACGCGCTCGGTTTCCACAATGACGGCGACGTGGACGCGCTCGCGCGCAACGTGTTGGCAGGTTTGCCCATGGACGGCGCCGACAAACGGATTTAAGGCGCGGGCCTCGGAGGCGGGCATGAAATTGAACGGGGGTCTCAGGGGCGGCGCTTGTCTCGACGCGCGCCCGCCGACGCCGCGTTGACGCGGGCCTTCCTCGATGTCGAAGCCTCGCTGACCGGCCGCGCCTGGCGGGCGCGGCTCGACGTGGTGGGGGAAGCGCGCGCGCAGGCGATCGCGCAGGTGAGCGGATGCGGCGACGTGCTCGCCCGCATCCTGGCCGGGCGCGGGGTCGAACTCGACGCGGTCGAGCGCCATCTCGACCCGACGCTGCGCGACCTGATGCCCGATCCGCATTCGCTCGCCGACATGGCGGTCGCAACGGAGCGCCTCGCGCGGGCCGTGGCGGGCCGCGAAAGGATAGCCATTTTCGGCGACTACGATGTCGACGGCGCCTGCGCGGCCGCGTTGCTCGGCGAATATCTACGAGCGCTGGGCTGCGAGACGATCGTCCATATCCCCGACCGCGTCACCGAGGGCTATGGCCCCAGCGTCGAGGCGATGCGGCAGTTTCACGGCGCCGGCGCCACGCTGATCGTCACCGTCGATTGCGGCGCGGTCAGTTTCGAGCCGTTCGCGGAAGCGGCGAAACTCGGGGTCGATGTAGTGGTGTTCGACCACCATCAGGCGCCCGAAACCCTGCCCCCGGCCCTGGCGCTGGTCGATCCCAACCGGCAGGACGATCTCTCCGGCCTCAATGCGCTATGCGCGACCGGCGTCGTGTTCATGGCGCTGGTCGATCTCAATCGCCGGCTGCGCGGCGCGGGCGGCGTGCCCGACCTCAAAGGCAAACTGGACCTCGTCGCGCTCGCCACCGTCGCCGACGTCGTGCCGTTGACCGGTCTCAACCGCGCCTTCGTCGTGCGCGGGCTGGAGACGATGCGGCGGCGCGAGCGCCCCGGCCTTGCCGCCTTGTTTGACGTCGCCGGCGCGGGCGGCCCGCCGACGCCCTATCATCTGGGCTTTCTCGTCGGCCCCCGCATAAACGCGGGCGGGCGGATCGGCGACGCGGCTTTGGGCGCCCGGCTGCTGAGCACGACCGACCCGGCCGAGGCCACTCGGATCGCCGCCGAACTCGACCGCTTGAATCGCGAGCGCCAGCGCATCGAAATCGCCGTGCTTGCTGAGGCGGAAGCGCAGGCGCTCGCCGCGCTGGGGCTGGAAGAACGCGGCGCTTGCGTGATCGTGGCGGGCGAGTCCTGGCCGCCGGGGGTGGTGGGGCTGGTGGCGTCGCGGCTGAAGGATCGCTTCAACCGCCCCGCTTTCGCCCTTGCCCTCAATCCTACCGAGGCGACCGGCTCCGCGCGCTCGATCCCCGGCATCGACATCGGCCGCATCGTGCATGGGCTGGTGGCGGCGGGCGTTGCGACGAAGGGCGGTGGACACGCGATGGCGGCGGGGCTGACGCTCAAACGCGACCGGCTCGGCGATCTGCGCGCGCAGCTTGAGGCCGCGTTGCGGGCGCCGGTCGCGCAGGCGCGGCGCGATGTCAGCCTCGCCATCGACGCCGCGTTGGCCGCCGCCGCCGCGACGCCGGATTTCCTGCGCTCGGTCGATGCGGCCGGTCCCTATGGCGCCGGCAATCCCGAGCCGGTGTTCGCGCTGCCGCGCCATCGGCTCGAAGGCGTCGGCGTGGTCGGCGCCGACCACGTGCGCTTTCGCGCAGTGGCGGGCGACGGGCGTGCGTTGGAGGGCATCGCCTTCCGCGCCGCCGACAAGCCGCTCGGCAGGGGCTTGAAGGCGCTGGAAGGCGGCTACGTTCATCTCGCCGGCGCGCTGACGCTCGATCGTTACGGCGGACGCGAGAAGGTCAAACTTCGCCTGATCGACGCCGCACCCGCGCCTATGTGATCGCGCGTCGGCGGTAGTGATAGGCGTACGCGGCGCGAAAACCGAGGGTCTCGTAAAGCGCAAGTGCAACGCGATTGGCGTCGAACACTTGCAGATAAGCCGTCTTGGCGCCCTCCTCCCGGCCCCAATACATCAGCGCCCGCGTAATCGCCCGCCCCAGCCCACGGCCGCGAAACTCCGGGCGCACGACGATGTCGAACAGGCCGACGGCGCCGCGATCGGCGACGCCGAGCCCGAAACCGGCGGCTCGCTCGCCGACGAAGCAAGTCGCAAATCCCGTCGGCAGCGCGATCGCCTGCACGATGCGGTCGTGGATCAGCCGATGCGACGGCGCGATGCCCTGCGCGGCGGCGATCCCATTCGCCCAAGCCGGCGTCGGGCCGGGCGCGATCCGCACGCGCGCGTCGGCCGCCGCCGCGTCGAGCGCGGCGGTCAGCACGCGCGAGGGGTCGAGCCGCTCATAGCCCGCCGCCGCCAGCATCGGGTCAGCGTCCGCGCCGGCGAGCGGGGTCAGGCGAAAGATCGTCGGCTGACCGTTGGCGGCGTAGAACCGTTCGGCCTCCGCCCTCACTTCGCGAAAATCGCGGGCGGGCGTCCAGGCGTTGATCGAATCGGCGCGCATTTCCTGCCGCCCGCCGAGCGCGTTGGCGGAATTCGCGCGCTTGGTGTAGCCGCCGCCGAGCCGGAACACCCAGCCGCCGAAATAGACATTGCGCGGCGCCGGCCAGGCGTTGAAGCCGCGCTCCTCGAAGCCGAGCACATCAATCATGTCCCGTCCTTCCGCCGTGCGAGGACGAGGGCGAGGCGGCGGCGGATGCGGATCATGGGTGGGTCTCCGGGAAAAGGGCATAAAAAAAGCCGCGCTGGGGGCGCGGCGGGCAGGTTCGCGTGGGTCCACGCGCGGCCGTTCCGGCGCCTTAAGGCGGGGCGGAGCTACGGCGGCGGAGAGCGAGCGCGAACATGGGTGTATGTGTACGCGAGCGGAGGGGGGTGTCAAGCAGTGGGGGAGGGTCAGTTTGAACTTCGGGTTTGGGCGGACAGCGGACGTTCGATTCGTGTGAATCGTTGCGCCGCCTGTCATCAAGATTTACGTGCGAGTGCCCCAATTTCACTCTTCGCGCAGACCCGCCTTGCGCAGGCCCTCGCAGATGCGTTGAATCTGGCGCAGAAAAGTGGGTTCCTCGCTAAATCCTTTTGCTATGACGAGGTATTGTTGCGCGGTCATGCCGGGTTTCAGCTTCAACAATTCGGCGACCGCCGCGCGGGCCTCCGCGTCGCGACCCGCCCAGGCGTTCGCCGCGGCGATATCGATGAGCGCGTACCAGAACATAGGCGCGCTCGCGTGCGCCTTGTTGCACCATTCGATGGCTTGTTCCCATTGCGCCAAATGGCTGTGGAGGTGGCAAACGAAGGACTGCCAATAGGGCGCCATTGTATCGTGCGGGCTCAGCCGAAGGGCGGTTCCGACGCCCGCGAAGCCGTCCTCTGCGTGGCCCAGATAAAGTTTGAAGTAGCCTGCGAACGAATGGGCATCAGCATTGTTGCTGTCATCGGCGATCGCCGTCTCTTCCTCGACGATCGCTTGCGCATATTGCCGCTCGATCCGCAAGACGACGCCTTTCTCCAGATGAGCCGACGAATTGTCGGGCTCGAGGGCCACGGCGCGATCGATCGTCGCCTTCGCGCGCGCGAGGTCGCCAGCTCGATCTTCGCTCCAGTACAGGTCGACGCGCCAAGTCAAGGCTTTCGTGAGACCAATCAGCGCGGGGACATTCTGCGCGTCGAGCGCCAGTGCGCGCTCGAAGAGTGTCGCGGCGTCGTTTGTGACCGCCTTGTCAATATTAGGGTCCAGACTCACAACCAATAGCTGACTGTTGCGGCGATGCAGACGGCGGCGAGGAAATTGACTGCGTTTCGGTCGTAGCGGGTAGCGATGCGGCGGAAATCCTTAAGGCGGCAGAACATGCGCTCGATGGCGTTTC
>JANYIH010000049.1 GCA_025358745.1 Hyphomicrobiales bacterium | reverse complement strand
CGCGCCCTCGGCCTTGAGAATTTCGATGAGCGACATGCTGAAATTATGAATGCCGCGCTGCTCAATGGGAGCGCCGAGACTATCGCTTACAAATAGTACCTTCACATAACCCTCCAACCCCCGTGGACCAAAGCCAGGGGCCATCTCAAAGCCAAAGTCGCAATTTGCGCAGCGTCAGCCTGCACTAACTCAGTTCGCTTAAACCGCTATTGCCCGCCGCCTTTGACTGCCCGCGACGCAGAAATCAAGCCGCGCGGGTCCGCGACAGCCGGCCCGCCGCGCCGCAAATGTTAATTTGCGTGGCGTGTCGGTCCCATTCGGCGCGAATCAGGCGCAAGACTTTACGCCGCTCACTTGCGGCCGGGACGGCGTGGCTCTATCTCGGCGCGTCTTGAAGCCAAAGGCCGCGCCATGCTGCTAACCCTGCTCGCCGAAGGCCGCCCCCTGCTCGCGGACGGCGCGACCGGCACCAACCTGTTCGATATGGGCCTCGCCTCCGGCGAAACGCCGGAGCTGTGGAACGCGGCGGAGCCGGCGAAGATCCGCGCGCTGCATCAGGCTTTTGTCGACGCCGGGTCAGACATCCTCCTCACCAATTCGTTCGGCGGAAATCGACGTCGGCTGATGCTGCACAAGCTCGAAGGCCGCGTGCGCGAACTCAACCGGCTGGCGGCGGAAATCGCGCGCGAGGTCGCCGACAAGGCGGGGCGGCGCGTGGTGGTGGCCGGATCGGTCGGCCCGACCGGCGATCTGCTGGCGCCATTGGGGCCCTTGACGGAGGCCGAGGCGACGGAGGCTTTCATCGAACAAATCGAGGGTTTGAAGCAAGGCGGCGCCGACGTCGTCTGGATCGAAACCATGTCGGCGCCGGAGGAAATCCGCGCCGCCGCCCGCGCCGCCGCCTCGCTGGGGATGCCCTATGCCGCGACGGCGAGTTTCGACACGGCCGGGCGCACGATGATGGGGCTTTCGCCCGAGACCTACGCCGCGATGTTCGAGGATTTCGACACCCCGCCGCTCGCCTTCGGCGCCAATTGCGGCGTCGGCGCCTCCGATCTGCTGGTCTCCGTGCTCGGCATGACGGCGCGCCGGCCGCAGGCGAAGGTGATCGCCAAGGCCAATGCCGGCGTGCCGCAATGGCATGGCGCGCATATCCATTATTCCGGCACGCCGGAGCTGATGGCGGATTACGCGCGGCTCGCGCTCGATTGCGGGGCCAGCATCGTCGGCGGCTGCTGCGGCAACAAGCCCGCCCACGTCGCCGCGATGCGCCACGCGCTCGACGACTACCGGCCGGGGGAACGCCCCGACATGGCGGCGATCGTGGCCGCGCTGGGGCCGTTGGTTTCCCCTCCGGCGCGGGAGAACACCGCGCCGCGCGTGCGACGTCGTTCGCGTGAGGCCTCGTGAGCGAAATTTCCGCCTACGAGGTCGGGCCGGAGGCGGCCGGCGAAAGGCTGGACCGCTTTCTCACCAACGCGGCGGAGGGTTTTTCCCGCACAAGGCTGAAGGCGCTGATCGAGGAGGGGCGCGTCGCGGTGGACGGCGCCGTCGCGCTCGACGCCGCGAAGAAACTGTCGGCGGGCGGCGTGGTGACGCTCGACGCGCCTGAGCCGGAGGAAACGGCGGTCCTGGGCGAGGATATTCCGCTCGACGTTGTGTTCGAGGACGAATGGCTCGTGGTCGTCAACAAGCCGGCCGGCATCGTCACCCACCCTGCCCCAGGCCATCCCGGCGGCACGCTGGTCAATGCGCTGATCCGCCATTGCGGCGCCTCGCTGTCGGGCATCGGCGGCGTCAAGCGGCCCGGCATCGTGCATCGGCTCGACAAGGACACCTCCGGGCTGCTGGTGGTCGCCAAGACCGACGCGGCGCATCGCGGCCTGTCCGAACTGTTCGCCGACCACGGCCGCTCGGGCTCGCTGGCGCGCGAATATGTCGCATTGGCCTGGAACGGCTTTCCCAGCCGTTCGGGAACCATCGACGCGGCGCTGGAGCGCCATCCCCATTCGCGCGAGCGCATGGTGGTGGTGCCGCACGGGCGCGGGCGTCACGCGGTGACGCATTGGCAGGTCGAGGAGCCGTTCGGCTCGGTCGCCCGGCTGCGTTGCCGGCTGGAGACGGGGCGTACGCATCAGATCCGGGTCCACCTCGCCCATTTCGGCCATCCCTTGCTGGGTGATTCGACCTATGGAGGGGGCTTCAAGACCAAGGCGAACCGGCTCGGCGAAGGCGCACGCGCGGCGCTCGACGCACTTAATCGACAGGCATTGCACGCGCAGACGCTCGGATTCGAGCATCCCGTAACCTCGCAGACGATGCTGTTCGAACGGCCGCCGCCGCAGGATTTCTTGGATCTAGAGAGCGCCTTGCGCGTATAGGTAGGGGCAAAGCGATGCTGGCGAATTACTTATTCATTACGGAATATTCATGAGCGTGGCGCCGGTCATCGTGAAAACGCCCTCTTTCGGTCACGGTTGGCCGAACTATATGCTGCAACGCACGCCCTTTGGCGCGCCGACGCCCGGACCTTGAATCCGGACCGTCGTCAGGAGGACCACTATGGCCGCCGCTCTACCTGTCATAGCCGGCGAATCCGGCCTGGCTCGTTATCTCGCCGAAATCAAGCGGTTCCCGATGCTGGAGCCGCAGGAAGAATACATGCTCGCCAAGCGTTGGCGCGAACATGACGATCGCGACGCCGCCCACAAGCTCGTCACCTCGCATCTGCGCCTCGTGGCCAAGATCGCCATGGGCTATCGCGGTTACGGCCTGCCGATCGGAGAGGTGATCTCCGAGGGTAATGTCGGACTGATGCAAGCGGTGCGGCGATTCGAGCCCGACAAGGGGTTCAAGCTCGCCACATACGCGATGTGGTGGATACGCGCCTCGATTCAAGAGTACGTCCTGCGCTCCTGGTCGCTCGTGAAAATGGGCACCACGGCCAGCCAGAAGAAGCTGTTCTTCAACCTGCGCAAGGCCAAGAGCCGAATCTCCGCGCTCGACGAGGGCGATCTGCGCGACGATCAGGTCGCGCTGATCGCGCAGCGGCTCGGCGTCGCCAAGCAGGAAGTGATCGACATGAACCGCCGTCTCGGCGGCGACGCCTCGCTCAATGCGCCGCTGCGCGAGGAAGGGGAAGGCGAATGGCAGGACTGGCTGGTCGACGACACGATCAATCAGGAAGCCGCCCTTGTCGACCGCGAGGAGAGCAGCACGCGCATCGGCGCCTTGAACCAGGCGCTGAAGGTTCTCAATCCGCGCGAGCGGCGCATTTTCGAGGCGCGGCGGCTAGCCGACGATCCGATCACGCTGGAGGAGCTTTCCACCGAATTCGGCGTCTCGCGCGAGCGGGTGCGCCAGATCGAGGTGCGAGCGTTCGAAAAGGTGCAGGCGGCGGTGAAGGCGGGCGTGGCGCGGGCGCAGATCCCGCATCGGCAGGACAAGGTCCTCACTTCCGCATAAGGCTTGCCACCGCTCTCATGCGACCGGTAATTGTCAACAGCGCCCGTTCAGACCGTAAAGAACGGGCGCAAAGCCGCGTGGGCGCGGCATAGGGGGGGTCATGGCGAAAATGAACTGGGCGCGGCTGCGCGGGCTTGGCGGCGCTGCGGCGCTCGCTTTTTGTACGCCGGCCTTCGCCGGCGACATGCCCGCCAATGACGCCGGGACCAAGACCGTCACCGACTTCCTCGCCGCCTATATCGGCAAGGCGGCTCTGCCGTCGGTGAAAATCACCCCCGAGAAAGCCGCCTATCTCGTCTCGTTCGACCTCGGCGCCGCGACGGCCGCGCTGAAGGGCGCCGGCGTCTCTTACGATCCCGCGACGATGAAATTCCGCGTGTTCCAGCAGGACAACGGCCAGTGGCGCGTCGAATTGGCGTCGTTTCCGCCGATATCGGCACATGCGGATCTGCCCGCCAAACCGGGCGGAGGCAAGATGGACATCAAGGTGGAGACGAGCAATTTCACGCAGATGATGACGCTCGATCCCAAGCTGAACTGGATATCCTCGATCAAGGGCGGCGCGGACAAGCTGAGCTTCACCCAGCGCGGGCCAGGGCTCGAGCAATTCTTCGAATTCGGCAAGTTAAGCTTCGATTCGACCACCAAGACCGGCGCGTCCGGCCTGACGTTCGCTGTCAACGAGCCCTTCGCCACTCTCAATCTCGTGCTTGACATCGACCCCAAGGGCGTCGATCCCGAGGCTAAGGGCGACGCCAAGCCGGTGCATGTCTCGGCGCAGGGCGAAGGCGGCAAGGTTTTGCTGGCGCTGACGGACTTCCAGCCTGCGCCGCTGCTGGACGCCTGGAAATTCGCGGTCGGCCATCCCGAGCGCGCCGATCTCGCGCGTGACGCCGAGGCGTTGAAATCGGTGGTCGGCGCCCTGTTCGCCGACCATTTCACGCTGCACGAAACCTTCAGTGTCGACAAGCTGAACGTCACCAGCGAGGTCGGGCCGGTGGCGATCGAGGGCGCGGCGGTCGGCATCCAGGTCATCAACGGCGGCGCGCAGAGCGGCCTCTCCGAGCATTTCGCGGCCCATGCGATCAAGCTGCCCGACGGACTGCTGCCGCCGATGTACGCTCCGCTCGTTCCGACCTCGTTCGATTTTGGCTTTAAGGCGACCGGCTTCGATGTCGAAGCCGCCGCGAAGGAATGGCTGGCGGCCGCCAAGTTCGATGGCGACGGGCCGGTGTTGAGCCCCGAGGATCAGGGTAAAGTCGGCGCCAAGCTGCTCGAATCGAAGTCCATCGTCGTCGATATCTTGCCAGCGCATATCCAGGCCCCGAGCCTCGACCTCGGCTTCGAGGGCAAGGTGATAATCGCCAACAAGCAACCTACCGGGGCGATCACGCTCAAATTGAACCATGCCGACAAGACGATTTCCGCGCTACAGGGCCTGGGACCGGACGCGCAGAAGCAACTGGTGCCCGCCATCGCCATGGTCAAAGGTCTGGGCAAGCCGGGGCCGGACGGGTCGCTGGTCTGGGTTTGCGAAGTCGGCAAGGATCACGTGATGAAGGTCAACGGCCTGCCGCTCGGCAAGGCGCCGTTCTAGCGACCCTTGCGCAGCAGCGCGGCGGCGGACAAGGCCGCCAGCGCCGCCGAGATCAGGATGTTCCAGTTGGCGAGCGAGAAGCCCAGCACCCGCAGGGCGACCTCGTCGCAGCGCACGACCTTGACCGTCTCCAACTGTTTTAGGAGATCGCCGCCCGCCGGCGCCAGCGCGCCGCCGGTGCAGGCGGTCGGGCCGGTCCAATATTTCGCCTCGACGCCGGAGTGATAGACGGCCAGACCTGCGTTGTAGAGAAAGATCGCCGCCAGCAGTGCGAAACCAACGGCGAGCAGCGCTCGCGGCGCCCGCGCGGCGGCGGCGAGCGCGATCAGCAGTCCAAGCGGCACGCCGGCGTAATAGGCGATGCGCTGCTCCAGGCAGAGATCGCAGGGGGCGTAGCCCGCATATTGAAAGATCCAGGCGCCGGCGATGGTGACAAAAGCCAGGCCGGCGATCGCGAGCGCGCTGTCGCGCGGCGTTTCTCTTGAAAACAACAATTTCGCCTCTCGTTCATAGCGCGTGCGCGGCGAGCAGGAAGCCCAGCACAACCACCGCCACGCTGAGAGCCAGGAAGATGGCGAAATGTCGTTCCAACGCGACCCGCAACGTATCTCCGAACAGATGCAGCGCGCCGGCGACGAGAAAGAACCGCGCGCCGCGCGTGACGATCGACAGCGCCACGAACAGCGGAAAGTTATAGCCGAGCAACCCGCTGACGATGGTGACGAGCTTGAACGGGATCGGCGTCACGCCCTTCACCAGAATGACCAGCGCGCCCCATTTGGCGTAGGTCTCCTTCAAGGCCGCGACGCGGTCGCCGTAGCCGTATAGGTGGATCAGCCATTGTCCGAGCGTGTCGAACAAGAGCGCGCCGATGGCGTAGCCGAGCATGCCGCCGAGCACCGAGGCGACGGTGCAGATCAGCGCATAGCTCCACGCCCGCTGCGGCCGCGCCAGCGCCATCGGCGCCAGCAGCACGTCGGGGGGAATGGGAAACACCGAGCTTTCGGCGAAGGCGACGGCCGCCAGCGCGTAAGGGGCGCTCGGGCTTTCGGCCAGGGCTATCAGGCGGTCATACAGCGATTTGAACATGCGGGCTCTTACGCAGGGGCCTTTGACATAGCCGGTCCGGGTTAACCCTTCAGCTTCGCCGCCTCGCGCGACAGCGCTTCGACTGTCGCATAGTCGCCCGCTTCCAGCGCCGCCTTGGGCAGCATCCACGAGCCGCCGACGCAAAGCACATTGGGCAGCGCGAGATAGGTCAACGCCTTGGCCGCGTCTATCCCGCCGGTGGGGCAGAATACGATGTCGGATAGCGGGCCGTAGATCGAAGCGAGAAGCTTTACGCCGCCGACCGCCTCGGCCGGGAACAGTTTCATCGCGCGAAAGCCGAGCGCGCGCAAAGTCATCGCCTCGGAGGGCGTGGCGACGCCGGGCAGAAAGGGAATCGGGGCCTGCGCCGCAGCGGCCGCCAGCGCAGGCGAGGTTCCCGGGCTGACGAGAAAGCGCGCGCCTGCATCAACGGCCGCCTGGATTTGCGCGGGATCGACGATGGTGCCGGCGCCGACATGCGCCTCGGGCACGCTGCGGGCGATCTCTGCAATCGCCGCCAGCGCGGCCGGGGTGCGCAGCGTCACTTCGATCGCGCGCAGTCCGCCCGCGACCAGCGCGCGCGCCTGCCCCACGCCGTCGGCGACATCGCGCACGGTCAGCACGGGAATGACGGGAGCGAGATTCATCGTCGCAACGACGGCGGCGTGATGGTCTTGCGGGCTCATGGCGGCTCCAGATGAGGCAATCGCGCCCCTCTTATGCGAGGCTCGGCGGCATTTCCACGCTTACCTCAGCGCGCGATTGGCATAAGCTCGCGAAAGAGACTTCACGGGAGTAGCGCTTGCAGCCAACCGACGACTTTGCCCTCTACCGCGAGGCGCTGGTTTTTCTGGCCACCGCCGGGGTGGTCGCGCCGTTGTTCGTGCGGCTGCGCGTCAGCCCGGTGCTGGGCTATGTGCTGGCCGGCGCCCTGCTCGGCCCGTATGGCCTGGGCCGGCTGGCGGGCCGCGCGCCGTGGCTGAACGGCGTGCTGCTGACCGACGTGGAGGGAATCGGCCGCCTCGCCGAGTTCGGCGTCGTCACCCTGATGTTCACCATCGGGCTCGAACTGACGTTCGAGCGGCTGAAGAGCCTGCGCCGGCTGGTGTTCGGGCTCGGCCCGGCGCAGGTGGTGGCGGCGACGGCGCTGATCGCCGGCGCGGCTTTGCTGGCCGGGCTGAAGCCGGCGGCGGCGATCGTCTTCGGCGCGGCGCTTTCCCTCTCCTCGACGGCGATGGTGGTGCCGGCGCTGGCGGAAGCCAAGCTGCAACGCAGCCCGGTCGGCCGCTACGCCTTCGCGGTGCTGCTGTTTCAGGATCTCGCCGTCGCGCCGCTGCTGTTCATGGTGTCGATGCTGAGCGGCCGTGGATCGGGCGATTTCGCCTGGCGGCTGATTCTGACGGTGGCGCCGGCGGCGATGGCGGTGGCGGCGGTGATTCTGATCGGCCGGCTGGGCTTGCGGCCGCTGTTCCGCTCGGTGGCGCTGACCCGCAGCCCGGAATTCTTCATGGCCGCCTGCCTGCTGGTGGTGCTTGGCACGGGCGTGGCGGCTGATGCGGCCGGGCTGTCCATGGCGCTGGGCGCGCTGATCGCCGGGTTACTACTGGCGGAAACCGAGTATCGCCGGCAGATCGAGGTCACGGTGGAGCCGTTCAAGGGCCTGCTGCTGGGGGTGTTCCTGATCTCCATCGGCATGAGCCTCGACCTGGGGCGCATCGCGCGTGACCCGCTTCCCGTGCTGGGAGCGGCGCTGGGGTTGGTTGCGATAAAGGCGGCAGTGAGGGCGATGCTGGCCCGCGGCTTCGGGCTGCGGCTGCGCGTCGGCGGTCCCGCCGGGTTGCTGCTGGGGCCGGGGGGCGAGTTCAGCTTCGTCATCCTCGGGCTGGCGCAGGCGTCCGGGCTGGTCGGCCCGGCGCTGGGCGGCTTTGCCTTCATCGTGGCGGCGCTGACAATGGCGACCATTCCGCTGCTGTCCCGAGACGGCACCCTGCTGGCCGGCAAGCGTTCCGTGCCGGTTGCGGCGGACTTGCTGCCGCCGGAGAC
>JANYIH010000046.1 GCA_025358745.1 Hyphomicrobiales bacterium | reverse complement strand
GCGGGCGCGAAATCGGCATCGCCCGGGGAATCTGGCTGACCGACGCCGGGCGAAGCCATCCGCTGCTGCAAGGCCGTCCGCCCGCCTTTGAGGCTTTGTGCAGCCATCTCGACATCGTCGAATTGCCACCGGGCGGCGTCGCGCTCGCCGCCAATGCGCTAGCGCCGGTGCAGGCGGCCGAAATCGCGTTTGGCGGCGGCCTGTTCTGGGGCGTGCAATACCACCCCGAATTTTCCTTCGCCGAGGTCGCGGGCATTGTGGAGCGGCGCGCCGCCGCGCTGACCCGCGAGGGACTCGCCCCCGACGAGAACGCCGCCCTCGCCGCCGCGCGCGACTTGCGGGCGCTCGATGAGGACAAGGGCGCCGCCTGGCGGCTCGGCCTTGGCGACGCCGTGCTGACGCGCCAGGCGCGCGGGCTCGAACTGACCAACTTCATAGCCGCCCGCGTGCGGCCGGTGAAATCGGCGCGCGGGCGGGCGTGAGCTACTTGCCGACGCTGAACACCATCGAGGCGCGGCCGCGCCGGGGCGCCGTGGCGATTTGGCCGTGCGCGCGATGCGCCGCCGGCGCCTTGCCGACATGCACGACCTGCGACGCCGGCCCCTGTCGGGCGAGGCAGGCGTTGTAGGCGAGCGCGTCGGCAAACTTCGCGCAGGGGTCTCCGGCGGCGGCGGGCGCGGCCAGGAGGACCACCCAGAGGGCGAGAAAGGCGACCCTCATCCCCGCAGCGTCGCCCCCGTTTTCTTAGCCACCTCGGCGACTATTTTGGCCACCACCGCGTCGATCTCCGCGTCGGTCAAGGTCTTTTCGCGCGGTTGCAGCGTGACGCTGACGGCGACCGACTTATGGCCCTCCGCCACGCCCGCGCCGCGATAGACGTCGAAGATCTGCGCGTCGGTCAGCAGCGCCCGATCCGCGCCGAGCGCCGCCTTCAGGATATCGGCGGCGCGAGTCGCTTCCGGCGTCACGAAGGCGAGATCGCGCTCCACCGCCATGAACTCGGAACGGTCGAGCTTCGGCTTGATCTTGGTGGGCTTGGCCTTCGGCGGCGGCAGCGCGTCGAGAATGAGCTCGAACGCGACCAGCGGTCCCTCGACATCGAGCGCCTCGCAGGCGCTGGGGTGCAATTCGCCGAACCAGCCCGCTTGCATTTTCGGTCCGAATTGCAGCATCGCCGAGCGCCCGGGATGCAGGAAGGCCGGGCCGCCGGGGACGACCTGCACCGCGCCCTGCGGCACGCCGAGCGCGGCCAGCAGCGCCATCGCATCGCCCTTGGCGTCGAATACGTCCACCGTTCCGCCCCCGCTCCAGTGGCGGCCCTCGCCGTTGCGCTTGGCGCGGCCGCGCCTGAGGCCCGCCGCCGCGATGCGTTGATCCGCATCGCCGGCGCCGGAGAACACCTGTCCGACCTCGAATAGCGCGACGTCGCCCAAAGCCCGCCGCGCGTTGCGCTCGGCCGCTGCGGCGAGGCCGGGAATCAGACTCGGGCGCATGTCCGACATGTCGGCGGCGATAGGGTTGGCGAGCGCCAGCGCGGGCGCGCCGCCGCCGAACAATTCGGCGTGGCTTTTGGGGATGAACGACCACGTCACCGCCTCGTCGAGCCCCAGCGCGGCCAGCGCGCGCTTGGCGGTGCGGGTGCGCTTTTGCAGCAGCGTCAGCACTGGCGCCGGCACGCCGGGGGCCATGCGGGGCAGGGGGGTCGAGGCGACACGGTCGAGGCCGGCGATGCGCACGATCTGCTCGACGATATCGGCCTTGCCGTCGATGTCCGGGCGCCAGTTGGGTACGAGGACCTGGCCACCCTCGCGTTCGAAGCCGAGCCGACGCAGAATCGCCTCGCCCTCGGCCTGCGGCACATCGAGGCCGGTCAGGCGCTTGACTTCCCCATAGGGGAAATCGATGCGCTTCCGGGGATGCGTCGGATCGCCGGCGACGATCAGCCGCGACGGCTCGCCACCGCATAAGTGCATGATAAGCCGTGTCGCCAGTTCTGCGCCGGGGACGCAGAAATCGGGATCGACGCCGCGCTCGAAACGATAACGCGCGTCGGTGACGATGCTCAAGTTCCGGCCTGTGCGGGCGATATTGGCGGCGTCCCACAGCGCGCTTTCCACCAGCACGTCGGTCGTGTTCTCGTCGCAGCCCGACGCTTCGCCGCCCATCACGCCGGCGATCGATTCCAGGCCGTGCGAGTCGGCGATCACGACATTGGCTTCGCTCAGCGGATAGGTGCGCCCGTCGAGCGCGACGATGGTCTCGCCCGCGCGGGCGCGGCGCACGACGAGATCGCCCTTCACCTTGCCGGCGTCGAACACATGCAGCGGCCGGCCACGGTCGAAGGTGAGATAATTGGTGATGTCGACCAGGGCGTTGATGGGGCGCAGGCCGATGGCGCGCAGGCGCCGCTGCATCCAATCGGGCGAAGGTCCGTTCTTCACGCCGCGCACCAGCCGCAGCGCGAAGGCCGGGCAGAGATGGGCGTCGAGATCGAGCCGGACCTTGACCGGACAATCGAAGCCGCCTTGCACCGGCTCGACGCCGCGCGTCTTGAGCGTGCCGAGGCCAGCGGCGGCGAGATCGCGGGCGATGCCGGAGACGCCGGTGGCGTCGGGGCGGTTGGGCGTCAGGTTGATGTCGATCACCGCGTCGTCGAGGCCGGCGTAGGTCGCGAAAGGCGTACCGACAAGCGCGTCCTCGGGTAGATCGAGGATGCCGTCGTGATCCTCGGAAAGCTCCAGTTCGGCGGCCGAGCACAACATGCCGTTCGATTCGACGCCGCGAATCACGCCTTTCACCAGCGTGATCTTCTTGCCCGGAATGTAGGTTCCGACGGGCGAGAACACGCTTTTCATGCCGGTGCGGGCGTTGGGCGCGCCGCAGACCACCTGCACCGGTTCGCCGCCGGCATCGACCATGCAAAGACGCAGCCGGTCGGCGTTGGGGTGCTGCTTGGTCTCGATCACGCGCGCGACCACGAAACCCCTGAACCTGGCGGCGGGGTCCTCGACGCCCTCGACCTCGAGGCCGATGCGGGTCAAAGTCTCGACGATTTCGGCCAGCGTCGCTGCGGTGTCGAGATGGTCTTTCAGCCAGGACAAAGTCAGTTTCATCGTTGCGCCTTAACGCGTTGTCACGGGGCCGCGCGCTGTGCCGCCGGCCGCGCAGCGAATAGCGGAAAATGCGGCGGGCGCAATGGCGGGGCAGGCAAGAAGGGCGCGGCGGCGCGGGGAAAGGCTCGCCGGCTTCGTGAGGAGCAAGATGGGCGCCATTGCCTCATGAGAGCAATGACGCGAACTTGATCTCTCTTTTCTTGGCCTCGGCGGTTGGAGCTATGTCCACTGACCGCAAACTTCGCGCCGTCGCCGTCCGTCCGCTGGCCCGCAAAGGCCCGCATGGCGCCGCTCGAAGGTTTTGTGGGGGCGGCGTTGACGCGTAAACGCGCGCCAGCAGTCCGGATCGACGCGAAAAGAAGTAGTAACCCCCTACTGCCCTTGCGGGCAAAGTTGCT
>JANYIH010000034.1 GCA_025358745.1 Hyphomicrobiales bacterium | reverse complement strand
GCGCGCGCGCCGTCAACACCTCTCCCACCTGGGCGGGCTCCAGAAAGCTGATCGCGCCTTGGGCTGCGACCATGCGCTGGTTGCGGCTGTTGCAGGCGAAGGCGAAGGCGGAATCGGCCAGCGTGAAGACATAGCCGCCGTGACACATGCCATGGCCGTTCGCCATATCGGGCCGGATCGTCATTTCGATCACGGCTTCGCCGGGGCCGACCTCGACCAAACGCATGCCCAACGCCTGCGAAGCGCGATCGCTCGCCCACATCGCCGCCGTGCTGGCTTGCGCTGCGGCCTGCGGATCGTCGCGCAAGTTCAAGCCGGCTGCGTGGCGACGGACGGCGCGGCCGCATGGGCGGCAATCCACGCCGGACCCGCCACCACCGTCGGGCACACGAGCGAGGCGAAACGCGGCCCGAGCCTGTCGCGGCCGAGCAGCAGCGCGCGGAACGCGACATAGGCGTCCAGCGTCACGCGCGCAAGCGACAACAACTGGCCAGGTTCGCGCGCCAGCGAGTCGAGCACCGACCCGAGCGCGACCGAGCCGTCGGGCTGCAAGCCCGAATGCACCGCCGGCGGCAATTCCCGGTCGAGAGGGTCAGCGACGACCCGCACGGCGGCGAAGGGGACACCCAGTTCGCGCGCCAGCGCCGCCGCCTGAAACGATTCCATGTCGACCGCGCAAGCCCCGGTGCTCGCCTGCAAATGGCGCTTCTGATGCGGGCGGCGCACGGGCGCAGGCACGCTGACGATGTCGCCCACCTCAGCGCGCGGCAGACGCTCGGCGAGCCGCGTCATCCACGCCCCGTCCGCCGCGATGCGCTGACCGTTCGCCGAAACGCCCGTAGCGACAATCCAATCGCCCGGACGCATATGCGCCAACAGCCCGCCAGCGATGCCGAAACTGACGATCGCGGGCGCGCCGGAGAACACAGCGTGGCGAATCGCGGGCGCCCGCAGGCCGACGTTGCCGCCGCAGGCGAACACGCTGACGCCCGGCGCCGAAGCGATTCTCGCCTCCGCTCGCATTCCAGTGATGACAATCAACGTGGTCCCCCGGGAATCATCCCAAGTTAGCTCTATAATTTCACGTCCTCAAGCGTGAACATCTCGCGACGTCGCTTTGTCAACCGCAGCGCATGTAAACATTGGGGAAGCGCAGAATTATTTGGGACCGACCACGCCTTTTTTGAGAATGATATTTCCGTACAATCTGCGCTCGGCGGTCGCCACCACGGCGTAACATTGCGCCGCCTTGGTGTAGAAAGCATAGCGCTCTAACGAAGCCAGTCTGAATTTCGCCCCTTCTCGCCGCGTCACGATCTCGCCGAATTCCGCGAAGATCGGTTGCTCCTGGTCCGGCGCGCCGACCACCTGCATTCGCCAGCACGCTTCGGGCGTGAAATCGTCGAGCGGCATCAGGCTGAGAACGGCGTCGAGCGCCTGCGTCGCGTCCACGCCGTCGAGGCGTACGACGCGCGGGCCTTGCGAATAGGCGGGGAAATTGGCGTCGACGATGGCGATTTCGTCGCCGTGGCCCATCTCCCGCAACACCTGCAGCAGATCGGGGCTCAAGATCGGATCGATGTGTTTGAGCATGCGGAATATCCAGTCCGGACGGATTTGGCGCGCGCGAAACTCTAGCGCGGCGTCGGCGCGTCGGCGCGCAGCAGGCCTTGGGACTTGAGATCGCGCCACAGCGCGCCGGGAATCTTGGCGTGCAGCATCTCCGCGTTGCGCCGCACCTCGCTCGCCTTCTGCCCGCCCGGAATCACGCTGACGATGGCGGGATGGCTAAGGGGAAACCGAAGCGCGGCTTCTGCCAGTTTCACGCCATGCGCCTTGCACACCGCCTCGATGCGGCGCACGCGCTCGAGGATCTCCTTCGGAGCCGGGGCGTAGTTGTAATTGGCCCCGGGCTTTGGCCCGGTTGCGAGTATGCCGGAATTGAACGGCCCGCCGATCACGACGCCGATGTGTTTTTCGACGCAATAGGGGAGAAAGCTGGTCAGCGCCTCCTGCTCCAGCAACGTGTAGCGCCCGGCGAGCAGGAAGATGTCGAAATCGCCCTCGCGCGCCAGCCGCTCGGCGATCTGCCATTCGTTGATGCCGGCGCCGAACGCCTTGATCGCGCCCTGCTCGCGCAACTCCAACAGCGCGCGATAGCCCCCGCTCATGAATTCGCGAATGCGCGCGTCCGCCGCTTGCGCGCTGCCATGCGTGAAAACATCGACGTCATGCGCATAGACCACGTCGATATGATCGAGCCCCAGTCGCTCCAACGAAAACTCGATTGAACGCATGACGCCGTCGCGCGAATAGTCGTACACCTCCTTGCGCGAAGGGGTCTCGAAGAACGAGTTGGGGCGCGTCTTTTCCGCCGGCGGACAGAGTTGCAGCAGACGCCCGATCTTGGTTGACAGCAGATAAGAGTCGCGCGGCTTGGCGCGCAGGAATCCGTTGATGCGCGTCTCCGACAAGCCCAGGCCATACAGCGGCGCGGTGTCGTAGTATCGACAACCTTCCGCCCACGCCATGTCAAGCGTCGCGCGCGCCTCCTTCTCGGTCATCGGCCGATAGAGATTGCCCAGCGGCGCCGCGCCGAAACCGAGTTCGGTGAAGGCCAGTTCGGCGCCGCCGCGCGCTTTGAATTTGCGTTTGCGAATGGTGCGTCCGTTTCCCGGCCCCGGCATGTCCCCCCCCTTTTTTTCGCCGCTTTCGCGGCCGCTTGAAACCAACCTTATAGCAGGCCGCTCTGCAACGTAAGAGGCCGGCTATAGGCGAATTGGGCGCTATGGCGCGCGCTCCAATTGTTTCAGATAGTCGTCGAGCCGGGTGAGCGCCGGGTCGTCAGAGTCCTTTTCCGCCAGGCTTTCGCGCAGATTTTTCAGTCCTTCGATAGCGGCCTGACGGTAGCTCGGCATCGCCTTGAGCGAGCGGTTGGTGTACTCGATCGCTCGATCGACGATTTCGTCTAGTATGCTCATCATGCCTCGGCTCGTTGGTTGTCCACGAGTGAGCAGAGCGCAAGGCGAAGACCGCTTACGTAAAATAGAACCGGCGCCAAAACGGGTCGCTTTACGCCCTGAGCTTGGCTTCTTGACCCATGGGGACGGGAGCGGGTTCATTTATATAGCGTTGAAAGGCGGTTAACTTCTTTCGACTAACGTTAAGGAAGAGTTCGTTCGTGTCGTAGCGTTTGGCGTCAATTCCCATGGGTGCGGGACAATTTAAAATCCACGCGGCGCAATGGTCGCGCTTGCGCAGGGGTTCGGTCTGCTTGCTTGCGCTGGCCTTGCCGGCGGGAATTGCGCCCGCGCGCGCGGCCGGCGGCTATGTCGGCGATTTCTCGCTCTCCGCTCCGGCGCCGGATTACGCCAACATCGGCGCGACGGTCTGGACCGGCGCGCATGACTATTCCCGGATCAGCAATCCCGCCGGCGCCTCGATCCTCAACGAAGGGCAGGCGAGCGGAGCGGTCGTCGG
Organism: Hyphomicrobiales bacterium; assembly: GCA_025358745.1. Classification (GTDB taxonomy): domain Bacteria; phylum Pseudomonadota; class Alphaproteobacteria; order Rhizobiales; family Beijerinckiaceae; genus Roseiarcus. Next base: position 4,015 of record JANYIH010000034.1, on the reverse strand, counting down.
CAATGGCGGCGTCATCCGCAACGCGCCAGCGGCGAGTTGGAACGGCGATCTCAGCGTCGGCGCCAACACCGCCGGCGCCGAAGTCGTCAACGAAGGCCAGTGGCGCGGCGCGCTCAACAATTCCGGCGGCGGCATCGACAATTCGGGAACGGCGACTTACGTCAACAATGCGTCCGGCGTGTTCTCCAACGAGGGAACCGTCGCGGGCGACGTCGGCAACGGCGGTCAGACCGCCAATAACGGCGTCATCGCGGGGCGGGTGACAAACAATTCGCAGTTCGTCAACAACGCCGCAGGCAGGGTTGGCGGCGGACTCGTCGACAGCGGTTCGACCAGCAATAACGGCGTCATATCGGGCGGCGTGACGGAACGCGGCGCCTTCACCAACAATGCGAGCGGCCGGGTGACGGGCGGCTTCACGCTCAGTTCCGGCTCGGCGGTCAACAATGGCGAGATCGAGGGCGGCGCGCGCGTGGCGGCGGGATCGTTCGTCGACAATGGCGTCGTGAAGGGCGGCGCGACCGTCGCCGGCGCGGCGGCGAGCCTCACCGTTAACGGCGCCGTCTCCGGCAAGGCGACGGTGACGTCCGGCAGCCTCGTGGTCAATTCGGCAGGCGTCATCGCCGGCGCCGTCGCCAATTCCGGCAGTCTCGACAATGCCGGCAAGGTGCGGGGCGGCGTGGCCAACGCCGGCGCCTTCGTCAACGAAAGCGCGGGCGTGATCGACGGCTTCGTGCGCCAGAGCGGCGGCCAGACCACCAACAACGGAATTGTCAAAGGCGACGTCGCCATTCTCGGCGGCGGCGCGGTCAACAATGCGACCATCGGCGGCGCGGTGAGGATCGGCGCCAACGCCTCGATGATCGACAACGGCGCGATCGGCGGCGCGACCGTCAATCAGGGCGCGTTCACCGAAAACGCGACCGGCGTGCTGAAGGGCCGCCTCCTCAACCTGGGTCAGGCGACGATCAACGGCGACCTCGCGCAGGGCGCGACCAACCGGGGCGAACTCGTCGTCAACGCCGCGGGCCGGGTCGAGAACGGCCTCGTCACCGACGGCGGGTCAACCAAAAACGCAGGGCTCGTCACAGGCGGGGCGGTCGTCAGATCGGGCTTGCTTGCGACCAGTGGCGAGATCGACGGCGGCCTGCGCGACGCCGGCCTCGTGCAGGCCACCGGCGTGATCTCCGGGCCCATTTCGATCACCGGCAAGCTGGTCGTCGGCGATGGAGCGCCGACCGGCGCCAGGCTGACGATTGCGCCGGGATCGACCTTGAGCGGCGTCGTCACAATTCCCGTCGATCTCGCGACCGGCCAGTCGAACTTTCTCGCCGTTAAAGGCGCTGATCTCGCCGCCGCCAAGCTCGATCTCACCGGCCATCTCACCAACCCCTACGGCGCCTATTGGGCGAAGCTCAGCTTCTCCGATACGCCCATCGCGCTGACATCGGACGCCAAGGCGGCGCTCGCCGCCGCAAGCGGGCCGCTCTTTGTCTATTCCGCCGACGGCGCGAACCTCGTGCAGACGATCAATCCGGGCCTTGGCGTCACCGCCGGGCAGATCGCCGCCGCCGCGACCGAGGCTTTCGCGCTGGCGCTCGGTCCCCCTCCGTCCGATTTCGCGCGCGCGCCGGCCAGCCCCTCGCCCAATCTTGGCGCGGGCTCGATTTGGACGCGCGGCTTTGGCGCGTCGCTGACGCTGTCGGGCGAGAATTACGCGGGCGGCGGCGGGCCGTCGTTCGACCCGACGCGGCTGTCGACCCGGCTCGCCGGCGGCGAATTCGGGCTCGAATACGGCCTGCACAATATCCAGAATTCCGGCATGAGCTTGCGGCTTGGGCTGGAGGGCGGCGCGGGCCGGGCGAGTCTGGTGGACACCATGGGATCGGGCGTGGTCACGCTGCCTTTCGTCGGCGCCTACGCCGGCTTGAGCGGCAATGGCTTCACCGGCAGCGTCGAGGCCCGCTATGTCGCGTTGCGGATGCAACTGACCGACGCCCCGCTCGCCGTCTACGGCCAGAACCAACACGCCTCGGGCATGATGTATGCGGCGCAGGCGAGCTACCACATCGCGCTCGGCCCCCTGTTCATCGAGCCCGAGGCCGGCGCGACCACGACGAGGCTGACGGTCGCCAACGAGACGACCAACGTCGGCGACCTCTCGTTCGGCGCGAGCCGCCTCACGCTCGGCCATGTCGGCGTGAGAGGGGGCGGCGAATTCACCACCGGCGCGCTTGCCTGGAAGCCTTACGTGCTGGCGAGCGTGTGGCGCGAATGGCGGCGCGGCGCGACGATATCGGTTCCCAATGGCCCGACGATCGCACCGACCGGGCTCTTGGCCTTCGAGCAAGTGGGCCTGGGGCTCAGCGCAACGCTGGCGCACAGCGGGTTGTCCGGCTTCGCGCAAGCGCAATGGGCGATGGGGCCGAAAATCTCGGGGCTGGTGGCGACGAGCGGGCTGCGGTTCGATTTCTAATCCGGCTCGGCGATGGTGAGCTTATGGCCTTCGCAGTCGCAGGCCGCCATGCGGGGGCCGACGTCGCGCAGTTCCGCCTCCAGGCACTCCACTTCGAGCCGCACAATCGCGCCGTCGCCGAAGCTGAGGAAAACGAGGCCCGAGGGATCGTCTATCTTTTCGAATGTGATTCCGAGCAGATTGCGGACCTTGTCCGGCTCGGCGTCGAGGCCGAGATGGGAAACTTTCAGCACCCGGTCGAACCGCAGCACCGCGCCGACCCGTTGTTCCAGCATGTGCTTGGCGCCGATCCAGTCGTAGCGCAGCGCGCCCATCACGAATCGCTTCTGCTGCGGCAGATAGGTCATGTCGGGACGCCGCACGCAGGCGTCCTGCACATGGGCGGAGATCACGCTCAAACCCTCGCGGTCGAGCGCGTGAAGCTTGAGATCGACGGGCTTGTCGGACATGTCAGCCCGTCAGCCGCTCGATATCGGCCCCGCAGGCGCTGAGCTTCTGCTCAAGCGCCTCAAAGCCGCGATCGAGGTGATAGACGCGGTTGACCATGGTCTCGCCCTCCGCCGCCAGCGCGGCGATCACGAGGCTGACCGAGGCGCGCAGATCGGTCGCCATAACTGGGGCGCCTTGCAGGTGCGGCACGCCCTCGACGATGGCGGTGTCGCCTTCGAGCCGGATCTTGGCGCCGAGCCGGGCCAGCTCCTGCACATGCATGAAGCGGTTTTCGAAGATCGTCTCGGTGATGCGCGATTCGCCCTTGGCTCGCGTCATCAGCGCCATGAACTGCGCTTGCAAGTCGGTGGGGAAGCCGGGGAACGGCGCGGTCGAGACGTCGACCGGCGCGATGCCGGCGCCGTTGCGCCGGACGCGGACGCCGCGATTCTCGGGCGTGATCTCGGCCCCGGCCTGAGCCAGCGCGTCGAACGCCTCCTGCAACAGATCGGGTGTGACGCCCTCCAGCAGCACGTCGCCCCCGGTCATCGCCACCGCCGTGGCGTAGGTGCCAGCCTCGATCCGGTCGGGCAGCACGCAATGATGCGCGCCGTTGAGACGGGAAACGCCCGTCACCTCGATCTCCGCCGTGCCGGCGCCGGAGATGCGCGCGCCCATCTTGACGAGGCAGTCGGCGAGATCCTTCACCTCGGGCTCGCGCGCGGCGTTGCGGATGAGGGTCGAGCCCTTGGCCAGCACCGCGCCCATCAGCGCGGTATGGGTGCCCCCGACCGTCACTTTCGGAAACACGATTTCGCCCCCAATCAACCCCTTGGGCGCGGTGGCGTGGGCGTAGCCGCCCTCGATGGCGATATGGACGCCGAGCTTTTCCAGCGCCATCAACAAGAGATCGACCGGCCGCGTGCCGATGGCGCAGCCGCCGGGCAGCGAGACGCGCGCCTCGCCGAAGCGCGCGAGCAGCGGTCCCAGGACGAGGATCGACGCGCGCATCGTCTTCACGAGCTCGTACGGCGCCTCGCGCGAGCTCACGTCTGACGCGACGAGCGAGATCGTCGACTCGCCTCCATCGCCTTCGGTCGCAACGACGCC
>JANYIH010000136.1 GCA_025358745.1 Hyphomicrobiales bacterium | reverse complement strand
AGCGCGCGAGGACGAACTCCTCCGGCAACGCCCGCTGAAATGACGGCGGATCAGGGGTTTGAACTTCACCCTGGCGCAGCCGCCGACATCACCGACATCTGGGAATTCAACGCCAAGGACAATCCTCTTGCGGCCAGGCGTGTTCGCGAAGATATCCTCGACGCCATCCGCAGGCTCGTTTCTTTTCCACACCAGGGTCATCAGCGCCCGGTTCTGACCTCGCGGCCGCTGCGTTTTCAGCCGGCGCGCGACCGCCTTATCGCCTACGCGCGCGCGGAAAAGCCCCTTGTCGTGCTCGCTTTGCTTCACGGCCGCCGCAAACCCAGGGTGATCGCCGCGATTCTTGGCGGAAGGAAGTGATGCGACAATTCCCAGGAAATGCCGGGGAACGTCTTCCAACCCTTTTGTGCGCCTACTCCACCTCGCCTATTGCGCGCGCGAACGCCTTGCGCAACCGCTGCCCGACCGGCTTGACGCCAACGCCGGCCGAGGCCGCGTCCACGCCGCGCATGAGAGCGAGCGGTGCGGTCAGCCAGCCCGATCTGTTATGGTCGTCGAGCCAACTCACCAACCCCGCGGGAAAGGCGAACACGCCGACCGCTAGAATGGCGTAGACGGCGAGGAGGCGACGAAGCAGGGGGGTCATGGGCGCTAGAACTGGAAATAGATGAACGGCGCCGACGCCGACGGCGCCATCACGACGATGAGGTAAAGCGCCACGACGCCGAAGCCGATCTGAGCCGCCTGCCCACGCGCGTCGAGCCATTCGCCCAGGCGAAATCGCGAGTCCGGCGGCACGAACTGGGTCAGCGCGCCCACGGCGAGCAGCGGCCAGACAATTGCGGGCATGGTGCTGGCCGCGCCGTTGTCGGCGACGATGCCTTGCAAATATTGCGTCGCCGCGTCGAGCGAGGGGGCACGGAAGAACAGCCAGCAGAAGCAGACGAAATGGAACGTCGCCGCCCAATCCAGCACCGCCACCCAGGGCTTTTGGCCGACGTCTTTGTAGAACGCGCTGCGGCGATAGGCGTGATCGACGACGAGCGCGGCCCCGTGCAGCGCGCCCCAAATGAGAAAGGTCCAGTTGGCGCCGTGCCAGAGGCCGCCGAGCAGCATGGTCAGCAGCAGGTTGCGCGTGGTGATCAGCGAACCGTGGCGGTTGCCGCCGAGCGCGATGTAGAGATAGTCGCGCAGCCACGCCGACAGCGTCATGTGCCAGCGTCGCCAGAAATCGCCGATGCCGAGCGCGCGATAGGGTTGGTTGAAGTTCTGCGGAAAGCGGTAGCCGAGCAGCGCGGCGACGCCGATGGCGATGTCGGTGTAAGCGGAAAAGTCGGCGTAGATCTGGATCGCATAGGCATAGACCGCCATCACCAGATCGAACCGCGAGAATTGCGAGGGGTCGGTGAAGACGGGATCGACGAAACGCACCGCGAGATAATTGGCGATCACCATCTTCTTCAGCAGGCCGCCGAGAATGAGAGCCAAGTTCTCGCCGAAGCCGAAATCCTCCGCTCGCCGGGCGCTGGCAAGCTGGGGCAGAAACTCGTGCGCGCGCACGATCGGGCCGGCGACCAGATGCGGGAAGAACGAAATGTAGAGCAGGATGTCGAGCGGCGAGCGCGACGCTTTCAACCGGCCGCGATAGACGTCGACGGCGTAGGAAATGGCGTGGAAGGTGAGGAACGAGATCGCGACGGGAAGCGTCACATTGACGAAGGCTAACGGCGGATCGAAACCGAATTGATGCGCCAGCGTCAACGCCTGGGCGATGAAGAAATCGAGATATTTGAAATAGCCGAGCAGGGCCAGATCGAGCGCCACGCCCAAGCCCAGCACGGCCTTGCGGTAGGGCCGGTCGCCTTCGACATAGAGGCCGACGAGATAGCTGATCGCACCGCTCGCCAGCAGCAGCAGCAGAAAGCGCCAGTCCCAGGTGGCGTAGAAGTACAGGCTTAGGGCCAGCAGCACCCATTTCTTCAGAAGATTATGGGCGTTGAGACTCCAGACCAGCGCGAGCGCGAATGCGAAGAACAGGCCGAATTCAATTGTTGGAAACAACATGCGTCGCGGCCGGTCTTCCTTCGATCAGCGGGATGAGGAAGTCCGCGAATCGGTCGGCGCTCTGTTTATAGCCCTCAAGGGTCATATGCACGTAATCGTGCGCCATCAGCGGAGGATTGGCGGCGGCCCAGGCCTGCGCGCCGCACACCCCGCCCTGCACGGTCGACCAATCCCAGAACGCCGCGCCGAGCTTGCCGGCGAGCTTGCGCTGCGCCTCGCGCACCGCGTTGAGTTTGGGCGGGATCGGCAAGCGGCAATTGCCGCTCGACTCGATCGAGGCGGTCTGAACCTCGCCCGAGGGCGTGCAGCGCTGGCCGACCCCGGCGGCGTGGCAACCGCCGGCGGGCCGCGCGGCGTCGGCGGGACCGACCATCACGATTTTCAGGCCCGGGCGGATCGCCTGCAACCGGCGCACGATCTGCTCGTATTGCTGGACGTAGCCGGCGAGGTCGAGATTGTCGTTGAAGCCCTCGTTGGTGCCGAAGGCGAGCACGATGATGTCGGGCTCCAGGCGGCGGATGTCCACAGCGAAATTGCCGCTGTCGAGCCGTTGCAGCAATTGCACGGTCGCGCCGGGATAGCCGATGCTGAGATAGGACACGCCGTCGCCTTCGCGGCCGACCTCGACCCCGGTCACGGCGACGGGATCGCCGTCGAGGGTGCGCACCTGCAACTCGCGAAAGCCCTGGCCAACCCGGGGCCGCGCGTCGAACGTCACTTCCGCGCCGGCGGCGCCGTCGAGATCGACCTCGCCGGCCGAAGCGCCGTCGAGCAGCACCTGCGCCTTGCCGCCGCCCGGCTGCTTGAGAAAGGAGACGTCGGCATGGTCGTAGACGCGGCCGTTACGCGCCGTCAGCGTCATGGTCGAGGCCGCGTGGCGGGCGACGGCGGTGAAGCCGGAGAGATGCAGCCGCTTGCGGTCGTCCGAATTGCGTTGCAGCGCCTCGTAGCTCCAATCGCCCGCGGTGTCGGTCGAAAACAGCGCCGAGCGCACGCCGACATGGGGTTTGCCCGGCGCCAGAAACGCGTCGCCGCCCTCGCCGAACGCCTGCTGCAACCGTTCGCGCACGCGGCCGGAGAAGAAATCGGCCGCGGTGTGGCTGTCGCCGAGTTGCAGGATGGTGAGACGGCGGTCGGAAAACCAGGTCGGCGCCAATTCGCCATAGGCGCTGATTTCGCCCGACGAGGCCCGCATGGAGCCCGTGGCGGCGGTGAGCGCGGCCAGCGCGGTCGCGGCGCGCGGCGCACGGGGAGCGTGTTTCTCCATCGCCGCGCGCAAGGCCCGCGCCGCGCCGTTGGGGGCCGAGATCGAGGCGATGACGAGGGCTTTGTCGACCGTGCGCGGGGCGACATAGTCTGCCTTGCGCGCGATCGCCGGCGCGGGCGCGGCGCCCGTGAGCCGCGTGGCGAGCGAGAGGGCGCGTTGCGTCTCCGGCCCCAGCGAGCTGGAGCCGATGCGCGCGCGGGCGACAAGTTCGGCCACATTCGGCCCGCCGCGCGGCTGGCTGTAAGGCTTGGAGACGGCGAAGGCGGAATTGAAGCGGCGCACCTGAAGCGTCGCCAGCGCGCCGAGCGCCACGACCAGCGTCCAGACGACGATTTCGCGCCCCGCGCTCAACGCGTCACCTGACCCCGACTCGCGACGGACATTCCGTCGCGAGATCGCGCCCGCGCGCCTTGAAGCTCGCGAGCACGGAAGGGTAGATCGATTCCATCACCATGTCATAACCGACGGTGGTGAAGTGAATGCCGTCGGGCGCGCGCACCATCACCATCGCGTTGCGGGCGTTGGGCAGATAGGGCTTGTAGGCCTCCGGCGTCGCCCCCGAGGTCCAGGGCTGCGCGAAGCCGGCCTTGTCGGAGCCGGACTCCTTGATCGCGGCCTCGAAAATCTTATTCTTCGCCAGCGCGTCGGCGTTGGCGTCCTCCTCCATCATGATCGGCAGGCCGACGATCAGCATCGAACCCCCTTCCGCCATGGCGGCGCGGACGATATCGACCACGAGGGTCTGATAGCGCGCATCGAAGGCCGGGGAAGGATAGGCGATGGCGCGCTTGTCCTTCTCGACGATTCCCTGCCGATCGTTGATGCCGAACGAGCCGACGAACAGATCAGGATGGTCCGCCTCCACGATCTTGCCGATTTCGTCCACCCAGTTGAACTGGTCAAGACGCGTAAGCCCCGTTCCGTTCTTGGCCTTTCGGATCAACTTCACTTTCTCCGCCAGGCATTTGTCTTTTCCAAGGCGGCGGAACATCGCACCCCACAGCCCGTCGGCCATGGAATCGCCGACAAAGGCGATATTGAGCTTGGCCGGCGCGTCGGCCCGCGCGGGAATGGCGGCGAGCGCGGCCAAGCTGAGGCAGGCGGCGGCGAGCCAGCGCTTGGGAGAAGTCAGGGGCAACCCGATCATTGCGGCGCGGCCTCGCTCGGCGTCTCTACCCTGGCTTCCTGCCGATGATGACGCCGCCTATGCCCGCGATGGGCATGGCGGCGCTTCGACTTGCGGCTCGGCTCGGACGCCTCTGCAGGGCCCGGCTCCGCCGAGGCGACGACCGTCGAGAAGTCTGCGGCCGCCGCGGCTTTCTGCCACATGCGGGTATAGCCCGCCATAGTAAAGTGAACACCCTCCGCGGCGTGCACGCGCGCGTCGCAGAATTCCGCGCCTTGCGTGCTGACATAGGTCGCCTTGCCTTCGAGTTCGGCGGCCAGAATGGCGTCGAGCTGCTTGGCGTATTTCTCCCAATCCTTGCGCACGCAGGGCGGGCCGATCCACACCAGCTTGACGCCGAGCTTGTCGGCTTCCGCAACGATGGCGGCGACTTTCGCCTTCACGTCGAGCGCGCCCCCGACTGCGTCGTTGGTGCCCAGGCTCAGGAACACCGTCTCGCCCTTTTTGGCCTGGCGAAGCTGCTCCATGATCCCGCCGCTGTAGATGGCGACGCTGTTCTTGGCGGTGGAGGGGATCTTGGCCGCCCAGGAGACGCCGACGCCGATCGAATCGCCGATCACGCGGCCGGATTCGGCGCTCGCCGTCGAGAGGGGGAGGATCAGAAGCGAGGCGCTTAGCATTAAGGTTCGGATCGACATGCGGTTCCCGCAAAAAAGCGCCTGAACAGGCGGACGAAAGCAGCTTATGGTTAACGAGCGATGAAGGCGCAAATGCAACCTCTACCCGCAGGCTTTCGGCGTTCGCCAGGCGCCGTAACGCCAAGGCGTCGCCCACGAGGCGGCGGGGGGCGCCGTGCGCGGCGGCGGATCGTAGCCGGCGCCGCCCAGGGGATGGCAGCGACAGATCCGCGCCGTCCCCATCCAGGCCCCGGCCCAGACGCCATGGCGCGCGATCGCCTCGTCCATATAGGCAGAGCAGGTGGGCAGATAGCGGCATTGCCGGCCAAGCAGGCCGGAAAACGTCAGCTGATAGGCGCGGATCGCCGCCCGCGCGGCGGCTCGTGCGGGCGGACTCACGCCGCCGGCGCCCCGGCTGTCGCTCGCTCGATCTGGCCGAGCGCGTCCGCTACGGCGTCGAAGGTCAGCAGGGTGGAGGCGTGGCGCGGCTTATAGTCGCGCACCGGCTCCAACACGGCGAAATCGGCCCATTTGCCGCGCGGCGGCGGCCCGCCCGCCTTCAACATCGCGACCATCGTCTCGCGCAAAGCCCGCAATTCCTCTGGAGTGGCGCCGATGACATGGCGCGCCATCAGCGACGACGAGGCCTGGCCGAGCGCGCAGGCGCGCACGTCATGGGCGAAATCGCTCACTTTTCCGTTGGTTAGATTAAGGTCGACCGTCACCGTGGAGCCGCATAATTTGGAATGGGCTTTCGCGCTCGCCTGCGGCTGGTCGAGCCGCCCCTGCCGGGGAATATCGGCGGCCAATTCCAGAACGCGGCGGTTATAGATGTCGCTCAACATGACGGGCCTGGGTTGCATCCTATGGCGCCGGAGGGCGTATCGCTTATATAGGTCGCGCCGCCGACGGTGTAGAGGCGTCCCGCCGCAGTAGGAGTGCTAAACTTGGACGACGTCGTCAAATTCGCCAAGGCGAGCGCCGGCCCGGTGCGCCCGACCCGCCAGGAGGCGGAAGCGGCGGTCCGCACGCTGCTGGCCTGGGCCGGCGACGATCCCGCGCGCGAGGGGCTGGTCGACACGCCGCGCCGCGTCGTCGAGTCCTACGACGAACTGTTCGGCGGCTACAAGGGCGATCCTGACGCGGCGCTGTCGCGCGTGTTCGATGAGGTCGAGGGCTATTCCGACATGGTCGTGGTGCGCGACATTCCGTTCGTGTCGCATTGCGAGCACCATATCGCGCCGTTCTTTGGCAAGGCGCATATCGGCTATTACCCCAGAGGCGGCGCGGTGGGGCTATCGAAGCTCGCCCGCGTGGTCGAGATGTTCGCGCGCCGCTTGCAGACTCAGGAGGCGATGACGGCGCAGATCGTGGATGCGATCGAGCGCGGCCTCAACCCGCGTGGCCTCGCGGTGATGATCGAGGCCGAGCACACCTGCATGTCGATGCGCGGCGTGAAGAAGGCGGGCGCCTCGACCGTCACCAACCAGTTCACCGGCGTGTTCCAGACCGACCGCGAGGAGCAGCGCCGGTTCTTCGACTTAGCTCGCTCCGCCCGCTGATGCTCTGGCGCGACCGGGCCGAGGATATCGAGAACGGCGCGGAATTCGCGCCGCGCTTCGGCGCCGATGGCCTGCTGACCTGCGTGACCGTGGACGCCCACGATGGCGCCGTGCTGATGCTGGCGCATATGAACGCGGAGGCGCTGCAAAAGACGCTGGAGACGGGGATAGTCCATTACTGGTCGCGCTCTCGCCGGGCGCTGTGGCGCAAGGGCGACACTTCAGGGCAATCGCAAAAGCTGGTGGAGTTGAAGGTCGATTGCGACCAGGACGCGCTGCTGGCGCGGGTCGAGGTCGGCGGCGACGGCGGCGCCTGTCACACCGGGCGGCGCTCGTGCTTCTACCGCAGCGTGCGGCTTGCCGAGGGCCAGGCGATCCTCGTACCGTAAGGCAATCTTTGCCTTCCAAAGCGTCAGGCGGCGGGGAACCGTTGCTATAAACAGTTCGTTTATGTCCTCATGAAAACCTGACGGCTTCGGCAATGTCGGCCGGCGCTATGCTCAGGACGAGTTCGCCATGTCGCTTACGTTTTTTCGAAAGGGTTCGACGGAGCAGGTGTCGGGAGGGACGCGTCGCGGCCGCCCGCGCATTGGCGTCGCGCTTGGCGCCGGGGTGGCGCGCGGTTGGGCGCATATCGGCGCGCTGCGCGAACTGATCGAGATGGGCGTGACGCCCGATGTCGTGGTCGGCGCTTCGATTGGCGCGGTGGTCGGGGGCTGCTATGCGGCGGGTCGGCTCGACGCATTGGAGGATTTCGCGCTCGGGTTGACCAAGCGCAGCGTATTCAATCTGATCGACGTGTCGTTTCGCGGCGGCGGGCTGATGGGCGGCGACAAACTGCGCGCGCGGCTCGAATCCGCGCTGGGCCAGCAGCGGATCGAAAACCTGCCGACCCGCTTCGTCGCCGTTGCGACCGAGATGCGCACCGGCCACGAGGTCTGGTTGAAGAGCGGCATGATCGTCGATGCGATGCGCGCCTCCTACGCGCTGCCCGGCATTTTCGAGCCGGTGCGGATCGGCGGGCGCTGGTTGTTCGACGGGGCGATCATCAATCCGGTGCCGGTGAATGTGGCGCGCGCCTTCGGCGCCGACTGGGTGCTGGCGCTCTCCATCGTCGGAGACATCCCGAACGGCGCGATCATTCACGAGAGCGCGGAAGAGGACGAGCCGGAGCCGGCGCCGGAACAGCCGTCGGGAAAATTGTGGTGGCTGCGGCGCGGCGCGCCGCAGGCTCCCGGCGCGCCGGGCGTCGCCTCCGTGATGGTCGACACGTTCAACATCACGCAGGACCGCATCATGCGCTCGCGGCTGGCGGGCGATCCGCCCGACCACATGATCACGATGAAGGCGAAATCGATCGGCTTGTTCGAGTTTCACCGCGCCGCCGAGTTGATGGAACTCGGCCGCGCCGCCGTCCGCAAGGCCAAGCCCGAGTTGATGGAGCAATTGTCGGGCGTGCTGGCGGAGTAGGCCGCGATCCGCTAGGCGTGAAGCGGACAGGAGTCTCCGGCTTGGACAATCCCGATGCGGCGCCGTTCTGGCGCACAAAGACGCTCGACGAAATGTCGGAGGCGGAATGGGAGAGCCTGTGCGATGGCTGCGCCCGCTGCTGCCTCGTCAAACTGGAGGACGAGGACACCGGCGCGGTTCATTACACCGACGTCGGCTGTAAGCTGCTCGACGGACGCTCGTGCCGTTGCCGCGACTATCCCAACCGGCAGGAGAAAGTGTTCGACTGCGTCAAGCTGACGCCCAAGGCGGTAAAGGAATTGTCGTGGCTGCCAGTCACCTGCGCCTATCGCCGCATCAGCGAGGGCAAGGGACTGGCGTGGTGGCATCCGCTCGTCTCGGGGCGGGCGGAGAGTGTCGTGGAGGCCGGCGTCTCCGTGCGGGGGCGGGTCTTCGCCAGCGAAAGCGATCTCGATACGGAGCGCTGGCTGGAGCGCATCGTCAAATGGCCCAACAAGCCGCCGCGCGCGAAGAAAGCCTGAGCCGCAACGCAAAACCCCGGACCGAGGCCCGGGGCTTGTTTGCACAAAGCTTCGAAGCTCAGAAGCCGAAGCGCACGCCGCCGGACACGCCCAGATTGTCGTCGACGAAGAAGCCGTTGGCCAGACCGCCGTGCACCTTCGAGTACATGACGCCCGCATAGACGTCGAGGCGCTTGTAGGGCTTCCAGTCGATCGCGCCGGAGATGGCGTCCTGGCTGCCCGCGCATTTGCTGCTTTTCGCTCCCTGCGGAGCATATTGCGGGGCGCGCACCGGATCGACAACAGTTGTATTGGCGCTGCAATCCTGGCCGATCTTGGAATAGTTGTTCTGCCAGACGTGGTAGTAGCCGCCGATCAGATCGAGGTTCGGAAGCGCCGCGAACTTGCCGCCGACCCAGCCGATCTGAGTGACCTTCGGCGAGGGGAACGCGCCGCCCTGCCCAAGGCCGCCCTGGGTGTTGGCGCCCGTTCCGTACACCGCCTGATACCCGCCGTTGAAATTGCCGATCGTGGGCACGCCCGGCAGGTCGCTGGGGTCAGACAGCCGCTCGTTCTTATAACCGCCGAACAACGTGAAGCGGTCCCACTTGTATTTGCCGACCAGCTCGAACGAGCTTTGGTTGGAGATCGTCGCCTTCAGCGTCCTCGGCGTCGGCGGCACGGTCGCCGTGCCCCATAATCCCAACTGGACGACGTCCTTGCCGTATTCGTAAACGCCGTCGAACGAGAACCCGTTGTAGTCGAAACCGAGGTCGAAGTTGTAGGCGAGCTGGGCGTTATTGCCAGCGGAATAGCCGCCGACCGTCGTCATCGCGCCGACGCGGACGCCGTGATCCTCGTACAGGTATTTGATCGAGTTGGTGTAACGCCCCATTTCGGAGTTGCCGAGGCCGCTGCCGAGCGAGGAGGACGCGCCGATCAGCGAGAAGGCGTAAGCGCCGCCGAAGGGGTCGTACGGGTTATCGATGTCGTTGGCGAAAGCGTACTGGCGGCCATAGGTCAGCGTGCCGAAGGTCTTGTTCTGAAGTCCTGCGTAGGCGCGCGTATTGATCGGGCCGTAAGCACGGCTCGAGTCGCCGTTGGAGCTTTGCAGGAATTGCGGCGTCGTGTTGTTTTCCGCCAGCGAGCGGGGGCCATTGGCGTATTGGAGCGAATAGGGATCGAAGCCGGCGTTGACGTCGCCGATGAAGTACCAATCCGGCACGATCTGCTCTTTCCACTTGATGCCGACGTTGGACTGGCTCAGCCCGCCGGGAACCAGCTGGAAGCCGGCGCCGTGGCTGGTCCGGCTCACAAGGTTCTGTATGCCCTCGGGACGGGCGCCGTTGAACTTGGAGCGGTTGCTGGCGTAGCCGACGCCCATGTCGATCGTGCCGTAGAACGTGACGCCCCAGTAGCTCAGCGGGCAATCCTTCGGCGTGGAGTCCATCCAGGACCAAAAGGTCGCATAGCAATTGGGCTTCTCAGGCGCCGGGGCCACGCCCTTCCTGGTCGGCAGATCGGCCGCGCCGGCGACGGACGCGAAGGCGAGCATGGCGCCGCTCGCAAGTAGGATGGTCTTTAGCAATTTCATCTTCTCGCCCCGTGATGCCGCCGGCGCTTGCGCCGCGTCAAACAAACTGTCGCTTCGTGCGGATCGGCTCGACCGACCCTGTCTCTGAGCCGCCCCGATTTCCTCAGCCTTGCGGCGAGGGTTCGCAGTTGCCCGAGAAGCGATAAGTTTCGTGTATGACGCATCCATGACACAATCGACCCTCGGCCGCCGCAATTGCGCCTTTTCCGCCCTTGCATGGTCTGATTGGAATGTGACGTTGCCGATTTGCAACAAATTGACGTAGGGGCAGGGTCGCGCTGCGGCCCGTAGGGGGCTAAATTCTGCCCCTTCTGCCTCAATCGAGGCGCCTTGACTGTTTTCTCGCCACGCTGACTCAGCGTCCCCAGGCCGCGCGCGTCGCCTCGATCCAGCCGAGCGCCGGCGCGACCAGCGGACCTTGCGTGATGACGCCGCAGCCGCGCCCCTTGGCGCCATTGGTCCAGGCGACGACCGCCAGCAGGCGTCCGTCGGCGCCATAGATCGGCCCGCCGGAATCGCCGTGACAGGCGCCCAGACCCGCGCCCTGCGGGTCCCTGGCCCAAAGCGTCACATGGGACAGCGGATCGGCGACGGCCAGCCCGGCCGTGCGCGCGTTGCCGTCACTCGCCGGCCCGCCCTCGCGGGTCAGGCCGAAGCCCGCGACCGTGACGGGATCGCCCGCCGCGGGAGCGCTCTCGGCGATCTCAGCGAATCGGAAGCCGCCGGGCAGCGGCTTTGCGGTCTCAACCAGCCCGAGGTCGATCGAGACGCGGCGCGCGCGGGCCGCGGCGGGATCGTAGCCGGGATGGCGGGCGACTCGGGCCACCGCGACCGGCGCCGTCTGGCCGCCTATCCGCACGGCGACAAGGGTCTCGCCCGCGCCGGCCAGACAATGGGCGGCGGTCAGCACGAGGCGCGGCGAAAGGGCGACCCCGCTGCACACGCTCTGCCGCTGGCCCTGGCGCGCCAGCACCATGACGATCCGGTCGGTGTAGGCATCGCCGTCCTGGCTAGGGCCGACGATCGCCTGCACGGGCGCGCAGACGACGCCAAACGCGGCGGCGAGAAGGAGGGATTTGGCGAAACGCATCGCTTCGCGCTACGCAACGACGCCGGCTTGCGCAAGCCTGAACATGAGTTAAGCCTGAACATGAGTTAAGCGTGAACATGAGTTAAGCGTGAACATTCATGGCGCATTCAGCTTGGGGGGCGGAAGAAGCGACCGATGCGGGGACTTATGGCCTTTTCTCCTCTCGCCCTCGCTGTGGCGTTGGGGCTCACGCCGACGCCGCCTCCGCGGGCGGACGCGGAGCCGCGCGCCGCCGCCAAGCGGCAATGCATGTCCGCCGCCGAGACGCGCGAGCAGATCAAGGCGCTGCATCTGCACGAGCCGTTCGCGGTGCTGAAATTCGCCGCGCAACATTTCAAGGCCGAAGCGCTTTCGGCCAAACTCTGCCGCATTGACGACGAATTGATCTACGAAATCGCGCTGCTGCACCGGGATGGAAAATTCTTCCACGCCCATGTCAATGCGACGACCGGCAAACTCGTGGACTACAAGCGCGCGCCGCCGGCGCCGCCGAAGAACTAGCCGGCGCGTTTTTCAGGATTTTCCATGCGCCTTCTCGTTGTCGAAGACGAACGCGATCTCAACCGGCAAGTGACTTCCGCGCTGGAGGGCGCGGGTTACGCGGTCGACCGCGCCTATGACGGCGAGGAGGGCTGGTTTCTCGGCGACACCGAGCCTTACGACGCCATCGTGCTCGACATCGGCCTGCCCAAGCGCGACGGCGTCGCCGTGTTGCAGGCGTGGCGCAAGGCCGGCCGCGTCATGCCGGTGCTGATCTTGACCGCGCGCGACCGCTGGAGCGACAAGGTCGAGGGGTTCGACGCCGGCGCCGACGATTATGTCTCCAAGCCGTTCCATATGGAGGAACTGCTGGCGAGGCTGCGCGCGCTGTTGCGCCGGGCGTCGGGCCACGCCACCAGCGAGATCGTCGTCGGCCCCGTCAAGCTCGACGCGCGGGCGGGCCGCGTGAGCGTGAACGACGTCGCCGTCAAGCTGACGAGCCACGAATACCGCCTGCTGAGCTATCTCATGCATCACGCCGGCCGCATCGTGTCGCGCAGCGAACTGGTCGAACATCTCTACGATCAGGATTTCGACCGCGATTCCAACACCATCGAAGTGTTCGTCGGCCGCCTGCGACGAAAACTCGGGGTCGATCTGATCCAGACCGCGCGCGGTCTGGGCTATATCATCGAGGGCGACGCCGGTCCCAAGACGCCGCGCTGATGGCGATGCGCCGCTACCTGCAAGGCCGTTCGATCGCCTCGCGGCTGTTTCTGGCCGCCGCGTTCTGGAGCGCCTCCATCCTCATCGTCGCGGGCGTCGGCCTCAGCGCGCTCAACGCCAGTTCGACCGAGGACAGTTTCGACGACACGCTCGAAGTCTACGCCAAGGCGCTGGTCGCCAATGTCGCCGTCAGCGCCGAGGAGGGCCGCGCGGGGCCGCCCCCGGTGATCGCGCCGCAATTCGAACTCGCCTTTTCCGGCTGGTACTGGGAGATCACCCGGCTCGACGCGGCCAAGCCGGAAATCCGCACCTCGAAATCGCTGTTCGGTTCGCAACTGGCGCGCCTGCCCGCCGGCGCCGCCAATTCCGAGAATTTCGCGCGTGGCTATGTGACCGGACCGGGCGACAAGCCTTTGCGCGTGATCGAGCGGGTGATCGACGCCGGCGAGGAGGGGCGATACCTGATGCAGGTCGCAGCCAACGCGGACGTGATGCGCGGGCAGGTCGTGCAATTCGAATATGCGTTGAGCGCGACATTTCTCGCGCTGGCGGCGGTTTTGATCGGCTCGACGGCGCTGGCGGTGCGGTTCGGCCTGCGGCCGCTGCGGCAATTGCGCGACGGGCTGATCGCCATCCGGCGCGGCGAGGCCGAGCATATCGAGGGCGAATACCCTGAGGATCTCGCGCCGCTCGCCGCCGAGTTGAACCTGCTGCTCGACGCCAATCGCGAGGTGGTGCGGCGCGCGCGCACGCAGGTCGGCAATCTCGCCCACGCCCTCAAGACGCCGCTCAGCGTGATCGTCAACGAGGCCGAGGCGGGCAGTCCCACGTTAAGCGAGAAAGTGCGCGAGCAGGCGCAGGTGATGTCGCGGCAGGTGACGTTCTACCTCGACCGGGCGCGCGCCGCCGCGCGGGCGACCACCATCGGCGCGGCGACCGATCTGACCCCGGTGGTGGAGGGGCTGTTGCGGACGTTCGAGAAGGTCTATCGCGACCGCGACCTCGAATTCGAGAGCCAGCTCGCGCCGGGCCTGAAGTTCCGCGGCGAGCCGCAGGATCTGACCGATCTGGTCGGCAATCTCCTGGACAATTCCGGCAAATGGGCGCGCGCGCGGGTCGTTCTGACTGCCGAGCGCGCCGCCTCGCCCGATCCCTCCGGCCGCAGCTTCCTGGCGGTCCACATCGACGATGACGGCCCCGGCCTTGGTCCGGATGCGCGCGCCGCCGCGCTGGAGCGCGGCCGCCGGCTCGACGAATCGCGCCCCGGCTCGGGTCTGGGGCTCTCCATCGTGGTCGATCTCGCCGCCAATTACGGCGGCGCGCTGGAGCTGGGCGACAGCCCGCTCGGCGGCCTGCGCGCGACGCTGCGGCTACCGGGGTTTTAGCCGCGCGCGAGCGCAATCGCCTTGCGCATGAGCCCTGAGAAGCCCGCGCTCTCGATCTCGTCGGGCGCCACATAGACCATACTCTCCGGCGCGGCCCCCGGCGCCTCAGCGCAAAACAGCGCCAGCCGCAGCGTGAAATGGGTGAATACGTGCTCGACGCGGCCGGGCAGGCGGGTCCACGCGGCCGCGAACGGCGCATCCTGCGCGCCGACATCGGCGAGATCGCCGGCCCGCCATTCTCCGCCCGGAAGCTCCATCGTCGCGCCAAGCAGCCCCCTGGGCGGGCGGCGGCGGGCGAGAAAGGCGCCGTTGGGGCGGGCGGCGAAAAACGCGGCCCCGACTTTTTGCGGGCGCGGCTTCTTTTGCGCGCGGGCGGGGAAAGCCTCGGGGTCGCCGCTGGCGGCGGCGACGCATCCTTCGTGTAGAGGACAGGTGGCGCAGGCCGGCGACCTGGGTCGGCAGATCGTCGCGCCGATGTCCATCAGGCTTTGCGCGAAATCTCCGGCGCGGCGCGGCGGGGTCAGGGTTTTGGCGAAAGCCTCGATCTCGCGCCGATTGGCGGCGATGGGCGCGGAAAACCCCGCCAGCCGCGAGACGATGCGGGCGATGTTGCCGTCGATCGGGGTCGCCGGCTGGCCAAACGCGATCGCCGCGATGGCGGCGGCGGTATAGGGGCCGACGCCCGGCAGCGCGCGCAAAGCCGCCTCGTCGGCAGGGAAGGCGCCGCCCCCCGCCGCGATCGTCTTCGCGCAGGCGTGAAGATTTCGCGCCCGCGAGTAATATCCAAGGCCGGCGAAGGCGCTCATCACCTCCTCCATTGGTGCGGCGGCGAGCGCGGCCACATCGGGCCAGCGGCGCAGGAACTCGGCATAGTAGGGCGCCGCGCCGGTGGTCGTCGTCTGTTGCAGCAGGATCTCCGACAGCCAGACGCGGTAGGGATCGGGCGCGTCGCGCCACGGCAGCACGCGGGCGTGGCGGTCGAACCAGGCCAGCGCTTTGGCGGCGACGCGAGAAGGCGCTATGGATGCATTCATGGCCGACGCCTCTAGCCCTCCGCGACCGAATAGAAAACCGCGCGCGACTTCGCTCGGCGCGCATCTCGCCGCGATCGTCGGCCCGGCGCTGGCGGCGCGGGGCTTGAGCGAGAGCGGGCTGATCGCGCATTGGCCCGAGATCGTCGGGCTCGACATCGCCCGTTTCGCCCGGTTCGAGCGGCTCAATTGGCCGCCGCGCGGGGCGAAAGCCGACCCCGACGGGCCGCGTGGCGCGGCCACGCTGATCTTGCGGATCGACGCGGCCTTCGCCATCGAGGCGCAGCATCTGTCGCGGCTGATCGTCGAGCGCGTCAACGCGCATTTCGGCTGGCGTTGCGTGGAGAAGGTCGCGTTTCGGCAGGGGCCGCTGCCGGCGCTTAAGGTTCGCCGAGGCGTGCCGCTGCCGAGCGCCGAGGCGGTCGCAGCGGCGCGTGCGGCTGTGAAGGTCGAGGACGAGGCCCTGAGCGAGGCGCTGGTGCGGCTTGGCGCGCGGGTGATCGACCGCGCGCGCGGTTGAACGCCATCGACTTGAGCGCAGGGTCGCGCTAGAGAGCTTCGCCATTCGGCGGGATCGTCATCGCGCGGCGCGCGGCAACGAAGCGATCCGCGTTTCCGCCGCCCCGTTTAGCCGATAAGCCGTCGATCGCTGAAACATGGATAGCTTCGCTTCGCTCGCAATGACGGGTCGCCGGTACGGGGGCGCGCCATGACGGTCTCTTCGCTGGGCCGGCGCTTCGCGCGCATGAATGGCGCCGGCAACAAGATCCTCGTGCTCGATCTCAGGGGCGGCGCGGCTTTGCCGACGACGAACGAAGCGCGCGCGATCCATCGCGCGCCCGGCCTCGACTACGATCAGATGATGGCGCTGTCCGATCCGCGCACGGCGGGAACGCTGGCCTATGTCACAATCTACAACAACGATGGCAGCCTCGCCGGCGCCTGCGGCAACGGGACGCGCTGCGTCGCCGACCGTCTCGCCCGCGAGACGGGCTTGCGCGCGCTGACGGTGGAGACCGCGCGCGGGCTGATCGCCTGCGAGCGGCTGGGCGAATGGACCTATCGCGTCGACATGGGCGCGCCCCGGCTGCGCTGGGACGAGATTCCGTTCGCGCGGGCGGTCGACACGGCAGCGGTCGAGATTGCCGAGGCCGTCGCCTACGGTCCTGCGAGCCTCGTCAATATGGGCAATCCGCACGCTTTGTTCTTCGTGGCGAACCTCGACGCGGTTGATCTGGCGAGAGCCGGTCCCGCGCTGGAGACCCATCCGCTATTCCCGGAGAAAGCGAACATCTCGTTCGCGCAAATCCTCGCGCCCGACCGCATCCGGCTGAAGGTTTGGGAGCGCGGCGTCGGGGCGACGCTCGCGTGCGGCTCGGCCGCCTGCGCGACGCTGGTCGCCGCCGTCCGGCGCGGCCTCGCCGCGCGCGAGGCGACAATCGAACTTCCGGGCGGCGAACTCTTGATCGCCTGGGACGGGGGCTCCGTTTTGATGACGGGGCCGGTCGAATTCGAACGCGAGATCGAACTGGCGTGAGTGATAGCCAGCGTCTCGACGCGGTCGATGTCGCGCGCGGCGTCGCGCTGGTGGCGATGGCGGCCTATCATTTTACCTGGGATCTCGCCTATTTCGGCGTCGTCGCGCCCACCACGCCATTCACCCCGCCGATGCGGCTGGCCTCGCACGTCATCGCCTCGGTGTTTCTCGGCCTCGCCGGCTTGTCTTTGGCGCTGGCGCACGCCAGCGGCTTCCGGCCGCGACCTTTCGGCGTCAGGCTCATCAAGATCGGCGCGGCGGCGGCGCTGGTCAGCGCGGCGACCTATGCGGTCGCGCCGGAAACGCCAATCTTCTTCGGCATCCTGCATTGCCTGTTCGTCGCCAGCTTGGCGAGCCTCCCGTTCCTGATCGCGCCGGGCGCGCTATCGACCTGGGCGGCGCTGGCGACCGGCGTCGCGTTGGTCGCGCTGCCCCTGGCCTATGCTGCGCCCGCTTTCGACCCGCCGGGGTGGGTCTGGCTCGGCCTTGGCGTCCACGATCCCGCGACGCTCGACTGGCGTCCGCTTGCGCCCTGGGGCGGGGTTACGCTGATCGGGCTGGCGCTGACGAAGCTTTCGCGCGCTCCGCCGGACTGGCGGGCGAGCGCCGCGCCGCTGCGGGGGCTTGCGTTCGCAGGCCGGCATAGTCTTGCGGTCTATCTGATCCACCAGCCCATCCTCATCGGGCTGCTCTATGGCGCGTTGCAGGTCAGCGGCTATTCCGAGCGGCTGTCGATCGAGGCCTATGCGGAGGCGTGTCGTCCGGCCTGCGTCGAAGCGGGCGGCGAGATCGAGCCGTGCGAGCGCGCCTGCGCCTGCGTCGTGCGCGACGCCGCCGCCGCCGGTCTCGCCGGCCGGCTCGCCTCGCGCTCGATCACCAAAGCCGAGCGCGACCGGATCGCGGGCATCGTCGACGCCTGCGGCGCACAGGCGCGCTAGTCCGGCGTCGCCTCCCGGTCCGGATCGATCCGACGCCGGTTGAGCGCGTTGCGCAGATCCGCATATTCCTCGCCGACGGCGACGATTTCGAGCGCGCGCTTCAACTCGGCGGCGGCGCGCTCCTGATCGCCGACCTGCTCGAACAGATGCGCAAGCAGCGCATGCGTGTGCGGATTGGCCGGATTGAGCGCGATCTCGGCCCGCGCGGAGGCGATCGACGTAGCGAAATCGCCCAGCGCCGAGCCCGCCGTCGTCAGCTGGCTCTGCAATACCGGGTCGTCCGGCCGCAGCTCCAGCGCCGCCCGCAGCGCTGCGACGCGTCCCTCGCCGTCGCCCCGTTTATCCCGGACGTGGGCGACAAACAGCCATGTCTCCAGCGAAGACGGGCTCGCCGCGAGAAACACCATGGCGGCCGCTTCCGCCTCGTCCCAGCGGCCTTGCGCATAAAAGGTCGCCGCTGTGCGTAAGTCGGCCCCGTTTCGCTCGGACGCCTCGGCGATGCGCAGCATCGCCGAGGCGTCGCCCGTGCGCAGACCTGTCACGAAAGCCCGTTCGAGCGCGCGCCGGGTCGACAGCAAGCGCCGTCCCATCGGCCGCGCGGCGGCGATTTCAAGCCGCTGCACCCCCTCGTCCGTTTGCCCCTCCTCGACCAGCCGAACGCCGTGTTCAAGCTCGGGCCCCTCGGCATAGGCGAGATAGCGACCCACATATTCGGCGAAATCGACGCGGTCGCCGGCAAAGGCGCGATAGCGCCGGCCTTGCGTCCAGGCCAGGCCGAAATGCGCAGCGACGCTGGGGTGGATCGCAAGTTCGGCGACGCGGCTGAGGTCGGGGCGCAAATCAGGGGAAAGCGAAAACGGCGCGCCCATCCGGGCGAACAACCCGGACGCAAGGTCGTGCAGAAGATCGCCGCCGGGCGTCAGCGGATTGACGAACAGAGGTCGGGCGGCGAATTGCGCTTCCAGCCGCGAGGCGAAATCGGTTCCGCATTGGCGGTCGAACGCGGCCTGCCGCTCGAAGGACATGGTCTTGTAAGCGTCGAGATCGAGCGTCGCGGCGATGTCGAGCGCGAGATATTCGGCCTCGATCGCCTCGGCGAGCTGACGCCCCTCCAGGCGGCGGTTGAGCCAGGCGTCGCCGAGTTCGACGGGGTAGGGACCGTCTGGAAACAGCGCGTCGGCGGTATTGGCGAGATGCGGCTGACCGCTGAACGGCCACAGGAAGTCGAGCGCAAGCTCGGGGAACCACACCCGCTCGGCCTTCGTGGCGATCTCGTCGAAATCGAGCGGCAGCGGCGCGCCGCAGGCTTGCAGCGCCAGCAGGTCGGCCGAAGCCGCCAGTTGCTCCTGCGAGGGTTGCAACTTGGCGACCACGTCGATCCAGGCCGCAGTCTCGGGCGCGCCGGACAGGCGGCCGTAGATCGCGCACAGCCGTTGCGCCTGCCGGCCTCCGACGAAGACGACCCTCAATGCCATGCTCCTCTCGCTGGGCGCTTTAGACTGACGCGGACCTGCCGCCAAGGCGGCTCTGGCGCGGCAACGCCGGGCGGGCTAAATCGCGGGAGGGCGCTCAGCGGGAGAGCTTTTTTTGGCCGAGGCGGCGGCGAACGCATTGCGGGGGGCGCCGGAATGGACCCCCTGGGGGCGACCGCGTCTTGGCGAGCGCGGCCCCGAGACCGCGTTCCATCACGCGCTGGTGCTGGCGCGGGCGCGGGGGAGCGAAGCGATCCGGGTGCTTGCGCCCGGCGATCTGATCGTCGGCGGCGATCCCGCGCAATTCGAGTGGAGCCCGATGCCGTGGGCGCTGCGGGGGCGTCGGCAATGGCTCGCTCCCGGCGGCGTCGCCTCCGGCACGGTGTTCCAGGGCCTCGGCGATCGGCTGTTCGGCTTCGGGGATTCCGTCTGCGAACAATTGTTCGAGGGCCGGGGCTTCGGCGAGCGCAGCCTGGAGGGATGGTTGACGGCGCTCGAACGGCGCGTCGCCTATTGCGAGCAGCGCGGCATTATCTATCGGCATCTGGTGATGCCGGAAAGTCACGCGATCTATCCCGACGCCATCCCCGGCGCCCCGAAACTGTCGCCGCAGCGGCCGATAGCGCAAATTCTGGCGCGCGCCGGCGAAAGTTTGCGCGCGACGATCGTCTATCCGCTTGAGGCGATGATCGCCGGCCGGGCGAAAGCCGAGACGGCGCATCCCCATGACGTGCATTGCACCGGCTATGGTTGTTTCCTTTGCTATCGCGCGCTGATGGCCACGCTAACCGCGATCGGTCCGGCCGAAATCCTGCGCGAGGATCAGTTGCTGTCGCGCAACTTCCTGCTGGCGGGCGACCTCGCGCGCGCGGTCGGCGCACCGCCGCGGCGGGTCGATCAGCTCGTGGCGCCGCCGGTCAAACACCGCGCCATCGTCCACGGCGCGAGCTACAAGGCGAATCAGGTCGACGTGATCGAGTGCGAGGCGGCCCCGCCGCGGCGGCTCGTCATGTTCCGCACCTCGAACTCGACCCTGCTTTTCCCTTATCTGATGCGGCACTTCTCGCGCATCGCCGCGGTTGCGAGCGTCCATGCCTGCTTCGACCTGATCGAGAGCGAGCGGCCGGACGTGGTGATCGCCGAAATGCCCGAACGTTATTTCGCTCCGCACCATTCAGCGGCGAGCGAGGTGGATCGCGGAATGCGCCTGGTCGATTCCGAACACGATTTCGAGGCGCGGACGGGTCACAAGCTGCCGCTGCCGCGCGAAGGCTGAATGCGCGAAAATTGGCCCTTCCTGTCCCTATCGGACGGGAAGGGCGCCAAGCCGGTCTGGCGCGCGGGGAAACTTCGCCCCATAGTGCGCCGCCTGCATCCCGCGAGTCCGCTTTGCCCGTTACCGTCCGTACTAGTTCCGCATCGGCCAAGGCTGAGGCTCAAGTCGCGCAATGGACGGCGGGCTACGCTCCGCTTCCCGGCATTCCCGACGAGTTCATCGGCCCCGACGGGACGCGTCGGGCGCATTGGACGCGGCTGCTGACGCAACTGGCGGCGGATCCCGCCGCCGTGGCCGAGCGCTTCGCCGCCGCCGACCGCCGCGTGCGCAATCGCGGCATGTCCTACCGGGTGCGCGGCGAAACCGCCGAGCGGGTGTGGCCGCTGAGCCGCCTGCCGCTGCTGATTCCCGCCGCCGAATGGCGAAAGATCGAGCAGGGCGTGATTCAGCGCGCCGAATTGATCGAAAAGGTGCTGGCGGACGTCTACGGCGAGGGAAAATTGATCGCCGAGGGGGCGCTGCCGGCCGCTGCCCTCACCGGCACCGCCGATTTCGTCGCCGCCATGCGCGGCGTGAAGCCGCCGGGCGGGCGCTGGCTCCGGGTCTACGCCGCCGACATCGGCCGTGGCCCCGACGGCGACTGGTGGGTGCTGGGCGACCGCGCCCAGGCGCCCTCCGGTTCGGGCTATGCGCTGGAGAACCGGCTCGTCGTATCGCAGGCCTTCCCCGACCTCTACAGCCAGATGAACGTCGAGCGGGTCGCGCCGTTTTTCCGCGATCTGCGCGCGGGCATGAAGTCGGGCGGCGAACGCAGCGAGCCGCGCATCTGCATCCTGACCCCCGGCCCCTACAGCGAGACCTACTTCGAGCACGCCTATCTCGCCCGCTATCTCGGCTTCCTCTTGGTGGAGGGCAGCGATCTCGTCGTCGGCGAGGGGCGGCGCGTCTATTTGCGCACCATCGCCGGGCTGAAGCGCGCCGACGTGCTGTGGCGGCAGGTCGATAGCGAGTGGATCGACCCGATCGAACTGAATTCGGCCTCGAAACTCGGCGTGCCGGGGCTGCTCGACGCGATGCGCGCCGGCGGCGTCGAGGTGGAGAACGCGCCGGGCGCCGGATTCATCGAATCGCGGGCGATGCTCGCCTTTCTGCCGCGTCTGGCCAAGCGGCTGATCGGACGCGAACTGGAGATGCCCAATATCGCGACTTGGTGGTGCGGCCAGCCCGGCGCCCGGGCGCGCGTGCTGGACAAATTCGACAATATCGCCATCGCCAGCGCCTTCGGCGACAGCGCGCGCGGGCTTGAGAAGCGTCGCGTCGCCGTCGGCTCGGAGCTGGGCGAGGCGGAGCGCGCGACGCTCAAGGCCGCCATTGCGGCGCGCGGGCTCGATTATGTCGGCCAGGAGGTGGTGCGGCTTTCCACCATGCCGCGCTGGGAGGACGGCATGCTGGTGCCGCGCCCGTTCGTGCTGCGGGTCTATGTCGCGGCGACGCCCGAGGGCTGGAAGGTGATGCCGGGCGGCTTCGCGCGCGTTTCCGACAAGCCGGACGCGCGCGCGGTGTCGATGGGGCAGGGCGTCGAATCGGCCGACGTCTGGGTGCTGGCCGACAAGCCGGTCGTCACCTCCTCGCTGCTGCCCAACCCGGAGCGCACGCATATCGCCCGCCTGCTGGGCAATCTGCCAAGCCGGGCGGCCGACAATCTGTTCTGGTTTGGACGCTATCTCGAACGCTGCGAGGCGACGCTGCGGCTGGTGCGGGCGCTGAGTTCGCGCGCGCTCGATCCGGAGGCGCCTGTCACCGGGGCGAAGGAGGCCGCCGAGGCGCTGAAAGGCCTGCTGGTCGCCTGGGGCGCGATCGACGCCAAGGAGAAATCGCCGCGTCCGGCCGAGACGGCGTTGCGCGAACCCGATAATTACGGTTCGGCGCTCTCGATCGCCAATGCCGCCAATTTCGCCGCCTCCGTCATCCGCGAGCGGCTGACGCAACAGACCTGGGCGCTGATCGGCCGGCTGCGGTCCGACCTTCTGGCGTTGCCGGAGGATGCGCTGACGGATGCGCAGATCCTCGATTGCATCGACGAGCAACTCACCACCATCGCCGCGCTGTCCGGTCTGTTCGACGAAAACTTCAATCGCGGCGCGGGCTGGCGTTTCTATGAACTCGGCCGGCGCATCGAGCGCGGCATCAACACCTGCCGGATCTCGCGCCAGTTCGCGCATCAGAAGGCGACCGAAAGTGATCTCGACGTGCTGCTCGACCTCATCGATTCGCAGATCACCTATCATTCGCGCACGCTGATCGGCGTGGCGCTGGCGCCGGTGCGCGATATGGCGCTGCTCGACCCCTATAATCCGCGCTCGGTCGCGTTTCAGACCCGGCGCATCGAAGAGCATATCGCGACCCTGCCTGTCTTGCGCCAGGACGGCATCCCCGAGGAGCCGTTGCGGCTCGCCACCCGCCTCAGCGCCGAACTCGACACCGAAGTCGCCGACCGGCTGGAGGACGCGAGCGTGCTGGGAATCGAGAACCGGCTGACGCAACTCGCCGAGGCGATCGCGCGGCGCTACTTCCTGCACGGCGCCTCCGCGCGGGCGGAAAAGATCATGAGCCTGGGATGATCTACGACATCGTCCATCTCACCCGCTACACCTACAATGGCCCGGTCGTGGTCAACGATTGCGTGCTGCGGCTGCGCCCGCGCAGCGAGCCGGGCCAGCTCGTGCTGGCCTTTCGCGTCGAGGCGCAGCCCACGCCGCGCGATTGGGGCGAACATTCCGACGCCTTCGCCAACCGGGTCGCGCGGATGCGGATCGAGACCCCGCATCGGGAAATGTCGATCAAGTCGATCTCGCGCGTCGAGATCGCCCGGGCCGCGCCGCCGCTGGCGGCGTTGACGCCGGCGTGGGAAACGGTGGCGGCCGAAGCGGTCGACACGCAATCGCTGGCGCCCGATTCCCCCGCCTTCGCGCTTTACCCGAGCCGGCTGGTGTCGCTGTTTCCGGCCGCCGCGGCCTATGCGCGCGAGAGCTTTACGGACCGCCGGCCGATCTACGAGGCGGCGGTCGAACTCACCAAGCGCATCTACAAGGACTTCGCCTTCGATTCCAAGGCGACCGAGGTGACGACTTCGCCGGCGCAGGCGTTCGAGGCGCGACGCGGGGTGTGCCAGGATTTCGCGCATGTGATGATCGCGGGCCTGCGCGGTCTGGGGCTGCCGGCGCTCTATGTCAGCGGCTACATCCGCACGATCCCGCCGCCGGGCAAGGCCAGGCTTCAGGGCGCCGACGCCTCGCACGCATGGGTCGCGGTCTGGTGCGGCCCCGCCTATGGCTGGCTCGGGCTCGATCCCACCAACGCGATCCCCGAAGGGGACGACCACATCGTCGTCGCGCGCGGACGCGATTACGCCGACGTGCCCCCCGTCGAAGGCGTCGTTCTCTCCTACGGCGGGCACGAACTCGACGTCGAGGTCGACGTCATTCCGGTGGTGGGCAAGACATGACGGGACGCGACGAGATCGAAGCAGCGCAGGCGCGCATCGCCCCCCATGTGCGCCGCACACCACTGATAGAAAGCGCGGGGGTCTCGCTGAAACTGGAGTTCCTGCAACATACCGGCTCGTTCAAGCCGCGCGGCGCGTTCAACAATCTCCTGACGCGGGCGCTCCCGGCCGTCGGCGTCGCCGCCGCTTCGGGCGGCAATCACGGCGCGGCGGTCGCCTATGCCGCGCGCCGGCTGGGCGTGCCGGCGCGCATTTTCGTGCCGGAGATCGCGGCGCCGGTGAAGATCGAGAAAATCCGCGCTTATGGGGCCGACCTGCATATCGGGGGCCAGACCTATGTCGACGCGCTCGCGTTGTGCGAGGCGTATATCGCGGCGACCGGCGCGCTGGGCCTGCACGCCTACGATTCCGAGGCGACCATTGCGGGACAGGGCACGGTCGGGCTGGAATGGGAGCGCGATCTCGAAGCCTTGGGGGCGCCAAAGCTCGACACGGTCCTCGTCGCGGTCGGCGGCGGCGGGCTCGTCTCCGGGATCGCCGCGTGGTTTGCGGGCCGCGTGAAAGTGGTCGGGGTCGAGCCCGAGGGATCGCGGGCGCTGCATGCGGCGCTCGCGGCCGGAGAGCCGGTCGATGTGGCGGTGCAGTCAATCGCCGCCGATTCGCTGGGCGCGCGTCGCGTCGGGGCGCTGAATTTCGCGATTCTTCGCGAATTCGTGGACCATGTCGCGCTGGTGAGCGACGAGGCGATCCGCGCCGCTCAAAAGGCGCTGTGGCGCGATTTCAACATCCTCGCCGAACCCGGCGGCGCGGCGGCCTTTGGCGCGCTGGCGAGCGGCGCCTATGCAGCGCGCGCGGGCGAGCGGGTCGGCGTGCTGCTTTGCGGCGCCAACGCCGACCCGGCCGCGCTGGCGAGCTAGGAAGCGCAACCCGTTTTGCGGCGCGGCCGTTGGCTTCCCCCCGCAAACCCGCCGTGTTGCAACACATCGTAGCCGCAAAGAAACGGATCCGCCGCGCCAGGAAAATTCTTGCGTTCTCAACACAAGTCTTACGCAAGTGTTAATGACAAAGGCCCAAACTTACGTAAAGATGCGTCCGGGGCGGCGCATGGCGGTGGAAGTCTCGCAAAGAGATGCGTTTGTGACGGCGGCGCGGGCGGTCCCGCCGCGCGAGATCGCTTTTCTCGCCGCCTACGGCGCCCCGATGTCGACGCTGATCGAGGCGGGACGCATCGCCCGCGAAATTGGCGTTTCCGCCGATCTCGCGCTGCTGGGCGAGGGCCTGGCGCAGGAGGAGTTCTTCTATCGCGCGCTCGCCGACCGGGTCGGCGCGCCGTTCCATGTCGGCCGCGCCACGCTCGACACTACCGCTTCGCCGGCCCGCGCGGTCAATGCGGGGGTGGTTTATCTAGCGCCTTTGGGCGCGCCGTATCGCGTCATCGCCGCGCCGCGCGGCGAAGCGCTGCGGATGCTGCTGGAGGCGTCCGAGCAGGGCCGCGTCGTCACCGGCCTGGCGCTCACCTCGCCCCGGCGTCTGGGCGCGCTGGTGCGGGTCGAACGGGCCACGGAAATCGCGACCCAGGCCGCGATGCGGCTCGACCGGCTCGATCCTGCGCTGTGCGCGCGCGGCGAAATGCGGCCGGCGCAGACGATTCTCGTCGGCGCCTTCGGCCTTGGCCTGATCGGCCTTGCCTTCGTCGCGCCCTGGGCGGAGCGGGCGACGCTGTCGATCCTGCTGTGGCTGTTGTTCTCGGCGACGATCTTCCTGCGCATCGCCGCGGCGATCGCCTCCGACGCCTCGCGGCCGTCTCCCCCGCTCTCGGACGCCGATCTGCCCGCCTACACCGTGATGGTCGCGATGTATCGCGAAGGCGCGGTGATCCCGAAACTGGTCGCTGCGCTCAACGCGCTCGACTATCCCAAAGCGAAGCTCGACATCAAACTCGTGATCGAGGCCGGCGACGACGAGACGCTGCGCGCCATCATCGCCGAGCGCCTGCCGCCGCGCTACGACGTCATCATCGCGCCGCCCGGCCAGCCGCGCACCAAGCCGCGCGCGCTCAATGTCGCGCTCGACGTCGCGCGCGGCGATCTCCTGTGCGTCTACGACGCCGAGGACGAGCCGGCGCCCGATCAACTGCGCCGCGCCGCCGCGCGTTTCGCGGAAAGCCCGACGCTGGACGCGTTGCAGGGCCGGTTGACGATCGTCAATTGGCGCGATTGCTGGATCAGCTTCATGTTCGCGGTCGAATATGCGGCTCTGTTCGAGCTGATCAATCCGGGCCTGTCGGCGCTCGATCTGCCGGTGGCGCTGGGCGGGACCACCAACCATTTCCGCACCGCCTCGCTGCGCCGGGTCGGGGGCTGGGACGCCTGGAACGTCACCGAGGACGCCGACCTCGGCCTGCGCCTGGCCCGCTTCGGCGGCCGCGTCGGCGCGCTCGATTCGGAGACGGCGGAGGAAGCGCCTAACGAGTTCGGCAACTGGTTCCGACAGCGCACGCGCTGGCAGAAGGGATGGATGCAGACGATGATCGTCCACACCCGCGAGCCGATCCGCTATTTCCGCGAAATGGGATTTGTCAAAGGCGTGGCCGGGCTGACGCTGATCGCCGGGACGGTGATGACCGGCCTGTTCGGGCCGATCTTTCTGCTTGAGGCGATCTGGCGCGGCATCGAACAATCGGTCGCGGAAACGAACGTCTCGCGGCTCGCTGACGTCTATACCTATATCCTGACGTTGACCGGCGTGCAGGCGCTCATCCTGCCAGCGTGGGTGGCGATGCGAAAGCGCGGGATGCGGCAATACGGCCGCGCGCTGCTGCTGATGCCGATCTATTACGCCTGCGTTTCGGCGGCGACCTGGGCCGCGCTGTACGAACTTATCGTGCGCCCGTTCCATTGGCACAAGACGGCGCATGGGCGGCCGCGCCCGCAAACGCCGCCGCAACTCGCCGCGCCGTGACCGGCGGTCGCCGGGTTTTTTCGCGGCTTCGGCGGCCGTCGAAGTCGCGCGGCGCGGCTATTTGATCTCGAACACGAGGATATTTCCCACTGAGGTGTTGACGCTCTTCCGGTCGATCTTATAGTCGGCCGCCGCTCCGTCCGGAAAACCGTCTTTCATCTTGTTTATCTCGGATATGCTTGGAGATCCGAAAGTCACGCGACAGCCTTTAGCGGCGATCCTCTTCATCTCGGAAATGGTGATCGGGAAGATCGGGCTGCCGCGAATGCAGATGTTCATCACCGACCCATCCGGGATGCCCGGGCTCGGCTTGCGCGGGTCGTCGGTCCAGGGTTTCGTGTTGGGGCCGGAGTCGTTGCAGAACGGGATGCTGCTGGAATAATTCTCGAAGCCGTTGCTCTCGCCGCGGCCAAAGATGTTGATCTTTCTTCCGGGCAACGGATTGAGCGGTGTCCCCTCGGTGGAGACGATGCCCAGCGGCAGCGTCGTATCGACGGGGTGCACAGGCTCGTCGGTGTAGGAAGACTGCGAGACGAGGATGAGGATGTCGACCAGGCCGGATTTCTTGGCCCCCGGGCCGACCGCTTGCGCCTTCACGACGCCGCATTCCCCGAAGGTGCGATAGCTGAATTTGTCGACGTCGGCGCCGATGTCGGCGTTCTGCAACTTGCCGCTCTCGCGGATGTTGGCGCCGGTGAGAATCTTCGTCAGCGCTTTTAAAGCATTCTGACCGGACGGTTCCGAGAACACCAGCACGCCGCCCTGGAAATGCGTGGTCTGGATGAAAGCCGAGCGGATGGGTGGCACGACGACCGTCTGAGTGACGGGAGCCGCGACGAGGTCGGTCAGCGCCGCCTGCCCGGGGCCGCCGTCGCCGATCGCGAAACCCAGGCGCAGCCGCGTGGGAGCGAGGGGGATCGGCGAGGGGGTTGTCGCCTGCGCCGCCTTCGACAGCGGCGGCGGGAACAGCGAGGTGATTTCGCCAGGCTCGTTCTCCTCGATCGCCGCCACGGCCGCGTCGAGCGCCGCCATGGTCTTGATGCCGACGATGTCGTCGATCTGGCCCTTGAAATTGAGGATCGGCGGCTTCTGCCGTCGCTTGAATTCGGCCACCGCCGCGGCGGTGCGCGGTCCATATTGCTCGTCGACGGCGAGGCCGGCGTTGATCAGGAGATTCAGCGCCTTCTGGATCTTGCCGACGTGCGGGCCGCGCGCGCCCTGCAAGATGTGGCCGGAATCGGCCGTGGCGGCCGCTTCGAGCTTCGGGTCGTTGCTGAACAGCCGCGATTTCAGAGCCAACGCCGCCTCCGCACCGATGAACGTCTATATTCCATTACGGTACGGCGAGGACAAAAAGCAGAGCGAGTATAAGCGGAAATCACGCGTTCGTGGCGGCGCGCTACCGCATATTCCCCGTATGCCCGAGCGAGTAGCGCCCCGGCTGCGGCCACACCGTCAACCCGTGCGGCATCCCCCCGACGGGGATCGTCTTGACCGACCCGTCCTGTGTGTTGAACGCATAGACGACGCCGTCGTAGCGGCCCGACAGCCACAGCCATTTGCCGTCGGCGCTGACATTGCCCATGTCGGGGCTGCCCCCGCCGGGAATGCTCCAGGTCGCCTCGATTCTGCGCGTCGCGAAATCCATCACCGAGACGCTGCCGTCGCCCTTCGCCACGCCGGCCAGATTGTGCGTGCCGCGATTGGAGATGTAGAGCTTTTTGCCGTCGCGGCTGGGATAGAGGCCGTGGCTCCCCACGCCGGATTTGATGAAGCCGGTCTCGGTGAAGGCGTCGCCGTCGATGACGATCAGCCCGTCCTGCAACATGTCGGCGACGTAAAAGGCGGAACCGTCGGGCGCGACGCGGATGTCCTGCGGGATGTGCTTGGGGCTCAACGGCAACATGGCCGCGACCTTGTGATGCACGAGGTCGATCTTGGCGAGCCGGTCGCTGAATTCGCAGGTGAAGATGGCGTAGGAGCCGTCGAGCGCGAAATCGGCGTGGTTGATCCCGGCGCATTCGGGCACGACGACATAGGTCTGCAACGCCATCGTCCTGGGATCGCGGAACTCCAGCCGTCGCTTGGCCTCGGCGACCAGGATCGCCGAGCGTCCGTCGGGGGTGAAATACATGTTGTAGGAATCGGGCACCGAGATCGGCGCCCCCATCTTGCCGGTCCTGGGGTCGATCGGCGCAACAGAGGCGTGGCCGCCGGTGTAGCTGATGTCGCCGGAGACCCACAGCGTCTGCAAATCCCACGACGGCACGATATGCTGCGGGCTCGGCACCGCGCGATAGCTGTCGACGACGGTGAAGGTGGCGGGATCGATCACGTCGACGCGACCCGTTGTCAGATTGGGCGCGTAGACCCTCGACAGCGCGCCTGCGGTGGCGGGGCTGAACTTGTCGGGCGCGATTTCGGAATAGACGTTCTTGGGATCGGGCAGCGCCGGCATCGACAAATTCGCGGGCGACAGTTCGATGGGCGCGACTATGGGCCGCCAAACGGGCCGAGCGACGCGCCATTGCGGCCGCGTCCACACACGAGCGGGGCGACGCCAGCGCGGGCTCAGCTCGTAGCGGGCGAGCTGGACGAATTCGGCCGGCTCGCCCGCGACTTCAGGCGCACCCAGGCACGGGGGCGGGCAGGGCCGCACGCCGCCGCACCAATCCGGCATTGTGAAGGATTGCGCGCCCTGATGCGCGAAAAACGCGCCCACGCCCATCAGCGCGGCCAAAACTCCGCCCAACCAAGCGTGATATCCAAGTCTCGAATGCAAGCCGACAGCTCCTTTGGCCGCCTATGCGCCGACGCAGATGACCGGCCGATGAACGAGGAATGAACGGCCACAATTGCTAAACTGTTCATAAGCTAGCAAATCGGGCCGCCGCCGTAGCGTTTTTCACATTATACCAGCTCTGCGCAGCGCGGGATCAGGCGCGTCCCGTGCGCAGCGCGCGCAGGGTCATCGACAAGATGCGCTCGAACCTCTGCGCCAGCGCCGGCGCGGAAGCCGCGCGATCGAGCCGCATGGCGAGGGGGTGGATGAACCGGTGGCTGGCGTCGAACACCAAAGCCAGCGCGCGCCGCCGATCGGCCATGGCGAAGGCCCCCGAGGCGACGCCTTCCTCCACCACGCGCTGCATTTCCGATTGCACCCGCGCGCGGTGTTTTCGCGCGGCGGGGCGTTCCTTGCTGAGGGAATCGATCAAAAGGTCGAACACGGCGGGGTCGTCGTCGAGTTTTTCGCGATAGGCGCGATGCACGGCGAGCAACATGCGCTCCAGCTTGTCGTAGGCCGGGTCGGCGCCGTCGGCCGCCTCGCGCAACTTCGCCTCCAGCGGGCGCAGCCAGGCGGCGGTGATCTCCTCCAGCAGCGCGGCTTTCGAGGGGAAATAGCGGTAGACATTGGCGTGCGTCATGCCCGCGTCCGCCGCGACCCCCACGACAGTCACCCGCGCGGCGCCGAAGCGGCGCACATGATCGGCGGCGAGGGCGAGAATCCGGCTCTCGACCGGCTCGGGCGCGGAAAGGCGCGGCCGGATCATCAAGCGAGCGCGGCGAGCACGCTCTTGTGCAGCCGGCAGGCGACGGAATAGGCGGGGTTGAACACGTTGGCGACGTCGTAGCGCACCGTCTGCCCCAGGAGATGGCTCGCCGCCAGCGGATCGAGCCCGAATTCCTGCCCGAGCCAGGCGATCATTTCGGTCGTGGCGTGTTGCAGCGCCTGATCGAGAGGCCGCGCGTTGCCGAGGGTGAACAGGCAATCCCGCGTCTCGCCGCGCGGCCAGCCGATCTTGCGCCCTTTCTGCACCGTGACGGTGAGTTCGACCTCGAACGAGGTCTCGATCCCGGTGCCGACGATCTCGCCGTCGCCTTGGCAAAAATGCCCGTCGCCCAGAAATAGCAACGCGCCGGGTGCGAACACGGGGAAATAGGCGGTCGTCCCCGGCCCGAAGCGGCGGTAGTCCATGTTGCCGCCATAGGCCCCACTGGTCGCGGTGGAGATCGCCTGACCCAACGGCGGCGCGACGCCGAAACAACCGAGCATCGGCGCGAAGGCGACCTCGAACCGCGCCAGCGCGGCGGGCGGGTCGATCAGCCGCGCCGTTCCCGCCTCGCGGTCGAGCCGCCACAGCACGCGCTCGCGTTTGGGCAGGCTGGCGGCGTAGGCGGGGTCGACGACGTTGGTCGCTGCGGGGCCGAAGGTCCAGCCCTCGTCGCGATTGGCGGTCATGGCCTCGATGCGGACGGCGAGCGTGTCGCCGGGCTCGGCGTCCTCGATGTAGAAGGGTCCGCTCATCGGATTGGGCGGCGTCTGGCGGCGCACGCCGGACTTATCAAAGCCCCAGGCGTCGACCGTCTCGACGATGACCCTCTCGCCATTGGCGAAGCGCGCGACGGGCTCGAGCGCGCCCAGCACGTTGTGAAAGATCTCGGGCGCGAAGCGGCGTGTCGTCATGAAAGATAGTCTCCCTGGCGCCCAAGCATGGCGACAGGGCGGGCGACACGCAAGCGGCTCAGGCCGCCTTCGGCCCTTTTGGCAGGCCGACACTGGCGGCGACCACGCGATTGCGGCCGCTGCGTTTGGCCCGGTACAGCGCGGCGTCGGCTTCGGCGGTCAGCGCCTCGAAGCGGCAATGCGCGCTGTCGGCGCTGGCGACGCCGAAACTGGCGGTGACGACGCCTAGCTCCTCGCCGCCGGAATGGGGAATTCGCAGCGCCGCCACCGCCGCGCGCAACCGCTCGGCCGCGCGGCGCGCTTCGTCCAGCGGCGTGCGCGGCAACAGGAGGATGAACTCCTCGCCGCCGTAGCGGGCGGCTACGTCGTCGTCCGCGCCGATCTCCGCCAGCGCGCAGGCGGCGACCTGGCGCAGGCATTCGTCGCCGGCCTGATGGCCGTAGAGGTCGTTGTACGATTTGAAGCGATCGACATCGTACAGGATGATCGAGATCGGCGACACATGCCCGCTGTCTTTGGCCCACAGCCCCCGGGCCGCTTCTTCAAGCCGGCGGCGGTTGGCCAGGCCCGTAAGCGGATCGTGCCGCGCCTCCGCGCCGACCTCGTCGATCCGCAGGCGGTGCCGCAGATCGAGCAGATAGGACCGGCGGGCTTCGTTGTTGCGCTTGATTGCGGAATAGAGCGTCATCATCACGCAGAGGACGCTGGGGGTCAGACTGCTCGCATAGAGTTGCGCGGGAGCGCCATTCGGGGTGTTGGCGAGCAAGGCGAGCAGCGCCAGACACAGCGTCGTCGTCCACAGCGAGGCCCGCGAACTCAACGGCAAGCTGGTGTTGGCGAGAATGCCGATCACCGCCAACAGATCGAGATAATGGGGCGAACCGGCCGAAGCGCTGGCGAAATAGACGGCCGTCGCCTGCAACGCGATCAGCGCGGGGACGGCGAAGCCTAAGAGATCCCGGCGTAGCGGGGTGAGGGCGGCGCGCGCGAAGGCGGCGATCGCCAGCAGCGCCGGCGTGACGAGGCCGAAATGCAACGCCGCCGCCAGACCGAACGCGTCCGGGGTCAGCGACCATTCGGCTAAAAGTTGCGCATTGTAGAACAAAGCCGCGCCCAGACTGGCGTGGAACAGGGCCTGCGCCTGACGCTCGCCGGTTTCCGCCTGGAAGCGCTGTTCGAGCCAGCGGGGCAGCGACTGGTAACCGCTTGCGCCAAGCGCCCCGTCCACCTCGCGCAAGCCCGCCTCGCGACCGGCGCCGCGCGGGAGCGCGGGGCGGGGGGAAAACGACGTGAGAGTCGAAGATCGGGTCAATGTCGCAAGCCAACCGAACTGTAAAGAAGAGCGTCGCCGCCCCGTGCAATCTTCATTGTTGTGCCGCAAAGTTATTGCGACTTAGTCAAGCCGGATGCGATCCATCGGGCTTCAGGCGACGTCGCGTCGGGGCGCCGACTGCGCGGCCTTCACCAGCCCGAACATGTCGCGGGTCCCTCGGCGCGCCTCGGCGAGAATGGCGGAGAGCAGGGAATCCGAATCCATTTCCGTGACGGCGGCTTTTTCGCGCGCGCGACGGAAGGCTTCGCTGAGGAGCCGGGGGTCGATATCGGCGAGCGGGTTGATGTGGGGGCGGGTCAAGCCGAGTTCCTCTAGGTTCTGTCCTAGGGGAATTTATAATCGCAATTCATGGAGAACTTATCCAAGCCAAATAAGTCATTTCGAACGATAAGATTTACGTCTAGGTAACCAAGGTCACGACGCTTCGGCAAGCATGCCGCGGCCGCGCCTTTCCAGCTCCAGATCGGCGAGCGGGGTCGGATAGTCGCCGGTGAAGCAATGGTCGGTGAATTGCGGCGCCGCGGAGTTGCGGCCTGAATATCCCATCGCGCGGTAGATGCCATCCACCGTGAGGAAGGCGAGGCTGTCGGCGCCGATGAATTCGCGCATTTCCTCCAGCGACATCCGCGCCGCCAGCAGCTTGTCGCGTTCGGGCGTGTCGATGCCGTAGAAATCGGGATGGGCGATCGGCGGCGAGGAGATGCGGAAATGCACCTCGCGCGCGCCGGACTCGCGCATCATCTGCACGATCTTCACGCTGGTCGTGCCGCGCACGATCGAATCGTCGATCAACACGATGCGCTTGCCCTCGATCACGGCGCGGTTGGCGTTGTGCTTGAGCTTGACCCCGCTTTCGCGGATCGCCTGCGTCGGCTGGATGAAGGTGCGGCCGACATAGTGATTGCGGATAATGCCGAGTTCGAACGGAATTTTCAGCGCCTGGGCGTAGCCGAGCGCGGCCGGCACGCCGGAATCGGGGATCGGCACGACGACATCGGCCAGCGCCGGCGCCTCGCGGGCGAGTTGCGCTCCCATCGCCTTGCGCGCGTCGTAAACCGAGCGGCCATGCACGACCGAGTCGGGACGGGCGAAATAGATATATTCGAAGATGCACGGGCGGGCCGGGCGGGGCGCGAACGGCTTCAGGCTGGTGACCCGGCCTTGCTCGATCACGACGACTTCGCCGTTCTCGACGTCGCGCACGAATTTCGCGCCGAGAATGTCGAGCGCGCAGGTTTCGGAGGCGAGAATCGGGCAGCCGTCGAGTTCGCCCAGCACGAGCGGGCGAATGCCGAGGGGATCGCGCGCGCCGATGAGTTTGTTGTTGGTCAGCGCCACCAGCGCATAGGCGCCTTCGATGTCGTGCAACGCCTCGATGAAGCGGTCGACGATATGGCGCTTGCGCGAGCGGGCGGCGAGCAGCAGCACGACCTCGGTGTCGGAGGTCGACTGACAGATCGCGCCGTCGGCGATCAATTCGCGCCGCAGCGTCAGTCCATTGGTGAGATTGCCGTTATGCGCCACCGCCAGGCCGCCGGCGGCGAGTTCGGCGAACAGCGGTTGCACATTCCGCAGTATGGTCGCCCCTGTCGTGGCGTAGCGCACATGGCCGACCGCCGCGCTGCCCGGCAGCCGCTCGATAGCGGCGGCCGAGGAGAAATGATCACCGACCAGGCCGAGCCGGCGTTCGGAATGAAACCTTTCGCCGTCGAACACGACGATGCCCGCCGCTTCCTGCCCGCGATGTTGCAGCGCGTGCAGCCCGAGCGCGGTCAGCGCGGCGGCCTGGGGGTGGCCCAGAATGCCGAACACGCCGCATTCCTCGCGCAGCCGGTCGGCTTCGAGATCGAAGGGTTCGCTCAAGGTTTCAACAACGAAGGCGCGGGCGCAGGGGGCGGCAGCGTGACCATGCCGTTGATCAGCGCATCCAGCTTGTCGCGGTCGGCGGCGCCGGTCTTCGGGCTGGGCAGGGCTTTGGGCGCCGACGTCGCCGCCGGAGCGGTCGCCGGCGTCGCCGCCGGAGCGGGCGTCGCGTTGGCCGGCTTGGTTTCGTCGGCGGGAACATCGGCGCCGCTCGGCGCGGACTTGGATTTGATCCAGGCGCCCAGCGTCGTCGCCGCGTCCTCGGGCAGCATGGCGATTATCCTGTCGGCGGTGTCGGTCAGCATCGGTCTCGTCTTGGCCTTCTGCACCCAATCCGGCTGCGCCTTTTCGCCCGCCAGCCAGTTGAAGATCGCGAACGCGACCACCGCCAGCAGGAAACCGCGCGCCGCGCCGAACACAAAGCCGAGCGAACGGTCGAGCGCGCCGATCTTGGAATCGAGAATCGCGTCCGACACCCGCACCGTGAACAGCGAGACGATGATCAAAGTGACGAAAAACACGATCGCCGCCGCCACCGCCTGCAACACGATCGGCTTATGAATATAGGGCGCGAGATAGGGCGTCACATGGGGGTGCAAATAATAAGCCGCCGCCGCCGCCGCGACCCAGGAGCCGATGGCCAGCACCTCGCGGGTGAAGCCGCGCATGAGCGACAATATCGCGGAGACAAGCACGACGCCGATTACGCCGAGGTCGAGATAAGACGGCATCCAATGGCCTCTTTAAAGCGCGCGCCCTTCGGCGCCGCAGAAACGGTTTCCGCAACGCGGCGGCTTATAGCGAAGGCGGTTCGCTTCGTCAC
>JANYIH010000345.1 GCA_025358745.1 Hyphomicrobiales bacterium | reverse complement strand
GGCTTTCAACCGCGTTTGGATCGAAGTCCAGGAGGCGAGGATGCAGATCGGCATCAGGAACGTCGTCAGCAACACGAACGGCATCGAGATGCCGTCGACGCCGAGCTTGTAGAGAATGACGCTGGAGAACCAGTCGGATTGCTCGACCAGTTGGAAGCCGGGCTTGGCGGGATCGAACAAAGCCCAGGCGTAGAGGCTGACGGCGAAGGTGATCAAGGTCGTCCACAGCGCGATATAGCGCGCGTTGCGAAGCGTCTCCTTGGAATCGCCGCGCAGCAGGGCGATCAGGAGCGCCCCGACGACGGGGAGGACCAGCAGCGCCGAGAGCACCCAGTTGCCGGACATCAGCGGATTCCCCCGAACAGATACCAGGTCGCAAGCGCGGCGACGCCCAAGAGCATCGCAAAGGCGTAGTGATAGACGTAGCCGGTCTGCAACCGCACGACGTTGCGGGTCACATCGAGCACGCGGGCGGAAACGCCATCAGGCCCGAGCCCATCGATGATCGCCCCGTCGCCCCCTTTCCAGAACACGCGGCCGATCCAGAATGCAGGCCGCACGAAGAGGAGATCGTATAGCTCGTCGAAATACCACTTGTTGAGCAGGAAGCGGTAGAGCAACGGATTGCTGCGCGCCAGCGTCGCGGGGGCTGATCTGTTGACGACATACATATAGTAGGCGACCGCGAAGCCGCCGGCCATCATCAGGAACGGCAGCAGCGAAACCAGCCACGGGACATGCTCCATATCCTCCAGGATCGTGTTGTCCTTGGCCGTGAAGAGCGATTCCTTCCAAAAGCCCTCGAAGCCGCCGCCGATGAACCAATGTTTGTACATCATGCCGGCGAACACGGCGCCG
Source organism: Hyphomicrobiales bacterium (assembly GCA_025358745.1). Classification (GTDB taxonomy): domain Bacteria; phylum Pseudomonadota; class Alphaproteobacteria; order Rhizobiales; family Beijerinckiaceae; genus Roseiarcus. The sequence continues at coordinate 10,387 of JANYIH010000345.1, read as the reverse complement.
ACGGCGAGCGCGGCGAGGGGGATCAGCATGACGCGCGGCGATTCATGCGCCGGGCCGTGGCCGTGGTGATCGTCATGCGCGTCGTGCGGGAGCGCGTGCGCCCAATCGCCGCGGTGGCCGAAGAAGGTCATGAAGGCGAGCCGCCAGGAGTAGAACGAGGTCAGCCCCGCCGCGACCACCACGCAGATGAAGGCATAGGCCGCTGCCGGGCGATGTGAGGCGTAAGCCGCCTCGATGATCGCGTCCTTGGAGACGAAACCGGCGAATCCGATCGAAGTGAAGGGTATGCCAACGCCCGTCAGCGCCAGCGTGCCGATCGTCATCATCCAGAACGTGAAAGGGATCTCGTCCTTCAAACCGCCCATGCGGCGCATGTCCTGCTCGTGGTGCATCGCATGGATGACCGAGCCGGCGCCCAGGAACAGCAGCGCCTTGAAGAAGGCGTGCGTGAACAGGTGGAAAATGCCGGCGCCATAGGCGCCCACGCCCTCGGCGACAAACATGTAGCCGAGCTGCGAGCAGGTGGAATAGGCGATCACGCGCTTGATGTCGTTCTGCACCAGACCGACGGTCGCGGCAAAGAACGCTGTCGTCGCGCCGACGATCAGCACCACGTTGAGCGCGGTCGGCGACAGATCGAACAGGAACGACAGCCGCGCCACCATGAACACGCCCGCCGTCACCATGGTCGCGGCGTGGATCAGCGCCGAGACCGGCGTCGGCCCCTCCATCGCGTCGGGCAACCAGGTGTGCAGCAGGAACTGCGCCGATTTGCCCATCGCGCCCATGAATAGCAGCAGACAGGTGATCGTCAGCGCGTCGGCATCCATGCCGAAGACATGGATCGTCTGGCCAACCAGGCTCGGCGCGGCGGCGCGGATCGACTCCAGGCTGACCGATCCGGTCAGGCGAAACAGCAGGAAAATGCCAAGCGCGAAGCCGAAATCGCCGACGCGGTTGACGACGAACGCTTTGATCGCCGCCGCATTGGCCGAGGGTTTCTTGAACCAGAAGCCGATCAGTAGATAGGAGGCGAGACCGACGCCCTCCCAGCCGAAGAACATCTGCACCAGATTATCGGCCGTCACCAGCATCAACATGGCGAAGGTGAACAGCGAGAGATAGGCGAAGAAGCGCGGCCGGCTGTCGTCCTCGTGCATGTAGCCGATCGAATACATGTGGACGAGAAACGAAACCGTCGTCACCACGACGAGCATGACAGCGGTCAGCGTGTCGATGCGCAAAGCCCAGTCGACGGCGAGTTTGCCCGACGTCATCCAATTGGCCACCGGCACGACCAGCGCATGCGGGTCGGCGCTCCACGCAAAGCCGAAAAACGCGCCCCACGACAACAGGCCGGACAGGCCAAGAAAGATCGTGGTGACGGCCTCGGACGTGCGCGGCTCGACATTGGCGCCCCACAGCCCCGCGAACAGGAAGCCCAGCAGCGGCAGGAAGACGATGATCTCGTACATCATGGCCGGTTCAGCCCTTCAGCGCATGAATGTCTTCAACCGCGATCGAGCCGCGGTTGCGATAATAGGCGACCAGAATGGCGAGCCCGATCGCCGCCTCCGCCGCGGCGACGGTCAGGATCAGCAGCGCGAACACCTGCCCCGTCAGATCGCCGGCGAAGGTCGAGAACGCCACCAGATTGATGTTGACCGAGAGCAGGATCACCTCGACCGACATCAGGATGATGATGATGTTCTTGTGATTGAGGATGATGCCCGCCACGCCGATGGTGAACAGGATCGCCGCCAGGGAGAGATAATGCGCTAGGCCGATGATCATGGTCTGGCTCTCAAATTCCCGCGCGTGAGGCGACTTTGCGGATTTCGACTGCGGTGGCGGGCGTGCGCGCGACCTGAGCCTCGATGCTCTGCCGCTTGACGCCGACCTTGTGGCGCAAGGTCAGCACGATGGCGCCGACCATCGCCGTCAACAGGATCAGGCCGGCCGCCTCGAAGAAATAGACGTAGCGCGTGTAGATGACGAGGCCGAGCGCGCGCGTGTTGGCGAGGGTGCCGGAGGGCGAAGCCGCCGCGGCCGCGTTGGGCGCACGCACCCAATTCGAGGTCACGAACCAAAGCTCAGCGCCGACGCACAGCGCAATCAACCCGCCAATCGGCAGATATTGCACGAAGCCCTGTTTCAACTGCGCAAAATCCACGTCGAGCAGCATCACCACGAACAGGAACAGCACCGCGACGGCGCCGACATAGACGACGATCAGCATCATCGCCAGGAACTCCGCGCCCATCAGCACGAACAACCCCGAGGCGCTGACGAAGGCGAGAATGAGGAACAACACGGAATGCACCGGGTTGCGCGCAAGAATCACCGCGAGCGCCGATCCCACCAGCATGGCGGCGAATATCCAGAAGAAGAAGGCCTGCGCCCACATGGTTCCTATCCCTCAAGTCCCCTTGCCCGCACGCTCAGCGGTAAGGCGCGTCCATCTTCAAGTTGCGCGCGAGTTCGCGTTCCCAGCGCGACCCGTTCTCCAACAGGCGATCCTTGTCGTAGAACAATTCCTCGCGCGTCTCGGTCGCGAATTCGAAATTCGGCCCCTCGACGATCGCGTCGACCGGGCAGGCTTCCTGGCACATGCCGCAATAGATGCACTTCGTCATGTCGATGTCGTAACGCGTCGTGCGCCGGGTGCCGTCGTTGCGGCGCGGACCCGCCTCGATGGTGATCGCCTGCGCCGGACAGATCGCCTCGCACAGCTTGCAGGCGATGCAGCGTTCCTCGCCGTTGGGATAGCGCCGCAGCGCGTGTTCACCGCGAAAGCGGGGCGAGAGCGGCGACTTCTCGTGGGGATAGTTGAGCGTCGCCTTCGGCTTGAACATATATTTTATGCCCAGCGCGAACGCCGAAACGAATTCGCTCAGGAACAGCGAACGCGCGGCCTGGTCCAGTTTCAGCGCCATGACATCGCTCCCGCCTGCCTGCTCATCGCGCCACCGTTCCAAACATTTCGACGAATGCCGCCACCACCACGACCATGGCGAGGGAAATTGGCAGGAACACTTTCCAGCCCAAACGCATCAACTGATCGTAGCGGTAGCGCGGCACGATCGCCTTGGTCATCGAGAAACAGAACACCACCGCCCAGGCCTTGATGAGGAACCAGACGACGCCAGGGACCCAGGTGAACGGCGCGAACGGCAGCGGCGGCAACCAGCCGCCAAGAAACAGGATCGCTGTCAGCGACGACATGGTGAGGATGGCGATCAGTTCGGTGAGGAACTGCAACATATACATGGAAGCCGAGTACTCGACCGCGAATCCCGCGACGAGTTCGGACTCGGCCTCGACCAGATCGAATGGCGGACGGTTCGTCTCCGCCAAAGCCGAGACGAAGAAGATGATGAACATCGGAAACAGCCGCAGCCAATACCAGCCAAACAGGCCGGCCCAACTGTCCTGCGCGCGCACGATCTCGGTCAGATTGAGCGAACCGGCGCATAGCAGCACCGTCACGATGACGAAACCGATCGAGACTTCGTAGGACACCATCTGCGCCGCTGAGCGCAAGGCCGAGAGAAAGGCATATTTCGAGTTGGAGGCCCAGCCCGCCATGATGATGCTGTAGACGCCGAGCGACGACACCGCGAACAGATAGAGAATACCGACGTTGATATCGCCCACCACCCAGCCGTCGCTGACCGGCATCACCGCCCAGGCCGCGAAAGACAGCGCCGCGCCAACCAGCGGCGCCAGCACGAACACGCCCTTGTTCGCGCCGGAGGGAATGATCGGTTCTTTCAGGACGAATTTCAGCAGGTCCGCGAACGGTTGCAGCGTACCCCAGGGACCGACGACGTTCGGCCCTCGCCTGAGATGCACCGCGCCCCACACCTTGCGTTCGCCATAGATGAACACCGCCGAGGAGAGCAGCACGCATACGAGCATCGCGAGGCTTTCCAGAACGTAGCGCACGACCATGCCCGGCGTGGTCGCATACATCCAGTGGCCCAATCCGGCGCCCCAACCGCCAGCGACGAAGCCGTAGACGATCCCGAACACGAGCACGACGACGGCGAGCGCTGCGACGGCGCCGACGATGAGGGCCGATCTGTCTTGCGTCGGACGTGAGGGCGTGAGGCTGCTCATGGAAAACCTTATTCCGCGGCCGTCGCGAGCCGCGCGCTCGCCAGGGCCGAACATTCGGCCATGACGCGCGAGGCGCGGGCGATGGGATTGGTCAGATAGAAATCGACGATCGGCGACACGAAGGCTTGATTGGACGGCGTTCCGCCGATCATGCCAGTAGGCGCCGCTTCAGCCGGCGTGACGACGTCGTATCTGACGAGATGCGGATGCGCCGAACCCAGCGCGGCGCGCAGGCCGTTCAAGCTGTCATAGGGCAGACGCGCGCCCAGCGCATCCGACAGCGCGCGCAGAATTGCCCACTCCTCGCGCGCGTCGCCCGGCGGGAACACCGCGCGCTCGCCGAGTTGCGGCCGGCCTTCCGTGTTGACGTAGGTTCCCGATTTCTCGGTGTAGGCCGCGCCGGGCAGGATCACGTCGGCGCGATGCGCGCCGCGATCGCCGTGCGTGCCGATATAGACAACGAAGGCGCCCGGCTCGACCTCGATCTCGTCGGCGCCGAGGTTGAGCAACAAATCCACGCCGCCCTTGGCCATGTGCGGCGCATCGAGCCCGCCCTCATCAGGCACGAGGGCGAGATCGAGGCCGCCGACCCGGCTGGCCGCCGTGTGCAGCACGTTGAAGCCGTTCCAACCCTGTTTGAACAGACCCAGCGACGTCGCCGCCTTGACCGCCAAGGCCAGCACCGCCTCGCCGTCAGGCCGCGCGAAGGCGCCGGCGCCGAGGATGAACATCGGCTTCTGTTTGTCGGCTGGCGGATGATCGGCGAACCGCGCCAGACTGTCCGGTCCGGCGCCGAGATAGTTGTATTTGTAAGTCAGATCCGCCTGCGGTCCGACGACGCCGGTCAGGCAATCGCCACGCAACCAGCGCTTGCGGATGCGGGCGTTCAACACCGGCGCTTCGAGGCGCGGATTGGAGCCGATCACCATGATCGCGTCGGCCTCGTCGATGCCGGCGATGGTCGAATTGAACAGATAAGAGGCGCGGCCGAATTTCGGATGCAGCTTGGAGCCGTCCTGCCGGCAATCGATGTTCTTCGAGCCGAGCTTGTCGATCAGCCCTTTGAGCGCGAACATCTCCTCGACATTAGCGAGATCGCCGACGATGGCGCCGATCTTCTCCGGCCTGGTCGCCTGCGCTTTGGCCGCGATCGCCGCGAACGCCTCCGGCCAGGTCGCCGCCTTCAGCATAGCCCCGACGCGCACGTAGGGCCGGTCGATGCGCTGCACCTTGAGCGCGTCGACGACGTGGCGCGTCTTGTCGGAGATCCACTCCTCGTTGATCGCCTCGTTGGTGCGCGGCAAGATGCGGATCACCTCGCGGCCGCGCGAGTCGACGCGAATCGCTGAGCCAAGCGCGTCCATCACGTCGATCGACTCGGTCTTGGTGTATTCCCACGGCCGCGCATGAAACTCGGTCGGCTTCGAGGTCAGCGCGCCGACCGGACAGAGATCGACGACATTGCCCTGCAACTCCGAAGTCAGCGCCTTCTCCAGATAGGACGTGATCTCCATGTCCTCGCCGCGTCCGATGGCGCCGAGTTCAGAGACGCCAGCGACTTCGGTCGAGAAGCGGACGCAGCGCGTGCAATGGATGCAGCGGTTCATCGAGGTTTTGACGAGCGCGCCGATATATTTGTTCTCGACCGCGCGCTTGTTCTCGTGGAAGCGCGTCGAATCGACGCCATAGGCCATCGCCTGATCCTGCAGATCGCACTCGCCGCCCTGGTCGCAGATCGGGCAATCCAGGGGATGGTTGATGAGCAGGAATTCCATCACGCCCGCGCGGGCTTTCCTCGCCATCGGCGAGTTCGTCTCCACCACCGGCGGTTCGCCCTTCGGGCCGGGGCGCAGGTCCTTCACCGCCATCGCGCAGGAGGCGGTCGGCTTGGGCGGGCCGCCCTTCACCTCGACCAGACACATGCGGCAATTGCCGGCGATCGACAGTCGCTCGTGAAAGCAGAAGCGCGGCACTTCCGCGCCCGCCGCCTAGCACGCCTGCAACAGCGTATAATCCGCGGGAACGTCGATCTCATTGCCGTCGATGACGATTCTGCTCATGGCGCCTGTTCCAGCTTTTCGACCCGGCGCCTCAACTCCGCGATCTCCTTGTGAAGATCGACGTGAGCGCGGCTCGCGTTGGCTGCAAACCCGATTGCGGAGACTGTTCCTTCGCGGATCATGTCGAACTTTTCGTCGAGCGCGTCGAAGCGCAAGTCGTGACCCGCCACGGTGAGGCGAACCGCTTGCAGCGTTTCGTCGATATGACCGATCTCTGCTCTCATCTCACCAAGCAGCGACAACACCAGGCTTTCTGGTTCTTTCGCCATCGCCCTACTCCGCCGCCATGCGCACAGGCTCGCTGTGCGGATTGGCGGCATAATCGTCGATGCGCCGTTCGATCTCGGGCCGGAAATGCGCGATCAAGCCCTGGATCGGCCAGGCCGCCGCGTCGCCAAGCGCGCAGATCGTGTGGCCCTCGACTTGTTTGGTCACGTCGAGCAGCATGTCGATTTCGCGCTTCTGCGCGCGGCCCTCGGCCATGCGGTTCATCACGCGCCACATCCAGCCGGTGCCCTCGCGGCAAGGCGTGCACTGGCCGCAGCTCTCGTGTTTGTAGAAGTATGAGAGTCTGGCGATCGCGCGCACGATGTCGGTCGACTTGTCCATCACGATGACAGCCGCCGTGCCGAGGCCCGAGCGCAATTTCGACAGCGAATCGAAGTCCATCGGCGTGTCGACGATCTGCGCCGCCGGCACCAGCCGCACCGAGGAGCCGCCGGGGATGACAGCGAGCAGATTGTCCCAGCCGCCGCGCACGCCGCCGCAATGGCGATCAATCAACTCGCGGAACGGAATCGACATCGCCTCTTCCACGTTGCACGGCTTGTTGACGTGGCCGGAGACGCAGAACAATTTGGTGCCGACATTGTTGGGCGCGCCGAAGCTGGAGAACCAGGCGGCGCCGCGCCGCAGGATGGTCGGCGCCACCGCGATCGATTCCACATTGTTGACGGTGGTCGGCGAACCATAGAGCCCGACATTGGCCGGGAACGGCGGCTTCATCCGCGGCATGCCCTTCTTGCCTTCGAGGCTTTCGAGCATCGCCGTCTCTTCGCCGCAGATATAGGCGCCGGCGCCGTGATGGACGTAGAGATCGAACGGCCAGCCGTTGGCGTTGTTGCGGCCGATGAGATTGGCCTCATAGGCTTCGTCGACGGCTTGCTGGAGGCGCTCGCGCTCCAGGATATATTCGCCGCGCACATAGATGTAGCAAGCCTCGGCGCCCATCGCGAACGAGGCGATCAACGCGCCTTCAACCAAAGTGTGCGGATCGTTGCGCAGGATCTCGCGATCCTTGCAGGTGCCGGGTTCGGATTCGTCGGCGTTGATGACGAGATAATGCGGCCGCTTGGGGTCGATCTGCTTGGGCATGAACGACCATTTGAGCCCGGTGGGAAAGCCCGCGCCGCCACGGCCGCGCAGGCCGCTCGCCTTCATCTCGTTGATGACCCAATCGCGGCCTTTGTCGATCAGCGCCTTTGTGTTGTCCCAAGCCCCACGGGCGCGGGCGCCGCGCAGCGTACGGTCGCCAAGACCGTACAGGTTGGTGAAGATGCGGTCCTTGTCCTCAAGCATCCGCTTCGTCCTTCACGCCTTTGCCGCCATGGGCGATCGTCTCGGCCTGCGCCAACCATTGCTCGCGGTCGATCCGGCCGGGGAACGACAGATAGGTTCCCACCCATCTTATCTGTTCGCGCGACCAACCAGCGATCTGATCGAAGTGATAGACCCCGAGCGAGTGCAGATTGCGCTCGTTGACCGGACCGACGCCCTTGATGCGCTGCAAATCGTCCGCCGCGCCGTCACGCGCCTTTTCGAGACCCGGCGGCCGGGCGCCGACGGCGTCGGCCTTCTGCTGCGGCGTCGCGTCTTTGGGCAAATTCGCAAGCAGCGCTTTGATATGCGCTTCTTCCTCGGCGGCGTGGGCGGCGGCTGTCTCGACGCCCGTGTTCTCGTTGGCTGGCGGCGCGCCCCTGCCGTCTTCGCCGTAAAATGAAGTCAGCGCCGTCAGCTTGCCGCCGACCGGCTCCGAGCCGAAGCGCCCGATCTGCGAGCCGACCTTGACGGGCCGCCCGGCCGAGAGATCGTCGAGCAGCGCGGCGAAATTCTCACGAGTCAGATCCTCGTAGTAATCGTCGTTGATCTGCACCATCGGCGCATTGCAGCAGGCGCCGAGGCATTCCACCTCGTTCCACGAGAACTCGCCATCCGCCGTGACGTGGCGTTCGGCTCCGATCCTGTCGCGGCAAACTTGTTTGATCTCCTCGGCGCCGCGCAACATGCAGGGCGTCGTGCCGCAGAGCTGCACGTAATGCCGGCCGACCGGCTCCAGATTGAACATGGTGTAGAAGGTCGCGACCTCAAGCGCGCGGATAAAGGGCATGTCCAACATGCGCGCGACCTGTTCGATCGCGGCGCGCGGCAACCAGTAGTCGTTCTGCTTCTGCGCGCGCCATAGCAGCGCGATCACCGCCGAGGCTTGACGGCCTTGCGGATATTTCGCGATCTCCTTCTCCGCCCAAGCCTGATTCTCGGGCGTGAAGGCGAAGCCCGCGGGCTGTTCTTGGGCGAGACGACGAACCGACATGGACTAAGCCCCCCCAACCCGGTTCATCGGTCCACCTCGCCGAACACGATGTCGAGCGAGCCCAGGATCGCGCTGACGTCGGCCAACAGATGCTTGCGGCACAGGAAATCCATCGCCTGCAAATGCGCGAAACCCGGCGCGCGCAGCTTGACGCGATAGGGTTTGTTTGTGCCGTCCGAGACCAGATAGACGCCGAATTCGCCCTTCGGCGCCTCGACGCAAGCATAAACTTCGCCGGCTGGCGCCTTATAGCCCTCGGTGTAAAGCTTGAAGTGGTGGATCAACCCTTCCATCGAGGCTTTCATGTCGCCGCGCCTGGGCGGGGCCACCTTGCCGTCGTCGGTGACGATGGCGCCGCCGCCGCCTGCCGAGTTCAGCTTTTCGCAACATTGTTTCATGATGCGGGCGGACTGGCGCATCTCCTCCATGCGGATGAGATAGCGGTCGTAGCAATCGCCGTTCTTGCCGACGGGGATGTCGAACTCCATCTCCTCGTAGCACTCGTAGGGCTGCGACTTGCGCAGATCCCACGCCGCGCCGGAGCCGCGCACCATCACCCCGGAGAAGCCCCAGGCGAAAGCTTGCGCCAGCGTCACCACGCCGATGTCGACATTGCGTTGTTTGAAGATACGGTTGCCGGTCAGCAGCGTCTCAAGGTCGTCCAGCACTTTCTCGAACGGCTCGCAGAACGCCCAGATGTCGTCGATCAGCTTGCGCGGCAGATCCTGATGCACCCCGCCGGGGCGGAAATAGGCGGCGTGCATGCGCGAGCCGCTGGCGCGCTCGTAGAACACCATCAGCTTCTCGCGCTCCTCGAACCCCCACAAAGGAGGCGTCAGCGCGCCGACGTCCATCGCCTGCGTCGTCACGTTGAGGAGATGCGACAGCAGCCGGCCGATCTCGGAATAGAGCACGCGGATCAGTTGCGCCCGGCGCGGCACAGTGACGCCGAGCAGGCGCTCGACCGCCAGCGCATAGGCGTGCTCCTGGTTCATCGGCGCGCAATAATCGAGCCGGTCGAGATAGGGCACGTTTTGCAGATAGGTGCGCGCCTCCATCAGCTTCTCGGTGCCGCGATGCAGCAGGCCGATATGCGGATCGACGCGCTCGACCACCTCGCCGTCAAGCTCCAGCACCAGACGCAGCACGCCATGGGCGGCCGGGTGCTGCGGGCCAAAATTGATCGAGAAATTGCGCAGGTTCTGCTCGGTCATGACGTGGCCTTCTCGTCGCCAGGCAGAGCGGCGCCTTCCCACGGGCTGAGAAAATCGAAGCGGCGAAACTCCTGCGTCAGCTTCACCGGCTCGTAGCGCACCCGCTTCTCCTCCTCGTCGTAACGCACTTCAACGAAGCCGGTCATCGGGAAATCCTTGCGCAGCGGATGCCCTTCGAAACCGTAATCGGTGAGGATGCGGCGCAGGTCGGGATGATCGTCGAATAGCACGCCGAACAGATCGTACACTTCGCGCTCATACCAGTCGGCCGCTCGCCACACGCTGTAGACCGAATCGATCTCCGGAGCCTGCCCGCTTACACGGCATTTCACGCGCACGCGGCGAATCGGATCGATCGAATGTAAATGGTAGACGACTTCAAAGCGCAAGGTTTTTTGGGG
>JANYIH010000289.1 GCA_025358745.1 Hyphomicrobiales bacterium | reverse complement strand
CGGAACACATAAAGCACCGCCGCGCGGGCAACCGGTTCGGGCGCGTTGAAATTGTCGTCGCGCTGGGCCGAGGTTCCGGTGAAATCCACCGTCGCCTCGCGCCGCGCCTTGTCGACGCTGATCTTGACGCGAATCACAGCGCCCTGATCCGTCTCAATCGCGAATTCGCTGTCGCTCAAGGCGTCGATCACCCGCCGCACGCTCTCGGCGGCGTTGTCCTGCACATGGCTCATGTAGGCCTCGACGGTGGAGAGCCCGAACAGGCCGACCATGCGCTTAAGCTCAGCGGCGCCCTTCTCGTTGGCGGCGATCTGCGCCTTCAGGTCGTTGACGTTCTGCAACGGATTGCGCGCCGGCCAATCGCCCGAGGCCAGCAGCGCGTAGAGCGCCTTCTCGCGTAACTTGCCCTTCTCCACCAGCAGGAAATTGTCGATGTAGATCCCCTCCTCGTGAATATTGGTGGCGCGCGGGCTCATCGAGCCGGGCGCGACGCCGCCGATATCGGCGTGATGTCCGCGCGAAGCGACCCAGAACAGAATGTCGCGGCCGGTCTCGTCGAACACCGGCGTGCAGACGGTGATGTCGGGCAGATGCGTGCCGCCGTTATAGGGCGCGTTGAGCGCGAACACGTCGCCCGGCCGCACCTTGTCCTGGTTGAGGCGGATGATGGTCTCGACCGAACGATCCATCGACCCCAGATGCACCGGCATGTGCGGCGCATTGGCGACCAACTGTCCCTCGCCGTCGAACACGGCGCAGGAGAAATCAAGCCGCTCCTTGATGTTGACGGAATAGGCGGTGTTTTGCAGCGTCACGCCCATCTGCTCGGCGATCGACATGAACAGATTGTTGAAGATCTCCAGCCTGACCGGATCAACCTTCGCGCCCACCGCCATGCGCGCCGGCGCGGGCGCGACGCGCTTCATCACGACATGGTTCTTCGCCGTGATCTCCGCCCGCCAACCGGTCTCGACGACGATCGTTTGATGCGGCTCGATGATCAGCGCCGGCCCATCCACGCGCGCGCCGAGCGCGAGATCGTCGCGCAGATAGACATTCGACTCGCGCCAGCCGCCATGCGAGAAGATACGCGCCCTTTGCCGCGCCACGGTGAGCGGCGCCGCCTCCACGGCGCCCGGCTTCTCGACGAAACGCGCCCCCCCGCCATGCGCCTCGGCGTGCACGCTCTCGAACACGATGGACTTGTCCTTGTCGATGAAGCCGAACCGCGCCTTATGCGCGCGCTCGAATTCCCGGCGCATCTTCGCCGAGTCGGTGAAGGCCACTTCCAGCGCCGTGTCGGAGCCCGCATAGCGCAGCCGCGCGGAAAGCTTCGTTTCGATCTCGCTTGTCGCAACGCCCTGCGCGGCCACTTCCCGCCCCGCCGCTCGCGCCAAAGCCTGCGCGGTCTCGCGATGACGGTCGCAGCCTTCGAGCGCGCCCTCGACCCCCTGCCCCCGCAGGCTGCCGATTTCGGCCAGCCCCATGCCGTAGGCCGACAGAAGCGACGACAGGGGGTGAATCAGCACCGTTTCGATAGCGAGTTCGTCGGCGACGTCGCAGGCGTGCTGCCCGCCCGCGCCGCCGAAGCAGTTGAGCGCGTATTGCGTCACGTCATGGCCGCGCGCGACCGAGATCTTCTTGATCGCTTCGGCCATTTTGGCGGTGGCGATCGACAGGAACCCGTCGGCGATCGCCTCCGGCGCGCGCCCGTCGCCGATCTCTTCCGCCAGCGTGGCGAAGCGCGCGCGCACGCCCTCCGCGTCGAGCGGTTCGTTGCGCCATGGACCAAAGATCCTGGGGAAATATTCGGGCGACAGTTTGCCTGTCATCAGATTGGCGTCGGTGACGGTGAGCGGGCCGCCGCGCCGATAGGCGTGCGGGCCGGGATCGGCGCCGGAGCTTTCCGGCCCGACCCGAAAGCGCGACCCGTCGAAGATGAGGATCGAGCCGCCGCCGGCGGCGACCGTATGGATGCTCATCATCGGCGCGCGCATCCGCACACCCGCGACTTCCGTCTCGAAAGCGCGCTCGAACGCCCCGTCGTAATGGGCGACGTCGGTCGAAGTGCCGCCCATGTCGAAGCCGATAACGCGCGGGAAACCCGCGCTTTCCGCCGTGCGCGCCATCGCCACCACGCCGCCGGCCGGGCCGGACAGGATCGCGTCCTTGCCCGCGAACAGATGCGCCGAGGTGAGGTCGCCCGACGACATCATGAACATCAGTTTTGCGCCGGTGCGCGCGACGTCGAGTTCGGCCGCCACGCGGTCGCGATAGCGCGTCAGGATCGGTGACAGATAGGCGTCAACCACCGTGGTGTCGCCGCGCCCGACCAGCTTGATCAGCGCCGAACATTCGTGGCTGACCGACACCTGCGGGAAGCCCAGTTCGCGCGCTATGCGCGCGACGATGCGCTCGTGTTCGGGATAGGCCCAGGCGTGCATGAACACGATGGCGACGGCCTCGTAGCCGCGCGCTTTGACCTGCGCCAGCGCGGCCCGCACGGCGGCCTCGTCCGGCGCGGTCTCGACCGTCCCGTCGGCCAGCACGCGCTCGTCGATCTCGATCGCCTCGGCGTAAAGCTGGCTCGGCTTGACGATTCTCTTGGCGAAGATTTTCGGCCGCGCCTGATAGCCGATCTCCAGCGCGTCGCGGAAGCCGCGCGTGGTGATCAGCGCCACGCGCTCGCCGGCGCGCTCCAGCAGGGCGTTGGTCGCGACCGTCGTGCCCATCTTGACGAAGCCGATCGCGCCTTCCGGGATCGGCGCGCCGGGCGCGACGCGCAGCAGGTCGCGAATCCCCTGCACCGCCGCATCCTTGTAGGCCGGGCTCTCCGACAGCAATTTGCGCGCATGCAACGCGCCCTTGGGGTCGCGCCCGATCACGTCGGTGAAGGTGCCGCCGCGATCGATCCAGAAATCCCAACGCTTGCGGCTGACGGCCATTTGAACTCCCTCGACGCGCTTTGCGGCGCCGTTCTATAGTTTCGGCGCCGCGAAGACCACGCAGGAGACGCCACATGGATTACGTCCGCTTCGGCAAGACCGGCCTAAAGGTGTCACGCCTCTGCCTGGGTTGCATGACCTATGGCTCGACCCAATGGCGCGACTGGGTGCTGGAGGAGGACGCCGCGCGTCCCTATTTCCGCGAGGCGCTGGAGCTGGGGATCAATTTTTTCGACACGGCGGATGTTTACAGCCTCGGCGTCAGCGAGGAGGTCGTCGGCCGCGCGCTCAAGGCGCACGCCAAGCGGCACGAGGTCGTGGTCGCCACCAAAGTTCACGGCAAGATGGGCGAGGCCGCCAATTCCGCAGGCTTGTCGCGCAAGCATATCATGGAAGGAATCGACGCCTCGCTGAAGCGGTTGCAGATGGACTACGTCGATCTCTACCAGATCCACCGCTTCGATCCCGACACGCCGATGGAGGAGACGCTGGAGGCGCTCAACGACGTCGTGCGCGCCGGCAAGGCGCTCTATGTCGGCGCCTCCTCGATGTACGCCTGGCAATTCGCCAAGATGCTGTCGATCTCGCGCGAACGGGGCCTGGCTTCTTTCGTCTCGATGCAGAATTTCTACAATCTCATTTATCGCGAGGAGGAGCGCGAGATGATGCCGCTGTGCGAATCGGAAGGGATCGCCGTCATCCCGTGGTCGCCGCTGGCGCGCGGATTTCTCGCCGGCTCCGGCGTCGGCGCCAATGCGGCGACGTTGCGCGGCCGCACCGACACGTTCTCCCGCGCGTTGGGCCTGGGTTCGGCGCAGGACGAGGACATCCGGCTGAAAGTGGTCGAGGTCGCGCGGAACTTAAGCGTCAAGCCCGCCGTCGTCGCGCTGGCCTGGGTGCTGTCAAAGCCATACATCACCGCCCCGATCATCGGCGCGTCGAAGCCGCATCATCTGCAAGACGCGGTCGCGGCGCTGGCGCTGACGCTCGACGCGGAGACGATCGCGAAGCTGGAGGCGCCCTATAAGGCGAAGGCGGTGGTGGGGCACTGAAAACTTTCAGTTCGCCTCGTCGGGCAACATCGGAATCGGCGCGACAGGCACGCCTTCCTCGATCAGCGCTTTGACCTCGGCCAGATTGGCTTGTCCCCGAATCGCCCGCTCCGGTTCGTCGCCGGCGTGGATCGCGCGCGCGACAGCCGGGAACGCCTCGCCCACGTCGTCCGTTTTCGCCTCGATCTCGCGCCGCATCGCCCGCATCGCCTGTCGAAACGCCTGCGCTTTCGCATCGACCAGCGCATCGCTGCGCCCGCCGGTGACCAACGCCGGCGCCATCGGCGCCTTGGCTATCCGGCTCGATCCGCAGTCCGGGCAGATCACAAAGCCGCGCCTGGCCTGCTCGTCGTAGGACGCGCCGTCAGGAAACCAGCTTTCAAATTCGTGTCCCCGGTCGCAGCGAAGCGAAAACTTGATCACGTCGCCAGCAACGGATCTAGCCGTCCAGCTTCCTCTAGCGCATAGAGGTCATCGCAGCCCCCGACATGGGTTGCGCCAATGAATATCTGCGGCACGGTCGAGCGCCCGCCCGCCTTCGCCGCCATCGCGGCCTGCCCCGCGCGATCGGCCTCGACGCTGATTTCCTCGAAATCGGCGCCCTTGCGCCGAAGCAGGTCTTTGGCGGCGTGGCAATAGGGACAGGTCGACTTGGTGTAAACGACGATCGGCGGCAAGGTTTTTTCTCCCAACGCAGCAGGTATATGTGACGATTCGACGTCGGCACAAGCCTCAGCGCGCGACGCGCGCGAACACCAGCACGTCGACCGACCTTGCCCCGCCGCGAAGCAGCGCGTGGGCGGCGGCGTTGGCGGTCGCGCCCGAGGTCAGCACGTCGTCGACCAGCACAATGCGACGGCCTCGCACCCTGCTCTCGTCGGGGCAACGGAACGCCCCCTGCAAGTTGGCGGCGCGCGCGGCGCGGTGAAGGCCGACCTGCGAGCGGGTGCGCTTGACGCGGGCGATCAGGTCAAGCTCCAGCGGCTTGCCGCAGCGCACCGACACTTCGCGCGCCAGCGCCGCCGCCTGATTGAACTGGCGCCGCCACAGCCGCGTCACATGCAGCGGCACCGGCGCGAGCGCGTCCGCCTCGGCAAGGATGTCGGCCCCCGCCCGCGCCATCCAGCGGCCCATCGGCCGGGCCAGCTCCAGCCGGTCGGAATATTTGAGCCGATGCACGAGCCGCCGCGCCGGCCCGTCCTCGAACAGGGCGACGGCGCGGGCGCGCTGGAACACGGGGGGATCGTCGATCGCGCGTTGCGACAGCACGCCCTCGCCCATTTCGTGCTCGAACGGCGTGCCGAGCCGGTCGCAGAACGGCCGCTCGATGAAGCGCATCGCGCCCCAGCAGGCGCCGCACAGGGCGCCGGGCTCGGCCACGGCGGCGCGGCAGGCAAGGCAGGTCGGGGGATAGATGACGTCGAGCGCGGCGCGGCGCGCGCCCGCGAGCCACACGCCAAAGCGGCGCGGCCATGACCGGGAGTTGAGGCTTTCGGCGGCGAGGCTCACAGCCTCAATCTAATGCAACGGCATGCGAATGGCGACAGCGCTTTACCAAACCGCGGCGACATGAAACCATCGCGCCACGATAACGCCCAACAGGAGGAAACTTTGACGAGCCTCATCACGTCGCGCCGGGAGCTTCTCGCAGGGCCTTTGCTGGCGGCGCTGTTCGCCGGCCTTCACTCCGAGGCGGCGCGCGCGGCGGGTGTCGATCCTGCGATGACAATGATCACCCCGCCCGAGCAGATTCCCTGGGGACCGATTGGCAATTTGCCCCCCAATGCGGTGGAGGCGGCGCCTTTGTTCGGCAAGACTTCCGACCCCGGCCAATATTTCGTGCTGATCCGCTGGCATCCCGGTTTCATGAGCGCGCCGCATTGGTACGAGACCGACCGGCTCTGCATCGTATTGTCGGGCACGTGGTGGTGCGCGAGCGGCGAGGATTTCGCGCCCGAGGCGACCGTGCCCGTAACGCCCGGCTCGTTCGTGCGGCGGGTGGCGCGCACGCCCCACTACGACGGCGCCAAAAAGACGGACAAGGAGCCCGCCATCATCGCCATCAGCGGCGTCGGCCCGATGTCTCTGCACCTGAACGATCCCTCCAAGCCGAGCTGGCGCGAAGTTTAACCAGGATGGACGGGCGCTGGCGAAGCGGCTAAGCCGGCCCCGCCGATGTCCGCCCCCCGCCTCTTCGATCACGCCCTTGTCGCCCTTCGGCTCGACCGCGCCATCGCCGCCGGGCCGGCCGATTTCCTGCTCGCGCGGGCGGTGGGCGACCTTGAGGATCGGCTCGCGCTGGTCAAGCGCGATTTCGCCGACGCGCTCGATCTCGGCACGCCCGGCCCGCAAGCCGCCGCCGTCTTGCGCGCCGCCAATGTCACTCGCCTCGCCCCGACCCGCGCCAGCCTCGGCGCTGGCCGGTTTATAGGGCTCGTCGGCGATCCGGAGCGGCCGCCGTTTGGCGACGCCGCTTTCGATCTCGTGGTTTCTCTCCTCGCGTTGCATCAGATCGACGATCTACCGGGCGCGCTGATCCAGATCAGGCGCGCGCTGCGGCCCGACGGCCTGTTGCTGGCCGCCCTGCCCGGCGGCGACACGCTGACCGAACTGCGCGAATGCCTGCTTCTGGCCGAGAGCGAGATCAGCGGCGGCGCGAGCCCGCGCGTGATCCCGTTCGCCGATGCGCGCGCGCTCGGCGGTCTGCTGCAACGCGCCGGCTTCGCCCTGCCGGTGGTGGACAGCGACCGCTTCACCGTGCGCTATTGCGACATGTTCGCGCTGATGCGCGATCTGCGCGCCTTTGGGGCGACCAATGCGCTCAACGACCGCTCTCGCCGTTTCGCGCGGCGCGAATTGTTCGCGCGCGCGGCGGCGCGTTACGCGCAGCGCTTCGCCGACGCGGACGGCCGCGTGCGCGCGACCTTCGAAATCGTGTGGCTGACGGGCTGGGTCCCCCATCCCAGCCAGCCCAGGCCGCTGGCGCCGGGCTCGGCGCAGATGCGGCTTGAGGACGCGGTGAAGCGCAAGCCGACCTAAGCCCATCTTGCCTTCGACGCCGCCGCCATGATCTTTAGCCCGCAGGGGAGACCGCCATGCCAACGCCCGCCGCCCGCGTGCTCGACCAGCAGGCTTCCGACGCCGCTTATGATCGCTGGGCGCCCATCTATGACCTCGTGTTCAACCTGCCGTTTCAGCCGGGCCGCCGCGCCGCGACCGCGGCGGCGGTCGCGGCCGCCGGGCAGAAGGGCGAAATCCTGGTCGTCGGCGTCGGCACCGGGCTCGAACTGCCGTTGTTGCCGAAAACTTCGCGCGTGACCGGGATCGATCTCAGCCGCCCGATGCTCGACGTCGCCCGCCGGCGCGTCGCGCGCCAGGGCCTCGCGCAGGTGCACGCGCTCACCGAGATGGACGCGCAGGCGCTCACCTTCGACGACGCCAGCTTCGACGCCGCGCTCGCCCCGTTCGTGTTAAGCGTGGTGCCGGACCCCGCCAGGACTCTCGACGAGATGTGTCGCGTGACGCGGCCAGGCGGGGAACTGGTGTTGATCAACCATTTCGCCGGCGAGGGCGGCCTGCGCGAAGCGGTCGAACGCGCCATCGAGGGCGCCAGCGCCTGGCTCGGCTGGCGCCCGCGCTTCCCCTACAGCGCCGTCGGCGACTGGCTCGCCGCGAACCGCCAAGCCCGCCTGATCGAGCGGCGGGAACTCCCGCCGCTCGGCCTTTTCACCCTGTTGCGGATCGGCAAGTCGGCCTAAATCGGCTCCGGCCCGCGCGAGATGGCCGCGATGCCGGTGCGGGAAACCTCGACCAGCCCGACGGGGCGCATCAGATCGACGAAATCGTCGATCTTGCGCGGAGCGCCGGTGATCTCGAAGATGAAGCTTTCGGTGGTCGCGTCGATCACCTTGGCGCGGAAGGCTTCCGCCAGTTGCAAAGCCTCCACCCGCGCGTCGCCCTTGCCGCGCACCTTCACCATCGCCAGTTCGCGCTCGATGGCGCGCGCGGCGAGCGTGAGGTCGGTCACCGAATGGACCGGCACCAGCCGCTCCAGCTGATGCCGCACCTGTTCGATCACCTCCGGCGTGCCGGAGGTCGCAATGGTGATGCGCGACAGATGCGTCTCGTGCGCGACCTCGGCGACCGTCAGGCTCTCGATATTGAACGAGCGCGCCGAGAACAGCCCGACCACCCGCGCCAGCACGCCCGGCTCGTTGTCGACCAGCACCGACAGCGTGTGGCTCTCGGCGTTGTGTTTGCCCAGCGGCGAGGAATAGGGAGAGGGCGGATAGGCTTTGCTCATGTCAAAGAGTCCCGTGCGATCCAGCGTTGAAAAAGCGAAAAATCGATATTGCCGCCGGAGAGCACGAGGCCGACCTTGCGGCCCCGCAATCTGCCGCGCTCTTGGCTCGCCGCCGCCAGCGCCGCCGCGCCCGCGCCCTCGGCGAGATTGTGCGTATCCGTCCAAAAGCAGCGCACCGCTTCAGCGATCTCGTCGTCGCTGACGAGTACGATGCGCGCGACCCGACGCATGACGATGTCGAGCGCCTCGGCGTCCGGCGCCCGCGTCGCCATGCCGTCGGCGAAAGTCTGCGCTGACGGCGTGGAGATCGCGCGACCGGCGGCGAAGGACAGCGCATAGGCGGGCGCTCCCGCCGCCTGCACGCCGACAATCTCGGTTTTCAGCCCCAGCGCGTCGCGCGCGGAGACCGCGCCGCATATGCCTGACCCCTGCCCGATCGGCACGTAAAGCGCGTCGAGATCGGGATGAGCGCGCAGCAATTCCAGGGAATAGGTGGCGACGCCGAGGACGAGGTCGCGGTGGAACGAGGGGACGAATTCGTGGCCCTCGGCAGAGGCGTATCGCCCTGCCTCCTCGCGCGCCTCCTGGAAATCGGCGCCATGTTCGATCAGCCGCGCGCCCAGCGCTCGCATCGCCGCGTTTTTTTCGACCGAATTGCCGCGCGGAACGAAGATGATCGGCTCGACGCCGGCGCGAGCGCCCGCGAAGGCGAGGCTCTGGCCGTGGTTGCCGCGCGTGGCCGAGACGAGCGCGCGCGTCTCCGGTGAGCGCCGTCGCAACGCATCGATATAGGTCAACCCGCCGCGCACCTTGAAGGCGCCGGTCGGATTGTGGTTCTCGTGCTTGACGACGACATCGGCGCCGAGCCGCGCCGATATGAGCGGCCAGCGCAAAGCGGGCGTCGACGCCAGCGCTTCGCAGACGATGGCGTGGGCGGCTTCGAGTTCGGCGAGGCTGAACATGATTGAAATTCCGATCAAGGCGGGCGGCGTGGACGCCGCCCCTCCGGAGCGTGGGCGTCTACGCCCACGCCGCCCTCACACCAGCATCTTGCCCTTCTCGTCGATCACGTTGCCGAGTTCGACGCCGGCGTCGTCGCCCAGTTCCGCCAGGATCATCTCGTTATGCGCCTTGCCCGACGGGATCATCGGGAAACAGTTTTCCTTCTGATCGACCAGGCAATCGAATATCACCGGCCGCGGCGTCTCGATCATCTCCAGGATCGCGGCGTCGAGTTTGGCTGGGTCCGAACAGCGAATCCCGTGTGCGCCGTAGGCGTCCGCCAGCTTGACGAAATCGGGCAGCGAATCGGTGTAGCTCTCGGAATAGCGGCCGCCGTGCAGTAGTTCCTGCCACTGACGCACCATCCCCATATATTGGTTGTTGAGGATGAAGATCTTCACCGGCAGGCGATACTGGATCGCCGTCGACATCTCCTGAATATTCATCAGGATCGACGCCTCGCCGGCGATGTCGATCACCAGCGATTTGGGATGCGCGAGCTGCACGCCGATCGCCGCCGGCAGGCCATAGCCCATCGTGCCCAACCCCCCGCTCGTCATCCAGCGATTTGGTTCCTCGAACTTGTAGTGTTGGGCCGCCCACATCTGATGCTGGCCGACTTCCGTCGTGATGTAGGCGTCGCGCCCCTTGGTCAGCTCGTAGAGCCGCTGGATCGCGTGCTGCGGCTTGATCAGCTCCTTCGAGTTGCGGTAGCCGAACGAATTGCGCGCGCGCCAATGGTCGATCCCCTTCCACCAATCCGCCAGCGCCTTGGCGTCAGGCCGCGCCGCTTCCGCGCGCCACAGCCGCACCATGTCCTCCAGCACATGCGCGCAATCGCCGATGATGCCGAGATCGACCTTCACATTCTTGTTGATCGAGGAGGGATCGATATCGACGTGGATTTTCTTGGAATGGGGCGAGAAGGCGTCGAGCCGGCCGGTGATGCGGTCGTCGAACCGCGCCCCCAGGCAGATCATCAGGTCGCAATCGTGCATGGCGTTGTTGGCCTCGAACGAGCCATGCATGCCTAGCATCCCCAGCCATTGCTTGTCGGAGGCGGGATAGGCGCCGAGCCCCATCAGGGTCGAGGTGATCGGAAAACCGGTGAGGCGCACGAGCTCGCGCAACAGCGTTGCCGCCTCCGGTCCGGAATTGATGACGCCGCCGCCGGTGTAGAACACCGGTTTCTTCGCCTTGGTCATCATTTCGATGGCGCGTTTGATCTTGTCGGAATCGCCCTTCAGCTTGGGACGATAGGTCTTGTGCTGGATGTTGCGCTGGAAATGATAGGCCCCGCTGGCGAACTGGATGTCCTTGGGCACGTCGATCACGACCGGGCCGGGGCGCCCCTGGCTGGCGACATAGAACGCCTCGTGCAGCACGCGCGGCAGATCCTCGATCCGGCGCACGAGATAATTGTGCTTGGTGCAATTGCGGGTGATGCCGGTCGTGTCGCATTCCTGGAACGCGTCGGAGCCGATCAGATGCGTCGGCACCTGGCCGGTGATGCAGACCAGCGGAATCGAATCCATCAGCGCGTCGGTGAGCGCCGTGATGGCGTTGGTCGCGCCGGGGCCGGAGGTGACGAGCAGCACGCCGACCTTGCCGGTCGAGCGCGCATAGCCCTCGGCCGCATGACCCGCGCCCTGCTCATGGCGCACCAGGACATGACGCACCTGATTCTGGCCGAACAGCGCGTCATAAATCGGCAGCACGGCGCCGCCGGGATAGCCGAACACGTATTCGACGCCCTGATCCTTCAGCGCCTCCACGATCATCTCCGCGCCGGTCATGTGTTTCGCCATTTGCTGTCTCCTCAAGCGCAGGGGGTCGGGGCAATAAAAAAGGCCCGCGAGGGGCCTGGGGATCATGCGCCGTTAGCGTGGAACCGAACCCTCAGGTCCGTCCACCTCGCGGCGCGCATCTTACAATAAGCTTACCCACGTCGGGCCTCGTGCGAATTCGATTGCGCGCGGAAAGTAGAGGGGGAAGCGTTTGGCGTCAAGATCGCGCCGCAAAGATATTTGGGCCGACGCGCCGCGCATGCTAATCCGCCGCGCGGAGGTTCCCGCATGTCCAATCCCCGCCCCCGTTCCGAACGCTTCGAGCGCGGCCTGAAAACCCGGCGCGAGGTGCTCGGCGAGGCCCATGTCGAGCGCAGCCTGGACGCCGCGACCGACTTCAACTGGCCCGCCCAGACGCTCGCCACCGAATGGGCCTGGGATGGGATCTGGAACCGCCCCGGCCTCGACCGCAAATCGCGCAGTCTCATCAATCTGGGCATGCTCGCCGCGCTCAACCGGCCGCACGAATTCAAGGTGCATGTGCGCGGCGCGATAAATAACGGCGTCAGCGTCGCCGAATTGCAGGAAGTCCTGCTGCAAATCGGCGGCTATTGCGGCATCCCCACGGCGATGGACTGTTTCCGGCTCGCCTCGGAGGTGTTGCAGGAAATGGGGCTGGCCTAGGAAAGGCGCTCGGCGGCGTAAAGCTCGAAACGCGCTTTCCAGTCGGGATGCCAACGCGACAAAGCCGGGCGCTTCTCGATGATGTCGCCGACGCTCCATTGCAGACGCAGCGCGTCGAGCGTTTCCGAGACGACGTTGTCGGGGCAATAGACATAGAATTCGCCCGCCTCCACCGCGCCGATCATGTGCTCGACCACCTGGTCCGGCGTCCAGGCCCCGGCGGGTTTCTCCGCGCCTTGCCCCGCCGTCAGTCCTGTGAAGGTCCAACCCGGCACGAGCAGATGCCCGCTGATCTGGCCGCCGGGATGATTGCGCAGATCATGCGCGAGTTGTTCGGTCAGGACGCGCACTCCCGCCTTGGCGACCGCATAGGCGGGATCGCCAGGCGGATTGGTGATCCCCTGCTTCGATCCCGTGTTGACGATCGCGGCGGGGGCGCCTTGCGCCAGCATCCGCTCCGTGAAGGCCTGAACGCCATGGATGACGCCCCAGAGGTTGACGTCCAGGATCGCCGCCCAGCGATCGCGCGCGCCCCAGCTTTTCGAGCCGTGGCCGATCGCGGCGTTGTTCATCAGAACATGCACCGCGCCGAACGCCTCGTAGGCCGTGTCGCGCAGGCGCTCGACGTCCTCGTATCGGGCGACGTCGCCTACCACCGCGCGCGTCGCCGCCGGCAGGAGCGCCGCAAACGCTTCGAGTTCGTCGGCGTTGCGGTCGAACAGACACAGCCGCATCCCGGCTTTCGCGAACGCCGTGGCGGCGGCGCGGCCGATGCCGCTGGCGGCGCCGGTGATGACGGCGACATTTCCCTGTTTGAACACGCTCATGTTTTCCTCCGTCCCGACGGCCTTATCCGGCGCATGAGCCGTGCGGGCAAATCACGCTTCCTCGGGCGCCTTGGCCGGGTCTATAAGCGCGCGACGCCACAGAGGTTTTGCGTATGTCCGCCAATCTCCACGATATTCTCGCCCGCGCCGCGCGCCCCGACAAGACCGCGATGGAGACGCCCGAGGGCGCCCGCATCTCCTATGGCGAGCTTTTCGCCCGCGCGGGTCGGATGGCGCAAGCGCTGGTCGATCTCGGCGTCGAACCGGGCGACAGGGTGGCGGCGCAGATCGACAAATCGCCCGACGCGATCGTGCTGGCGCTCGCGTGTTTTCGCGCCGGCGCCGCGCTGCTGCCGCTCAACACCGCCTATACGCTGACCGAACTGGAATATTTCCTCGGCGACGCCGAGCCCGCGCTGACGCTGTGCCGCCCGGCGCAGCTCGACGCCGTACGGACTTTGAGCGAGCGCTCGGTGGAAAGCCTCGGCGACCGCGGCGAGGGCACATTCCTGCAACGGGTGGCGGCGGTGCGTGAAGAATTGCCGAGTGTGAAGCGAAAGGCCGACGATCTCGCCGCGATCCTCTACACCTCCGGCACGACGGGGCGCTCCAAGGGCGCCATGCTTACGCACGAGAACCTTTCGTCCAATGCGCAGGCGCTGGTCGGCCTCTGGCGCTTCACGGCGCAAGACGTGCTGATTCACGCCCTGCCCGTCTATCACACACATGGCTTGTTCGTGGCGACGAATGTCGCGCTGCTTGCCGGTGCGACGATGATCTTCCAGCCGAAATTCGACGCCGACGCCGTGATGGCGGCGACGCCCCGCGCTACGGTGTTGATGGGCGTGCCGACCTTCTACACAAGACTGCTCGACCATCCTGGCCTGACCGCCGAGGCGACCCGGCACATGCGCCTGTTCGTCAGCGGCTCCGCGCCGCTGTTGGCCGAGACGCACGCGCTCTGGCGCGAGCGCACCGGCCACGCGATCCTCGAACGTTACGGCATGACCGAAACCAACATGATTGCCTCAAACCCCTATGACGGCGCGCGCCTCGCCGGCACGGTCGGCTTTCCGCTACCCGGCGTCAGCCTGCGGATCGCCGAGCCCGACAGCGGCAAGGTCGTGCCGGGCGGAGACGTCGGCGTGATCGAGGTGAAAGGCCCCAACGTGTTCAAGGGCTATTGGCGGATGCCGGAAAAGACCGCCGCCGAATTCCGCCCCGACGGCTTTTTCATCACCGGCGACCTCGGCAAGGTCGACGCGCAAGGCTACGTCCACATCGTCGGCCGCGCCAAGGATCTCATCATCTCCGGCGGCTTCAACGTCTACCCCAGGGAAGTCGAGGGCGAGATCGACGCGCTCGACGGGGTATTCGAAAGCGCGGTGATCGGCCTCGCCCATCCCGATTTCGGCGAGGGCGTGGCGGCGGTGGTGGTGCGCGTGCCCGGCGCCGCGATCGACGAATTCGCGATTCGGCAGGCGCTAGAAGGCAGGCTCGCCAGGTTCAAGCAGCCCAAGCGCGTGTTCTTCGTCGAGGCGCTGCCGCGCAACGCGATGGGCAAAGTGCAGAAGGCGGCGTTGCGCGAGGCGTACAAGGGGGCGTTCGCGGGCTGACGGATCAGCCTTCGGCGACCCCCGCCAGCCGCATCCCCTCATAGATGTGTTCGCGACGGGTCAGGAATGTGGAATTGTCGCTCGCCGCGCCGGCCTTGAAGCGGTGGATCGTGAAAGCGGGATCGAGTTCGCGCCCCGCCCGAACGGCGGATTTGGCTTCGCTCGCTCGGCCGAGCAGCGCGCGCGCCGTGGCAAGCCAGAAATGGACGATCGGCGCGTTGCGATTGGTCTCGATCGAGCGTTGCAGCCAGTCGGCGCCGCCCTCCGCCCGTCCCAGCGAGAGCTTGGCGAAACCTGCGATGATGAACCATCGGTGGCAATAGGTGTCTCGGGGGCTGGGACGAAGCGCATCCAAAACATGCGCTTCGGTCTCTTCGGCGCGGCCGATCGCATTCTTGCCGAGACCGATGAAGACGTGGGCGGAGGCGAGGTTGCGATCAAGCGCCAACGCGCGTTCGCATTCGGCAATGCCTTGCGGCGCACGTTTGCTGCCGATCTGGATGCGTCCCAGCCAGGCGCGGGCGAGCGCGTGCTCCGGCGCCAGCGACAGCACGGTTTGCAGCGTTGCTTCGGCCCTTGATGCGGGTCCTTCGTCCGTGATGAAATTGCCTTCGGCGAAAACGTCAACCGGCGCGCCGCCCCCTCGCGCTTCGATGTTTCCACGATCCAACGCCAGCGCGGCGTCGAACAACCTGCAGCACGTAGCGCACTTTCAATTCGCGCCCGATCTGGCGGAGATTGACGGCTTTGTCCTTGTAGGTGAACGCCATGTTGCGGCCGATGACGATCATGCCGCTCATGCGCGAGAGGTCGGTGGTCAGACTTTCGGCGACCCCATCGACAAAATATTCGTGATCGGAATCGCCGCCGAGATTGGCGAACGGCATCACGACAATGGAGAGCCGGGGCGGACCCAATCTTTCCAATCCGACGCAGCGCGGCGCAGCGGGCGCGACATCCGGACCGATTCGAATCTCGTATGTTCGCATCGGCCGGACGATGTTCTTCAACTGCGTGGGCCCGAGGTCGGCGAAGGCGATGTTGATCCGATCGCGTACCTGCCTATAGGCGTCCTCCGACAATCGGATCGCGCCCGCCGCGCCGACGCTTTCAAGCCTGGCGGCGATATTCACGCTGTCGCCCATGAGATCGCCGTCCGCCTCCTCGACCACTTCGCCGACGCGCACGCCCATGCGCAACGCGATGCGGTTGTCGGGCGAATGTCCGGCGTTGCGGTCGATCAAGGCGCTTTGGATGGCGACGGCGCAGCGCACGGCCTCGACGGCGGAACGAAATTCGACCAGCGTTCCATCGCCGGTGCGCTTGAACACGCGCCCGTCGTGAGTGGCGACGATCGGGTCGATGACTTCCGCGCGCAGCGCCCGAAGGCGCGCGAGAACGGAATCCTCATCCACGCCGGCAAGCCGGCTATACCCGACCACGTCGGAGCATAGGATCGCCACAAGCTTTCGCGGTTCCGTCATGCGTCGGTCCCCGTCGCCGCATCGAGGCTATCACAACTGCGCCTGAACTTGTTCGGATGGCGTTGCCTGCTTTCGACGGGGTCAAACGATGTCGCCGACAATTCGCAACCGTCGATGGCGATTCACTCGCCGCTGGGCGGCGAAATCTCGCTTCGCATGAGTTGCGCCTCAATCGCCGCCCTGTCGATCAATGACCAGACATCGGCGATCCTGTCGCCGCGATATTGATAGAACACGTTCTCCGCGAACGACACGCGGCGTCCGTTCACGGCCAAGCCGAGAAAAACCCCGCGCGGCGCGCAAACGAACCGCAGCCGCGCGGCGACCGTCGGCGGATCGACCGCGAGAAGCTCGACCGCGAAGACGAGATCCGGGATCTCGTCGACGTCCCGCTCCAGCATCGCGCGATAGCCCGCAACGCCCAGTCGCTCGCCGTTGCGGCGAACCTCTTCGTCGACAAAATCGCCCAATCGCGCCCAATCGCGCGCATTTAAACAGGCGAGATAGGCGCGATAGGTGGCCGCGAGATCGGTCATCTCAGCCCCATCCAGCCGGCCGGTCGGCTCCAGAAGCGCGTGCGGCGGAAACAGAGGCTGTCATGCGTGAGGCTCCGGGCGGACAGCGGGATGCTAGCGCGGCGGGAATCGCGGCGAAACCCGCGCCCAGATCAATTCGCGGCGATTGTTCCTGCGCCGGGACTTGACGCCCCGCGCCGCGGCCGTGTTTCATGGCGACCACGGCAGGAGGCATTCATGGACGTTCGCGTTCTGGTCGGCTCCAAGAAAGGCGCCTTCATTCTCGAAAGCGATTCCGCCCGCCGTGACTGGCGGGTGCAGGGTCCGTTCTGCGAACATTGGCCGCTGACCCACGTCGGCGCCGATCCCTCGACCCAAACGATCTACGCCGCCGGCGGCAACGCCTGGTTCGGGCCGGCGGTGTGGAAATCGAGCGATTTCGGCGCGAGCTGGAGCCATTCCAGCGCCGGTCTTGCCTTCCCGCAAGGCGAGACGCCGGTGCAATGCGCCTGGGTGGTGCATGCCGCGCATGGGCGGCTCTACGTCGGCGTGGAGCCCGCCGGCCTGTTCGTCAGCGACGACGGGGGAGCGAGCTTCCGCGAGATCGAGGGTCTGCGCCGCCCCCCCACCCGCCCGCAATGGCAACCCGGCGGCGCCGGCCTCATCCTGCACTCCATCGTCAGCGATCCCGCCGACCCGCGCCGGCTGTGGGTCGGCATTTCCGCCGTCGGCGTGTTTTACACCGAAGACGGCGGCGAGACCTGGAGCCCGCGCAACACCGGCACCCGCTGCGATTTTCTGCCCGAGGGCGAGCGCTATCCCGAATTCGGCCAATGCGTGCACAATATCGCGATGGCGCCTGGCCATTCCAACCGGCTCTATCAGCAAAACCACTGCGGCATGTATCGCAGCGACGATGGCGGCCTGTCGTGGAACAGCATCGAGGCGGGCCTGCCGTCGAGCTTCGGCTTTCCTGTCGCCGCCCATCCTCGCGACGCGGAAACGCTGTTCTTCCTGCCGCTCAACGGCGCCGACCAGGGCCGCTATCCCCCCGAGGGTCGCGCGGCGGTGTGGCGCTCGCGCGACGGCGGCGCGCATTGGGCCGACCGGCGCGCGGGGCTGCCGCAGAACGGCGCCTATTTCGGCGTAATGCGGCAGGCGATGGCGACCGACGCGCTCGACCCCGCAGGCGTCTATTTCGGCGCCAGCAACGGTTCGGTCTATGGCAGCCGCGACGAGGGCGAGAGCTGGACCTGTCTGGCGCGCGACCTGCCCGCGATCTCCTCGATCGAGACGCTGACGACGTGAAGCCCGCGCTCGTCCGCCTGCCGCTGCTGCTGACCGCGCTGTTTCCCGGCGCCGACCGCATCGTCGAGATCGAGGCGGAAACGGTGGCCGAGGTGATCGACGCGCTGGAGGCGCGTTGGCCGGGCATGCGCGACCGGCTCACCGACACGAGCCCGGCGATCCGGCGCCACATCAATATATTCGTCGCAGGCCGACGCGCGCGGCTCGACACCGCGCTCCAACCCGGCGCCGATGTCTACGTGCTGACGGCGGTCAGCGGCGGTTGAGCGCTTCAGGCCGCTTCTTCCACCGACGGGTTAGCTTCGCCGATCGTGAAGGCGCCAACCAGGCTGACCAGATGGTCGGATTGATGCGCCAGCGATTGGCAGGCGGCGGTCGCCTGCTCGGCCATCGAAGCGTTGTGCTGCGTCTCCTGATCGAGCGACAGCATGGCGAAGTTCAGTTCCTTGATGGTCGCCGCCTGCGAGATCGAGCGCGAGGCAACCTCGAAAACGCCCTTGTCGATGCCGGAGATCTGCCCCTTGATGTGCTCGAACGCGCTCGCCGTCTCGCCCATGTAGCGCGAGCCGTCCGACACCGCCTTCTCCGACTCCGCGATCAGCGCTTTCACCTCCCGCGCCGCGCTGGCGGAGCGATGCGCCAGCGCCCGCACCTCTGAAGCGACGACCGCGAAGCCGCGGCCCGCTTCGCCCGCCCGCGCCGCCTCGACGCCAGCGTTGAGCGCCAGCAGATTGGTCTGGAACGCGATTTCGTCTATCATTTCGACCGCGACGCTGATCTTGCGCGAACTTCGGTCGATGCCGGCCATGCTGGTGATGGTGCTGGCGACGGTGCCCTGGCTTCGTTCCGCCTCGCGGTTGGCTTGCTGGATGTTGTCCTTGGTCAGTGTCGAGGCGTTCGCCGTCTCGTTGATGATTTCCGACAGGCTGCGGATGGCGGCGACGGATTGCTCCAGGGTCGCGGCCTGCGACTCCGTGCGGCGCGAGAGATTGTTGGACGCATCGGCGATTTCGCCGGTGCAGGCGGAAATCAGGTCGGCGCAGATGCGAACCTGCCGCATCGAGGCCGAAATCGCGTCTATCGCGGCGTCGAAATCGCGGCCAAGTTTGGCGTAGGCCTCGGGCATCGCCTCATTCAGCCGGCACGTCAGATCGCCGCCGGCGAGCCGCTCCAGCGCGCGCCCGATCGAACCGCTGACCGTTTCGCGCTCGCGTCCGATCGCCTCGTTCACCTGGGCCTGCGCGCGCCGCAGTTCCTCTTCCATCTGTTTGATGTGAGTGATGTCCTGCAAGGTCTCGACGACGCCCACGATCTCGTCGCGCTCGTCGCGCAATTGCACCGCGTCGATGGTGAGGTAGCGCCGTCCGCTGCTCGGCAGGTCGCACCAGTTCTCCGCCCGCATGTGGCCGCGTTCGCCGGTCGAATCCTGGCTGGCGTAGAGTGAGCCCGCCGCGCCGCCCTGCAACGCCACATCGGCGAGACAAGGGCGTTGCTGACGATAGAAGCCGCGCCAATGCTCGCGCGTGCCCAACACCTCGGCGCGCTTGAGGCCGGTGAGTTGTTCGCACGCCGGGTTCCACGCCGCCACCCGGCCCTCGCGGTCGAGCACGAAAGCCGGCACCGCGAGCGCCGCGAACAGCGATTTCCAGACCTCCGCCTTGGCGAACGTCTCGGCGCCGCCCCAGCGGAAAAATCCGGTGCGACGATTTTTTTCGTTCATCGCGGGCGGCATCCGTTCATGTGCACTGCAAATGCGGAATTCTGGCTATAAATGAATTGGGTAAATGGAGTGTTGCGGTCGGCGCGGACAAGTCCCGCTTCGCACAGCGCGCACGACCGTGATAGGAGGGGCCGCTTTCGCCGCCGAGTGTTAAAATGTCCGTCGCCCTCTCAGCCGAAACCGACGTGCGCGCCGCCATGCGCGAGATAGGCGTGGCCGCCCGCGCCGCCGCC
>JANYIH010000273.1 GCA_025358745.1 Hyphomicrobiales bacterium | reverse complement strand
GCGGGTTACTCCGACGTTACTCAGGTCGCAAGAAAGACTCGAGCGTGCACCAAGTTTTCTGTCAATTATGCGTTTAAGGCGAAAAATCCATCCGGCCGGGAAATTCTTGGCGAGGCCTGCATGTCGTATAGATTTGTGCATTCAGTCCGCGAATTTTAGCGGCCCGCGCGCAAGTTTTGCCCTGACTGGCGCGCCGTGAAATCGCCGTCGTCCTAAAACAACCCCTCCACTCTCCCCCCCTCCACCCGAATCCGCTCCGCCGCAGGCGCGCGCGGCAAGCCGGGCATGGTGTTGATCTCGCCCATGACAGCCACCACGAAACCGGCGCCGGCGCGCAGGCGCACCTCGCGCAGCGGCATCGTGAAGCCGCTTGGCGCGCCGAGCGCGGTCGGGTCGGCGGAGAATGAATATTGCGTCTTGGCGACGCAGATCGGCAGATGGCCGTAGCCCGCCTGCTCCCAGCGCTTGAGCTGCGCGACCACGCTCGCGTCGGCGACCACGTCGTCGGCGCGGTAAATCTCGCGCGCGATCACACGCATTTTTTCGAGCAGCGGCATTTCGGCGCGATAGAGCGGGCGGAATTCGGCTTTGCCGCGCGCGATCTGCGCCAGCACCGCCTCCGCCAGCGCGGCGCCGCCTTCCGCGCCGCGCCCCCAGCTCTCGTTCACCACCACGCCGATCCCTTTCGCGCGCATGGCGTCGCGCACCAGCGCCAGTTCCGCCTCGCTGTCGCCGTCGAAGCGATTGATCGCCACCACCGGCTCCAGCCCGAACTTGGCGAGATTCTCGACGTGGCGCTCCAGATTGGGCAGGCCACGACGCAGCGCAGCCAAGTTCTCCGGGCTTAACTCCGATTTCGCCACGCCGCCGTTCATCTTGAGCGCGCGAACGGTCGCCACAACCACTGCGCAATCCGGTTTAAGTCCAGCCTGCGCGCATTTGATATCGAAGAATTTTTCCGCCCCAAGATCAGCGCCGAAGCCGGCTTCCGTCACGACATAGTCGGCCAGCCGCAGGGCGGCTTGCGTGGCCACGACCGAGTTGCAGCCATGGGCGATATTGGCGAACGGGCCGCCGTGCACCAGCGCCGGGCTGCCCGCCAAAGTCTGCACCAGATTGGGCTCCAGAGCACGGGCGAGCAGGGCGGTCATGGCGGCGGGCGCTTTCAGATCGCGCGCGTAAATCGGCGCTTTCGTCCGGCTTTCCGCAACGACGATGCGGCCGAGCCGTTCCTCAAGCTCCGCCAGCGACTGGCTGAGACAGAACACCGCCATCACTTCCGAAGCGACCGTGATGTCGAAACCGTCGGTGCGGGGAAAGCCGTTCGCCACGCCGCCGAGCCCGACGGTGATTTCCCGCAAGGCGCGGTCGTTCATGTCCATCACGCGGCGCCAGGAGACGCGGCGGGCGTCGATGTCGAGCGCGTTGCCCCAATAGACGTGGTTGTCGAGCATCGCCGCGAGCAAGTTATGCGCCGTTGAAATCGCGTGAAAATCGCCGGTGAAATGCAGGTTGATCTCGTCCATCGGCGCGACCTGCGCGTGGCCCCCGCCGGTCGCGCCGCCCTTCTGGCCGAAGCAGGGACCGAGCGAGGGTTCGCGCAGCGCGATGGCTGTGCGTTTGCCGAGCCGGTTCAGCGCGTCGCCCAGGCCAATGGTGGTGGTCGTCTTGCCTTCCCCGGCCGGGGTCGGGTTGATCGCCGTGACGAGAATCAGCTTTCCCGTCGGGCGGGGTTCAAGCGAGGCGAGAAACGCGCCGTCCAGCTTGGCGATCTCGCGGCCGTAGGGTCGCAAGGCCGAATGGGGCACGCCGAGACGGGCGGCGATCTCAGCGATCGGCGCCAGTTTATATTCGCGCGCGATCTCGATGTCGGATTTCATGGCGAACCTCCCAAGCCGAAGCTTCACCATGCGGCGCCGGCGGCAGAGATGACAAGACGACGAACGGGGCGGCGATGATCTTCGATTCCTGCGTCGCCAATTCCCGCCGTTGTCAGTTACGGTAAACGCCGCGTTAATTCGCGCCTTGGTTATTTGTTGTTTAAAATGCTTTGCATTTCTCCCATTCGCCGCCACTTCTGTCTAAGCGCGGACTTTTCAGCCCGAATGACGCGGCCATTCCGTTAAGTCTGTGAATACCAAGGTTTAGCGGCGCAAGTTAAGAGCGCGCCCAAGTTGGCGCCCGAAACCTATGTTAACAAACATGACGGCTGCGGTGGGAGAAAGTCTCCAACTGTGGCGGAAATGACGCAGATAAACCGGCTATGTCGCTGAAAACAAGGGAAAGCGCGGGCTGGCGACGGTCCGGCGCAGGTTGGACGGGTTAACGTTTAACCGCTATATCTGCGTTGCCGACGCGGGAGCTGCGACACATTGAGGCATCGTTTGAAATCGGTTTTGTGGGCGACTTCGCTGGCGATGTTCACGTTGGGCCTGGCGGGCTGCGCGGACCTACCCTCCTCCGGGCCGAGCGCGGTGGCGGTGGTGGACGCAAGCGGGGGTGACGCGCAGACGCGACCCTATGAGGTGATCGACGTCGATCCAAGCACCATCGAAGTGCTCGGACGTCGCCCGAAATCGAGCTTCGCGCAACGGTTTGGCGATCACCGCGCCTCGATCGAGCCGGTGATCGGCGTCGGCGACATGATCTCGGTCACGATCTGGGAAGCCAGCTCCGGCGGGCTGTTCTCCTCTCCCGCGGCGCTGGAAAAACTGTCCGCCGGCGCCAACAGCGCCACGATTCCCGAGCAGGTGGTCGGGCGCGACGGGTCGATCACGGTGCCCTACGCCGGTCGGGTGAAGGTGGCGGGACGCACCACCCGCGCCGTGCAGGAGGTGATCCAGCGCGCGCTCGAAGGCAAGGCGATCCAGCCGCAGGTGCTCGTCAACGACGCCAAGCCGATCAGCAACACCGTCACCATCGGCGGCGAAGGGGTCGGCGTCGCGCAGCGGATGCCGCTCAGCGTCAAGGGCGACCACCTGCTCGACGTGATCGCCCAGGCCGGCGGCGTGCGGATGCAGGTCAACGAGATTTTCGTCGTGCTGCAGCGCGGCGGCGTAACCGAGCGCGTGCCGCTGGCGCGCGTGACGGACGACAGCCGCGAGAACATCTTCATGCGCCCCGGCGACGTGGTGACGTTGGTGCGCGATCCGCAGACGTTCATCGTTTCCGGCGCCACCAACGCCAACGCCGAACTGCCGTTCGGCAACGATACGGTGACGCTCGCGCAGGCGCTGGTGAAGGTCGGCGGCGTCGCCGATTATCGCGCCGACGCGAGCGGCGTGTTCGTATTCCGCTACGAGCAGCCTTCCGTTCTGCGCGCGCTGCGTCCGGGCAGCCCGCTCGCCCGCGCAGACGGCAGGGTTCCCGTCGTCTATCGCGTCGATCTCAAGAACCCGAACAGCCTGTTCATGGAGCAGCGTTTCCAGATCGCCAACCGCGATCTGATCTTCATATCCAATGCGCCTTCGGTCGAGTTCGAGAAGGCGATCACCATCTTCAACGGCGTGCTGGCGCCGGTGTCGTCGACCGCCGCCACCGCCGCTGCGGCGACGGTTACAATCAAGTAGACGGCCTTGCCGCGTCGCGAGGCCGGCCTCACGGCGCTGACGAACGTCACGGCGTCGGCGGGGGGATGGGAAGCCAACGGCGCGGAGCCGTGGCTGCGCTGCGACGTCAAACCCAATCCCGGCCGATGGATAAAGCTCGAATATTCGTCCGGGCTGCTCGACCCCTTGACGCGGCCGGCGCTGCGGTTTGTCGGCGTCCATCAAACCCACGACGAGTTGCTGCCGGCGGCGATGCTGGGGCGCGCGGTCTGGATCGGACGCCTGCCCGAGGACGTGCGCGAGATCTGGGTTTCGCCGATGTTGCGCGGCGGCCGGTTCGCGTTCCGCATCGATAGCTGGGAGACCCTGTCGGCCGCCGGCGCCTTCACGCATTTCGGCCAATCGCGCGCGAGCCGGGTCGCCAAATATATGTGGGGCCGGCTGCGCGGCTGGGAGCAATTCTCGCGCCTGCAAGCGCGCCGCGCGCTGGGCGCCACCCCGCTCGACGCCTACGAGTCCTGGCGTAGCCGGCGCCTGCGCGCTTTCGACCCCGCCTTCGACGGCGGCGACGGCGCGCCCTCGTTGCGGTTCCGGCTCGTCGCCGCCGACGCGGCCGCCGCCGAAGCGCTGCGGCCGCATCTGAGCGAGCAGATCTGGCGCAATTGGACGCTGGAGACGGGCACTCCGCGCGAGGTCGAGGACGCCGATTACGTGCTTTCGCTCGAAGCGGGCGACCGGATGGAACCGCACGCGCTCGCAGCGCTCGCCGCCGCGGCCTGCCGGGACGTCGCGCCCGACGCGCTTTACGGCGATGAGGACGCGTTCGACGCCTCCGGGCTGGGGCGCGCGGGTCCACGGTTCAAGCCGGACTGGAGCCCGTTGTTCGCGGCCAGCGGTTACGCCGGCCGGCCGCTGGCGCTGCGCGGCGCGGCGTGGAAGGCGGGCGGGTTCGACGCCGCGACCGCGCGTATCTCGCACGTCCGTCGCGTCCTGCTGACGCGGCGCGATCCCGAGCCGATCGCCGCCCCGCCCGCGCCGGCTGCTTTGCGCCGACGGCGGCGGGCGACGATCATCATTCCGACGCGCGACCGGCTCGACCTGCTGCGCCCCTGCGTCGAAAGCCTCGCCCTCTATCCCACCGGCGCGGAGCACGATTTGCTGGTGCTCGACAACGGCAGCGCCGACGGCGAAGTGCTCGCCTATATGGAGACGCTCGCCCGCACCCCTCATGTGCGCGTGATGCGCCGGCCGGGCCCGTTCAATTTTTCGGCGATCTGCAATGCGGGCGCGCGCGTCGCGGAGACGCCTTTCCTGCTCTTCCTTAACGACGACGTGCAGGCGCTCGGCCCCGACTGGCTCGGCCGGATGCTGGAGTTCGCCGCCGACCCCCAAGTCGGCGCCGTGGGCGCGAAACTGCTCTATCCCAACGGCCGATTGCAGCATGGCGGGGTGGTGCTCGGGCTCGACGGGTTCGCCGGCCATGTGCAGCGCGCCGTCGGCGCCGACGATCCCGGCTATCTCGGCGCGCTCGCCTGGCCGCGCGAAGTGACGGCGGTGACGGGCGCTTGTCTGGCGGTGGAGGCGCGCAAGTTTTTCGAGGTCGGCGGGTTCGACGAAGTCCGGCTGCCGATCGAATACAACGATATCGACCTTTGCCTGCGGCTGTCGGATGCCGGCTACGTCAACGTGTTCGAGCCGCGCGCTCGGCTGACGCATCGCGAAAGCGCCTCGCGCGGCGCCAATCGCTGGCTCGACACCCGCTACGCCGGCGAACACAGCTATTTTCGCGAGCGCTGGGCGCGGCGCCTGCGCGACGACCCCTATTTTCACCCCGCTCTCTCGCTTGATGCGCTGGAAATCGCTTTGGGATGACGTTCGAGCCGATCACACCTGAGGATATCGTGGGCGCCTGCGCGCAATTGCGCGGGATTGGCGGTTTTCCGCGTGCGATCGCCAACGGTCTGGAGGCGAACGATCCCGACAAGATGCGCGCCGCCGTCACGCTGCTGATCGACGCCGGGCGCGTCGAGGGGCTGCGGCCGCTGGTCGAGCGGTTCCGCAACATCAGGGAATTCGCGGTCTGGGCGCGCATGACGAGCTCGCGGCTGCATCGCGTCGCCGGCGACAACGCCGCGGGACTGGCCGACCTCGACGACCTCATGGCGAATTTTCCCCAGCGCGCGGCCGCGCATTGGTGGATCGGCAAGGCGCGTTGCCTGGAGGGGCTCGGCCGCCTGGATGACGCCGAAGCGGCCGCGCGCGAGGGCGCGCTGCGTTTTCCCGATGTCGTCCTGCCGCAGGTCTATCTCGCCAACTTGCTGTCGCGAGCCAAACGCACCGTCGAGGCGTTGCAGGTCTGGCGCGACATTCACTCCCGTTTCCCCGACAAGGAACTCGACTGGTTCGTCGGCCTCGCCAACGCCCTCAAGGCGCTCAACCGCCGCGAGGAGGCGCAATCGGCGCTGGAGGACGCCGGGCGCCGTTTTCCCGATGACCGCCGCACGCTGCCGCTGCTCGCGCAGGACGCCGAGGAGCGCAGCCAATGGGGCCGCGCGCTGCAACTATGGGACGCCCAGGCGGCGCGCTTCGGCGCTGGCGACGCCCAGGTCGAATTCGGCGGCGCCCGCGCGTTGCACCGGCTCGACCGGATCGACGAGGCCAGCGCCGCGCTCGACCGGCTGATCGCGCGCGACCCCGGCCATTGGCGGGCGTTGCGCGAGCGCGCCCTGCTGGCGATGGAGCTGGGCGAGGTCGAACTGGCGCACGACGCGCTGAGCCGGCTGACGCGCGAGTTCGCGGAGGTCTCGCGGCCGGACTGGTGGGGCTCGCTCGCGCGCGCGCGTAACGATCTGCGCGACTATTCCGCCGGCGAAGCCGCGCTCGCCGAGTTGGAGCGGCGGTTTCCCGATTCGCCCGTCGCCGTGTCCGAGCGGCTGCGGCTCGCCAAGGAGCTGGAGAAGGGCCAGGACGACCTGACGGTCATGGTCGAGGCCGCGCTGAAACGATTTCCCGCCGATTACAGCCTGCGGGCGCATTGGGTTTGGATTTTGCTGGGAATCGGCCGGCTCGATCTGGCGCAGCGCGCGGTCGAGGCGCTCGAAGCGGAAGGCGCGGACGGCTACGCCTTGCAGGCGCGGCTGCGGCTCGAATCGGATCGCGACGACGAGACGCATATGCGCGCCTACGTCGAGCGGCTGGCGCGCGACCGCGACTGGACGGCCGGGGACGCCGTCAGCGCCGGCGATTTCCTGCTCGGCGTGCGCTCGCCCTGGGCGTTCGAACTCGCAGTGTCGATCCTCAACGCCGCCGCCCAGCTATACCCCGGCCATTCCAGGCTGCGCCTGTTGCGCATCCGCGCGCTGATCGCCGCCCGCGACGACAAGGCCGCACTGGCGCTGATCGACGCTATTCCCGAGCGGCGGCGGCGGCGCGAGGAACTGGAGCTGCGGGCCTGGGCGCACGGCCAGCGCGGCCGCCACGACGAGGCCAAGGCGCTGTGGCGGGAGAACATCGCGACCAATTACTTCGCCGCCGTGGATTGTCCGATCGACAAGCTCGTGCGGTTGACGCCGCCGGAACGGCTGCCCCCCGACGGCGGCGTCACCGCCTTCATCGTGTTTCGCAACGAAGCGCCGCAGATCCCCGGCTTTCTCGCGCATCACCGAAGGCTCGGCGTCAAACGCTTCGTGTTCTTCGATCACATGTCGGACGATGAAAGCCGCGCGTTGCTGCTCGCCGAACCCGACGTGATCGTCTACGACTGTCCCGACAGCTATCAGTTTTCCTGGTCGGGCCGGCGTTGGGTCAACGAAATCGTCGCGCGCGAGGGCGCGAGAGGCTGGGGGCTGCAACTCGACGCCGACGAACATCTGATCTACCCCGGCTGGGAGACGCTGCCGATCGACCGCTTCGTCGCCTATCTCGACGCGCGCGGCTTCGAGGGCGTGCGCGGCTATATGCTCGACGTCTATCCGCGCCGGCTGATCGGCGACGACGGCGAGCCTGCCCCGTTCGCCGACTATCGTTTGTTCGACGACGATTACGTGCTGTTCGGCCAGGAACGGCCGCCCTATTTGCAGCCGAGCGGGGGCGTGCGGGCGCGCCTGTTCGAGGCCAAGGAGTTTCTGCACAAGACGCCGATGTGGCGGCTGGACGCCGGCGTGCTGGTCAACTCGCACGAGACGACGCATCTGAAATTCGCCGACGTGTCGGCCGCGCTGCTGCACTACAAGATGATGAACGTCGTGCTGCGCGGCCGCCACGCCGCGCAAGAAGCGGCGGGGACGGCCTATGTCGAGGCCGATTCCAGCGTCGACGCGATGCGCCGCCATTCCCGCTACCACGCACGGCTCGCCCCGCTGTGGCGCGCCGATCTCGCCGCGCCCGACGTCACGCGCGAGCTGGAGTCTAGCCTGAAACTGGCCGAGCGCGGGTTGATGGATATTTCGCAGGATTTTCGGGCTTGGCTGGCGAGCGAGGCGAAAGCCTAACGCGCCGCCGGCAAATCCGCGCGGGCGCACGGCCACGGATCGGAATGGCTGCGCGAGGCCCAGGGATTGTAAGCCCGATCCTCCAACACGTCAGTGCGATGGCGCGCCCGCAGCGCGGCTTTGTCGCGGGCGAACCGGGCGCGGTTCTCCCGCGTTTCGTCGCTGCCGCGCGAGGCGGATTCGTGGTGGATCAAAGTCGCGAACGGCGTCCACACGACGCGCCAGCCGGCCGCGCCCGCGCGCAGACAAAAATCGACGTCGTTGTAGGCGACGGGGAACACCTCCTCGTCGAAGCCGCCGAGTTCATCGAAACAGGCGCGGTTGACCAGCATACAGGCGCCGGTCACGACGCTGAGCGATTGGCGCGCGCGCAATCTCCCTTGCGGGCCGGGCGCATCGGCGTCCATGCCGATATGCCAGTGGCCGGCGTAACCGCCCAGCCCGGCAATCACGCCGGCGTGCTGGAGCGTTCCGTCGGGATAGAGCAACTTGGCGCCGACGATTCCGGTCCGGGGATAGTCGAAACAAGCGACCATCGCCTTGAGCCAGCCGGGCTCGACGACCTCGACGTCGTTGTTGAGCAGCAAAACCAGCGCGCCGTCGCTCAGGGCGACGCCGCGATTGACGGCGCGGGAGAAGTTGAACGGCGCGGCGCGGATTTCGACCCGCAGACGCTCGCGGGCGAGCGCGTACAGCGCCAGCGTGCGCGGGTCGGTCGAGCCGTTGTCGATAACCGTGACGTCGAAATCGGGATAGTCGGTGCGCGAAAACAGGCCGTCGAGCACGCGGCCGATCAAGTCCGGCGCGTCGCGGCTGGGGATGACGACGCTCACTTTCGGCCACGCGCGGGGGGCGGGCGGGGGCGCATGAACGCGGGCGGGCCGCGCCGGGCCG
>JANYIH010000130.1 GCA_025358745.1 Hyphomicrobiales bacterium | reverse complement strand
CCTCGCGCGGCCTGTCTCACGCCTGGGTCCCCAACGCCAACGGGGCGCGGCCGCGCTACGGCGACATCTTCCGCGCGGAAGAATACCACATGGGCGTGTCGCTGCATTTCGAGGGCGACAAGTGGTTCAGCATCGAATCCGGCCAGGGCGGCTTTTCGCAAGGGCTCGACATGCTCAAACGCAAGAACAGCAAGTGGGGCGAACGCAAGCTGCTCGGCTGGGTCGATGTCGCGACCTTGCTCAAGGACACGACGCCGCTTCCCGGCTGGCTCGGCGGCTGGTGGAAGGTCGATGACGGCGGAACCACCTATTACTATTATTTCGACACCAACGACTGCGTCTATTGCCAGAGCAACAAGCCCGCCTCGACGCTGCTTCCCGCCAACTCTTCGAGCTTCTATGGAAGCTTCACGGTCGTCAAGGGCAAGTTTCAGACGGTGAATATCCGATGGTTCACCGACGATGACGAGGAATCGTTCCAGGTCCATACCGAACCGATGAAAGCCAACGAGAAGATCCGCGATGCGAGCAAGGATACGCTCAAGGGTCACACCTTCGGCGGCAAGCCGATGGTCGGCGTGCGATTGCCGGGCCCGATGCAGACCGGCCTCAGCTACGAGGAGGAGAAGAAGCTCAAGGCGGCGGCGGCGGCGAAGAAGACGGCCGGCGGGTAGTCGGGTTTTGGTTTGCGGATGCGATTTTGCTCGCAGGCTCGCTTTAACGAGGCTGGCGAAGGCGAAGCCGTTGCTGTATCGGCTTTTCGCTCTATATCGTTAGGCGCGCTATTGCGGCGCGTTGCGACGAACTCAAGACCGACAAGCCAAACAGACAAACCAAGACAGACATGGCCAAACGCGACTTCTACGAAATCCTCGGCGTCGCCAAGACGGCCAGCGACGCCGAAATGAAGGCGGCGTTCCGCAAGGCGGCGATGACCTGCCATCCCGACCGCCATCCCGGCGACAAGCAGGCCGAATCGCGCTTCAAGGAACTCAACGAAGCCTACCAGCACCTGTCCGACGCGCAGAAACGCGCGGCCTACGACAAATTCGGCCACGCCGCGTTCGAGCAGGGCGGCGGCATGTGCGACGGGTTCGGCGCCTCGATGTCCGACATTTTCGACGTCCTGTTCGGCGACATCATGGGCCGGCGCGGCGGCCGCAACCCGTCCGGCAAGGAGCGCGGCGCGGATCTGCGCTACAATCTCGAAATCAGCCTTGAGGAAGCCTTCAAGGGCAAGAACGCTTCGATCAAGATTCCGACCTCCGTCGCCTGTGACGCCTGCCAGGGTTCCGGCGCCAAGCCGGGCTCGAAGCCGGTGACTTGCCGCACCTGCGCCGGGCAGGGCCGGGTGCGGGCGCAGCAAGGTTTCTTCGCCATCGAGCGCACCTGTCCGACCTGCCAGGGGCGCGGGCAGACCATCGACAACCCGTGCGACCGCTGCGCCGGCGCGGGCCGCGTCACGCGCGATCGTTCGCTGAGCGTCAATGTGCCGGCGGGCGTCGAGGACGGCACGCGCATTCGACTCACCGGCGAGGGCGAGGCGGGCATGCGCGGCGGCGGCCCCGGTGATCTCTATATTTTCCTCGCTATCAAGCCGCATCCGTTCTTCCAGCGCGACGGCGCCGATCTCTATTGCCGAGTGCCGATCTCGATGGTGCAGGCGTCGCTTGGCGGCGAATTCTCCGTCCGCACGCTCGACGGCGGCGACGCGAAGGTGCGCATCCCCGAGGGCGCCCAATCGGGCCGGCAGTTGAAATTGCGCGCGAAAGGCATGCCGATCCTGCGTTCCCGCGATTTTGGCGATCTCTACATTCAAGCTGTCGTGGAGACGCCGCAGAACCTGACTCGGCGGCAGCGCGAATTGCTGCTGGAGTTTGACGCGGAATCCTCGAATAAGACGCATCCCGAGAGTACGGGTTTCCTGGCCAAGATGAAGGAATTCTTCGAAGGCTTGGGTTGAGGGGTTGAGGGGTTGAGCGTGGGTCGGCTGAAGCGAAAGCCGCCGAGCGACGAGGAGACTTTCCTGCGCCGCTTTCTCGGCGACCCGAAGCGCACCGGGGCGGTGGCGCCGTCGAGTCCGTTCCTGGCGCGCGAGATGGCGCGCGCGGTCGATCCGCAGGCGACCGGCCTCGTGATCGAACTGGGGCCCGGCACCGGGCCGGTGACCAAGGCGCTGCTGGCGCGCGGCGTGCGGCGCGAGCGGCTGGTGCTGGTCGAATATGATTCCTATTTCTGCAAGCTGCTGGCCGAGCGTTTCGCGCTGACCCGCGTGCTGCGCGGCGACGCCTACGCCTTGCGCGACACGCTGGCGGGGCGGGTGACGCAGCCGGTCGCGGCCGTGGTGTCGAGCCTGCCGCTGCTCAACGAGCCGCCCGCGCGCCGGTTGCGCCTGCTCGACGAGGCGTTCGAACTGATGGGGCCGGACGGATTGTTCGTGCAATTCACCTATGGCCTGCGCTCGCCAGTCTCGCGCGAGGCCTGCGCGGGCCGCTATATCGGGCGCAGCGGCGTGCCCGTCCTGCGCAATCTGCCCCCCGCCAGCGTGTGGACCTATCGCCGGCCCGGCCACGCGCCGGCGCATGGACCGAAGATTACGAAACTGATCGACCACGCAGAGCGCATCGGCGCCCGATTCGCCGCGCAACGCAAGGCGACCGAGACGCTGCTCAACCGCCAGGGCGACCGCATGAAGGAATTTTTGCGCGAGGCGGCGGAACGGCTGAACCCGCCGGACGAGCGACCATGAACGCGCGTGACCGTCTGATCGTCGCTCTCGACGTCCCCACGGCCGAGGATGCGCGTGCGTTAGTGGCGCGGCTCGGCGACAGCGTCACGTTCTACAAGATCGGGATGGAGCTGATTTATGGCGGCGGCGGGCTGGCTTTGGCGGAGCGACTGATCGGCGAGGGTCGGCGCGTATTCATCGACCTGAAGCTGCACGACATCCCCAGCACGGTGGAGAAGGCTTGCGCCCAGATCGCGCGGCTCGGCGCGACGTTCCTGACCGTGCACGCCTATCCCCAGACGATGCGCGCCGCGCTTGCCGGCGCGGGCGGGTCGGGCCTGCGCGTGCTCGGCGTCTCCGTGCTGACCTCGGCCGACGACGCCGATCTGGCGGAAGCGGGCTACGCCTTCGGCGCCCGCGCGCTGGTGTCGCGCCGCGCCGCGCAGGCCGAGGCGATCGGGCTAGCCGGGCTGGTGGCGAGCGCGGCGGAAGTGGCGGGGCTGCGAGCGGAGGGGCGTCGGTTGACGCTGGTCTGCCCCGGCATCCGCCCGGCCGGCGGCGAGGCCGGCGACCAGAAGCGCGTGGCGACGCCGGGGCGGGCGATGGCGGATGGGGCGGATTATCTCGTCGTCGGCCGGCCGATCACCGGCGCGTTGGACCCGAGGGCGGCGGCGGAGGCGATTGTGGGGGAGATGGGGAGAAAGATTTAGTGAGTCATATATCTCTTTCGATTTTTTCCACGCGCTGAATCATTTGCTTTTCGATGTCTCCAGCGTTTTTACCAAAATGTGC
>JANYIH010000254.1 GCA_025358745.1 Hyphomicrobiales bacterium | reverse complement strand
TCCAGCACCATCCGCACCGCTCGCGCCCGAACCTCAGGCGAAAACTTGTTCGTCGTCTTGCTCGTCATGGCCCCATCCTCTCAGGAGTTGGAGCCTCCGGCAAACCCGGGGCGGTTCAAGACCGCCATTCGGCTACGCAGTGGAAACCAAGGAGCGGCGCGGCAACAAGGACAAGCGGGTGCTGATCGTCGATGAGGCCGAGGCCGCTGTCGTGCGCAAGGTCTTCGCCATGGCGGCTGGGGAGGAAGGGCGGCCGGTCGGCATCAAGGCCATCGCCTGCTACTTCAACGAGCGTGGCGTCACCCGGAGAGGTCGGCCATTCTCGACAGGCAGCGTGCATAACCTGCTTTCGGCGACGACCTACTACGGCGTCCATTATTTCAATCAGAACGACAGCCGGAACCAGCAACCGCGTCCGCCATCGCAGTGGGTGTCATTCGCCGTGCCCGCGATCGTGCCCGAGGAGAAATTCAACGCCGTACGGGCGTTAATGCAAAGCCGCGACCCTAAACGCATGCCCCCGCGCGTCGCCAACGGCCCCACGCTGCTCGCTGGCGTCGTCCGCTGCGGATACTGCGGGGCTGCCATGATCCAGAACACCGGCAAGGGTGGCCGCTACCGCTACTACTGCTGCTCACGGAAGCTCAAGGAGGGGATCACCTCCTGCCGGGGCATCCGCATGCCGATGGAACGGCTCGACGACATCGTGGTGAGTGAGGTGGCAAAGCGGGTCCTGGAGCCGACCCGCCTGACCGAAATGCTGGAGGTCTATATTCGCACCGGGGCGGAGCGGGAGGCTGGCAACCGTGACCGCCTTGCCAAGCTGCGGCGCGACCACGAGGAGGCGAGGGCGTCGATCACCCGCCTGCTGGAACTCGTCGAGAAGGGGGTCATGGACGCCGAGGACGCGAGCCTGCGTGAGCGCCTTACGAACCTCAAGGTGCGTCGGGACGAGCTCGGCCGCGAGGCCACAGAGCTTCAGAAGCATATCGTCTCGGGCGAGCCGCAGGTCACCCCGGAAAAGATCGAGCGCCTTACCCGGCTGCTGCATGACAAGCTGCTGTCCGGGTCAGACGAGTTCCGGCAAGCCTACACGCGGCTGATCATGGACGAAGTCATTGTCACAGAAGAAGAAATCCGCATCAGCGGCTCGAAAGCCGTCCTAGCGCGATGCGCGTCGGAGGACGAAATTCCCGCCGCGCCTGCGGTTCTCTCTTTTGTTCAGGAATGGCGCGCCCGAAGGGATTCGAACCCCTGGCCTTTGCCTTCGGAGGGCAACGCTCTATCCAGCTGAGCTACGGGCGCCTAGCGAAGGGTTTAGCGGATTTCCGCGACAATTCAAACGCTGTTATTCGCAACGCGACGCCTTGTTCAGCGGAAGATCAGCGCATAGTCCGACAGCCTGTCGAGGACCTTCCTCTGGAACACCATCGCGTGGGCGCGGCTCTTCGTCCACTGTCGAGCCCCGCCAGCGCGATGTGATTGGCGATCAGCGTCAGCGTCCACCCGTCCAGCACGGCGTATTCGGCCGCGAACGCGCCCGGGCTCATCGGCGCGCCGAACCGGGCGACCGCGATATTTTCGAGCCGGGCCAGCCAAGCCTCCAGCCGGCGCAATTGCGAGCGGGTCTTGCGCACCTGTTGCAGCAGGGCCGCGCGCTGCGCGCCGATCCGGCCGGGCATGGCGGTCGCCTTGGCGGTTGCGAACGCGCCGGCCTGCGCGGCGATTTCATCGAACTCTGAATCGATGGCGACGCCCGCGTCGCGCAAAGCCTTGCCGCCCATATCCACCTCCATCCTGGCTGCGCTTTACGGCCCGCCTGCCCGTCTTGCGCCGACGCGGGCGCGGGCCTAAACGGCGGGGCAGGGTGGAGCAGGGGGTCGGCATGGCGCGAAAAATTCTCGTGGCGCAGGGTGGCGGGCCGACCGCCGTGATCAATCAGAGCCTCGTCGGCGCAGCGCTCGAAGCGCGCCGCTTCAAGGATATCGCTCACGTCTATGGCGCGCGCCACGGCGTTCGTGGCATCGTCAACGAGGACCTGGTCGATCTCGGCCAGGAGAGCACGGCCAATCTCGAAGCGGTCGCCGCCACGCCCGCCGCCGCGCTCGGCTCGACCCGCGACAAGCCCGACCGGAAATATTGCCAGGAGATCTTCCGGGTCTTGCGGGCGCAGGAGATCGACACGTTCTTCTACATCGGCGGCAACGA
The DNA here is from genome assembly GCA_025358745.1 of Hyphomicrobiales bacterium. GTDB lineage: Bacteria > Pseudomonadota > Alphaproteobacteria > Rhizobiales > Beijerinckiaceae > Roseiarcus. The sequence continues at coordinate 28,395 of JANYIH010000254.1, read as the reverse complement.
TTCCTCCGACACCGTCCGCATCGTCGCCGAGGAGGGCGCGCGCGAGAACTATCCGATCCGCGCCATCCATATCCCCAAGACGATCGACAACGATCTCGTCGGCTTCGATCACACGCCGGGCTTTCCCTCCGCCGCCCGTTTCGTCGCGCAGGCGTTCATGGGCGCCAATCTCGACAACAACGCGCTCAAGGGCGTGTATTGCGCCGTCGTGATGGGCCGCCATGCCGGCTTTCTCACCGCCGCGTCCGCGCTGGCGCGCAAATTCCCCGACGACGGCCCGCATCTGATCTATCTTCCCGAACGGGTGTTTTCGGTCGACAAGTTCCTCGCCGACGTGAAGGCGACGTTCGACAAATTCGGGCGCTGCGTCATCGCGGTGTCGGAAGGCGTTCACGACGCGGCGGGCAAGCCGATTCTGGCCCAGCTCGCGGGCGAATTGGAAAAGGACGCGCATGGCAATGTCCAGCTCTCCGGCACCGGCGCGCTCGCCGACCTTTTGTGCCAGGAAGTGAAGAACAAGCTGGGGATCAGCCGGGTGCGCGGCGACACGTTCGGCTATCTGCAACGCTCGTTCGTCGGTTGCGTCTCCGACGTCGACAGCCGCGAGGCGCGAGAGGTCGGCGAGAAGGCGGTGCAATACGCCATGTTCGGCGCTTCGAATGGCTCGGTGGCGATCCGCCGCGTCGGCGATTACGCCGCCGATTATCCGCTGATTCCGCTCGAAGAGGTAGCGGGCAAGACGCGGGTGATGGAGGACGAATTCATCAACGCTGAGGCCAACGGCGTCACGCCGGCGTTCCGCGATTATCTGCGCCCGTTGATCGGCGCGCCGCTGCCGGAGGTGGCGCGGCTGCGCGGCGCCGAGGTCGCCAGGAAAGCCGGCTGAAGGGCAGGGGGCGCCCCTGCCCGCGAAGGCGCCCTATATGAGCGCGATGAGCGTCATCGATAGCCACTGCCATCTCGACTTCCCCGATTTCGCCGAGGAGATCGACGCCGTCGTCGCGCGCGCGCGCGCCGCCGGGGTCGAGCGGATGGTGACGATCTCGACCCGGGTCGCGCGCGGCGAGGCTTATCGCGCTTTGGCCGAGCGTTTCGCGCAGGTCTATTTCACGATCGGCACCCATCCGCATCAGGCGGCCGAGGAGGCCGAGACCGACTTCCACGCGATCCGCCGCTTCGCCGCCCATCCCAAATGCGTCGCCATCGGCGAGGCCGGGCTCGACCATCACTACGACTATGCGCCGCGCGAGATCGCCGAACGGGTGTTTCGCGCCCAGATCGGGCTCGCGCGCGAACTCGATCTGCCGCTCGTCATCCACGCCCGAGACGCCGACGACGACGTGGCGCGCATCCTGCGCGAGGAAATGGCGCGCGGTCGCTTCGCCGCACTGCTGCATTGCTTCACCTCGTCGCGCGCTTTGGCCGAAACCGGGCTCGAACTTGGCCTCTACATCTCGTTTTCCGGCGTGCTGACGTTCAAGAACTCAGCCGACCTGCGCGCCATCGCCCGCGATTGCCCGCTCGACCGCGTATTGGTGGAGACGGACGCGCCCTATCTCGCGCCGGTCCCGCATCGCGGCAGGCGCAACGAGCCCGCCTTCGTCGTCTCGACCGCGCGGGCGCTAGCTGAGGCCAAAGGCGTCAGCTTCGACGAGATTGCTTCAGCGACCCGCGCCAACACTTTGGCGATCTTCAGGAAAATGAACGAGGGCAGGGCGTGACGCTTAGCCTTACGATCCTCGGCTGCGGCTCGTCGGGCGGCGTGCCGCGGGTCGCTCAGGGCTGGGGCGCGTGCGATCCCAGCGAGCCGCGCAACCTGCGCCGCCGCTGCTCGGCGCTGGTGGAGCGGCGGAGCGCGGCCGGGTCGACGCTGGCGCTGGTGGACGCCTCCCCTGACCTGCGCTGGCAATTGATCGACGCCAATGTCGGCCGGCTCGACGCCGTATTGCTGACCCATCCTCACGCCGATCACACCCATGGCATCGACGATCTGCGCCCGCTTAGCCTCGTCGCGCGTCGGCGCATCGACATCCATATGGACTTGCCCACTTCTCGCGACGTTCGCGGAAAATTCGGCTATGTCTTTGAAACGCCGGAGGGAAGCTCCTATCCGCCGATCGCGCGAGAGCACCGCCTGTCGGCCGGCGTCGCCGTCGAGGTGACGGGACCGGGCGGTGCGCTGGCGGCGATGCCGTTCGAGCTTGAACACGGCGACATCCCGGCGCTCGGCTTCCGCTTCGGCAGCCTCGCCTATACGCCCGACCTAAGTCGCGTGCCCGACGCGGCTCTGGAGCATCTGAGCGGGCTCGACGTCTGGGTGATCGACGCCCTGCGCTACGCCCGCCACCCCTCGCACCTCAGCCTGGAGGAAGCGCTCGCCTTGATCGCCCGCATGGCGCCGAAGCGCGCCGTGCTGACCAACCTGCACACCGATCTCGACTACGCGACGCTGGCGCGCGAGCTGCCGCCCGAAGTCGAGCCGGCTTATGACGGGATGCGGATCGAGGGGTTTTAACCCCGAGCGAACGAACCACGAAACGTCGCGAAGCGCCGAGCGCATGGCGTTTTCGTGTGGGCGCAGATGGGGAACGGAGCGAGGTCGAGAAGGGTCTCCCGCGCTAGCAGATTTCATAAGCTATTGAACATGCTGGTGTCTTCGTATCCGTCTCTAAGTTCCATAATATACATTATGCGAATAAGCTATGGGTGCGCATTTTGTCCCTGCGGCGCCCCCGCTCCGTTCCTGTCGGCGCCGCATCCACGCCTTCCCCGCTCCATGAGGGAACGAACGGAGCCCGGGCGTCGCTGAGCCGGCTTGCAAGGCGGGACGGGTTTCGCCGCTCAATGGGACTGTTTGTGAGAACGCCGGCATTCGTCGCGCGGGCGTCGTCAGTCGCGGCGATGACGATGGCCGCCGCGCGTCGTTTTGATGTCAATCGGAGATGCGAGGGAGGAGATGCGAAGGAGGAGATGCGAAGGAAAGGAATGGTCGGAGTGGCGGGATTCGAACCCACGACCCCTTGTCCCCCAGACAAGTGCGCTAACCGGGCTGCGCTACACTCCGACGCCGCCGCTATAGCGGCATGGCGGGGCGATGACAATGCGGAATTTAGCGCCGGCGCCCCTGCGTCAGCAGCCGCTCGGCTTCGCGTAAATCCTCCAGCGCCTGTCGCATTTCCACCATTGTGGGCGCTGACGCGGGCTCGGGGCGCGCGAGCGGGGGGGCGCGTGGGACGCCTTGCGCGCTCATGCGTCCCGGTTCGGCGCGCACAGCGGGAACGCCCTGCTCACGCAACATCTTCTGCACTCCTTTGATCGTCAGGCCCTCGTCGTAGAGCAGAAAGCGGATCGCCCGCAGCAATTCGACGTCGTCGGGCCGGTAGTAGCGCCGCCCGCCGCCCCGCTTCAGCGGCCTGATCTGGGGAAATCGCGTCTCCCAGAAACGCAACACATGCTGCGGCAGGTCGAGATCCTCGGCGACCTCGCTGATCGTGCGGAAAGCATCCGGGCCCTTGTCTTCCGCCGCTTGCGCCCCTTCCAGGCTCAGCTCTCCGCCTCCGCCGTCCCGCCATTGATGCGCGCCTTCAGCACGTTCGACGGCTTGAACACCATCACCCGGCGCGGCAGGATCGGCACCTCGACGCCGGTCTTGGGATTGCGGCCGATCCGCTGGCTCTTCGAGCGCACCACGAACGAGCCGAAAGACGATAGCTTGACCGTCTCGCCGCGCTCCGCCGCCGAGCAGATTTCCTCGAGAAAGCTCTGCACCAGATCGGCCGATTCCGCCCTCGAAAGTCCAACCCGCCGGTAGACCGCTTCCGCGAGATCCGCGCGCGTGACCGTGCGTCCCGCGTCCTCGCCGCCTTCCGCTGGTTTTTCCGCCATTGTGCCCCTCGTCGCTTCCGCGCGTCCGGTTTCCCGGACGTCGACCCCGCGCCACTATACAGCCTCCGTCCCGGCTGAACAGAGGGTTGAAGGCCTTCGCGGCTAAGGTCTGGAAAGCCATATGAAATGTTGCTAGGGCGGGCCTTGGCGCCTTGCCCGGCGCGACGGGAGCCTCCGCATGACCCAACCACCCGCCGTGAGCCGCGTCGCGCTCGTCACGGGAGCGTCGCGCGGCATCGGCCGCGCGGCGGCTTTGGCCCTGGCGGCGCAGGGCGCGCATGTGATCGCGCTCGCGCGCACTCAGGGCGCGCTGGAGGCGCTCGACGACGAAATCCGCGCCGCGCATCCCAACGCCGCCGCCACGCTCGTGCCGCTCGATCTCACCGATCACGACGCGCTCGACCGGCTCGGGCGCTCGATCTACGACCGCTGGGGTCGGCTCGACGTGTTCCTCGGCAATGCGGCGCTGCTCGGCCCGATCTCGCCCCTGCCCCATATCAGCCCGAAGGCTTTCGCCGACGTTTTCAGCGTCAACGTCACGGCGAACTGGCGGCTGATCCGCTCGCTCGATGTTCTGTTGCGCGCCGCGCCCGCCGCCCGCGTCGCCTTTCTTACTTCGGGCGTGGCGAGCCGCGCCGAGACGCGCGCCTATTGGGGCCTCTACGCCGCCTCGAAAGCCGCGCTCGACCTGCTGGCGCGCACCTATGCCGCCGAAACAATCAACACGCCCGTGCGCGTGATGCTGGTCAATCCCGGGCGGATGCGCACCCGCATGCGCGCCGCCGCCATGCCGGGCGAAGACCCCGCGACGCTGCCGACGCCGGAGGAACTCGCGCCCAAGCTGATGCGCCTGTTGTCGCCGGACTGGACGGAGACGGGCAAGCTCTACGACTTCCCCGCCGACAAGGTGTTGAGCTTCCGCGATCCCGAATAGGCGGCGGCGCGCCGATTTCTCTTGCATCCGGCGCAAGCTCCGCTATAGGCCGGCGCTTCGAACCGTCCCGCCGGGGGCTGAACGGAAGGCCGCGCTTTGCGGCATGAAGGGTCAAACCTTCGGCTTCCCGTGTCTCCGCCTTCGAAGATACCTCGCTCGAGCCCGATGGGCTCGAAGGGCTCCGCGCGGGACGTTCGAGCAGGAAAGGAAAGGCTCATGGCTCTTTACGAGCATATTTATCTTGCGCGTCAGGACGTGACGGCCCAACAGGTCGAGACGCTGACGGAAACGCTGAAGACCCTCATCGCCGCCCAGGGCGGTTCGGTCTCCAAGGTCGAACCCTGGGGCCTCAAGTCGCTCGCCTATCGCATCAAGAAGAACCGCAAGGCGTTCTTCACGCTGATGAATATCGACGCTCCGCCCGCCGCGATCACCGAATTGGAGCGCCAGCTCGGCCACAACGAGGACGTGATCCGCTTCATCACCCTGCGCGTCGAGGAGCACGAGGTCGGCCCCTCCGCCATGCTGCGCAAGCGCGACGACGCCGATCGCGACGACCGTCCCGGCGGTCCGCGTCCGCCGCGCGGCGACCGTCCCGACCGGGGTGATCGTCCCGACCGCCCTCCCCGTCGTCCCCGCGATGACGCCCAGGCTGGAGCTTACTGATGTCGACCGCCCCTCGCCGCCCGTTCTTCCGCCGCCGCAAGTCGTGCCCGTTCTCCGGCCCGGGCGCGCCGAAGATCGACTATAAGGACACCCGTCTGCTGTCGCGCTACATTTCCGAGCGCGGCAAGATCGTGCCGTAGCGCATCACCGCCGTCTCGGCCGCCAAGCAGCGTAAGCTCGCCCAGGCGATCAAGCGCGCCCGCTTTCTGGGCCTGCTGCCCTACGTGATCCGCTAAGATTTCTCCCCGCGCCGGTCGCGCGGGCTACGCTGGGCGGGGCGAGACCCCGCTCTAACCGCGCTTCTCATGAGCGCCGCGGGACAGCGATGCGTTTTCACCTGACGAGACTAGCCATTGGCGTCGGTTCCGGCGCCGCCGCCGCGACGCTGTTTCTGGCGGCGACGCGCGGCGCGTCGATGGGCGTCGCCCTCGCCTATCTCGGCCCGCTGCCTCTGATGATCGCCACGCTCGGCTGGGGCTACGACGCCGGTCTGGCGGCGCTGTTCGTCGCCTGCGCGCTGGTCGCGGCCGCGGCTCCGTCCTACGGCCTGGTTTACGGCCTGCTGATCGCCGGCCCGGCCTGGGGCCTCGCCGCCTTCGCCGCCGCCCCCAAATTCGGCTCGAAGCGCCCCGAAGATCTGACAAGTCCGCGCCTCTATTCCGGCCCGGGCGCGATCGCTCTGCTCGCCGCGGCGATTTTCATCGCCGCCGGCGCGGTTCAGCTCGCGTTGATGTGGGCGGCCAAAGGGGGCTATGCCGGCGCGGTCGCGGATTTGTCGCGGGAGCTGCGCGCCGCGCTCGATTCCAGCGGCGCAACCCGCCAATTGCCCGCCGATCTCAACCCCGACGAACTCGCCGTCGCGATGGTGCAGATCGCCCCGACCGCGCTCGCGACCGGGGCGCTTATCATGCAACTCGCCAATCTCTATCTCGCGGCCCGCTCGGTGCAGCTTTCACAGCGCCTGAGCCGGCCGTGGCGCGACATCCCCTCCGGCTTCGTGCTGCCGCGCTGGCTCAGCGTTCCCAGCGCGGCGGGGTTGGCGGCGGCGCTGTTCGCGCACTCGCCCTACGACGATTACGGCCTCGTCGTGACGGGGGCGCTGGGCGCGCTCTACGCGATGCAGGGATTGGCGGCGCTTCATGCGCTGTCGCGACAGGCCGCTGCGCGGCCGTTCATGCTGGCAGCGCTCTATTTCGCCTGCGCGGTCGCCGCCCAATGGGTCGCGCCGGCGCTGGCGCTGTTGGGCCTTGCCGAAAGTTTCGCCAATCTGCGCGGCCGCGCCGCGCGGAGCCTTAAACCCCGAACCTGATCCAACTTGAGGAGACAAACATGGAAGTCATTCTGCTCGAACGCGTCGCCAAACTCGGCCATATGGGCGAGACGGTGCGCGTCAAGGACGGTTACGCCCGCAATTTCCTGCTGCCGCGCCACAAGGCGCTGCGCGCGACCGAAGGCAACAAGAAGAAGTTCGAGGAGCAGCGCGCCGATCTCGAAAAGCGCAACGAGACGATGAAGACGGACGCCGGCGCGAAGTCGGGCAGGCTCGACGGCCAGTCCTACACCATCATCCGTCAGGCCGGCGAAACCGGTCTGCTCTACGGCTCCGTTTCGGCGCGCGACATCGCCGACGCCATGAGCGCCTCGGCGAAATTCACAGTTCATCGCAATCACGTCGTCCTGCATCAGCCGATCAAGAACCTCGGCCTGCACAAGATCACCGTTCACCTGCACCCCGAGGTCGAGGCGCATGTCACGGTCAACGTCGCCCGCTCGGTCGAGCAGGCCGAACGTCAGGCCAAGGGCGAGGATCTGACCGTGCGCGAGACCACCTCGATGGACGATCTCGGCCTCGAAGTCGGCCGCGCGCTGGCCGAAGCCGGTCCGGGCGAGACGCTCGGGCGCGAGTAACACCAAGTCGCGAGAATGACGACCCATTCGACGGTTCGCCGTCATGGCCGGGCTTGTCCCGGCCATCCACGCCGTTCCGCCGTCCTTCACCCATGGAAGACAAACTCGACCGTGGGTGCATTACCTTAGGCGATTCGATGTCTCAGCCGCGTGGATGCCCGGGACAAGCCCGGGCATGACGAACCGGACGTGCTCATGAGTCATTCTCTTTGCGACTTGGTAAAAGCCCTCAGGCGATAAACCGGAATTCGCTGATGTGGCGATATTCCTGATCCGGGCGCAGAACGGCGTCAGTGAAATGGCGCCGGTTCGGCGAATCCGGGAAAGCCTGCGGCTCCAGACAAAGCCCGGCGTGCGCGCCGTAATGCGCGCCGTCGAGGCCCCGAACCGGGCAATTCAGCTTGGCCGAATCATAGACCTGCACGCCGGGCTCGGTTGAATGCAGTTCCAGCGTCAGGCCGTTCCTGGGCGATTTCAGCCGCGCCACGAACGCCAATCCGTCTGAGCCGGCCACGCGCGCAACCACGAAATTGGTGTCGTAAGCCACGCCCTGCGGGTTGCGGATCGCGCGCGCGGTGCGGAAATCGAAGGCCGTGCCCGCGACGGCGCGAATCTCGCCCGTAGGGATCAGCTCGGCGTCGGCGGGCGTGTAAAAATCGCACCCCAGCTCCAGGAGATGATCGAGAATATCTGGCGAGCCGTCGAGATTGAAATAGGCGTGCTGGGTCAGATTGACGAGCGTCGGCTTGTCCGCAACCGCCGTCAGCTCCACCCGCAGCGTCGCCGGCTCGACGAAGCTGTAGCGGCAAGTCGCCCGCATCTGGCCGGGAAAACCCATGTCGCCGTCCTCGGAGACAAGGGTCAGTTCGACCGAGCCGGCGCTATGATCGCCGAGCTTCCAGATCCGCTTGCCGAACCCTTTCGAGCCGCCATGCAGCGTGTGCGCCGCGCCCGCCTTGCGGTCGAGCGTATGGGCGACGCCGTCGAGGGTGAAGCGCCCGTGCGCGATGCGATTGGCGAAGCGTCCCGGCACGGCGCCGAAACTCGGGGAATGTTCGACGTAATCCTCGACGCTGTTGAGCCCCAGCGTCACCCGCTGCAATCCGCCGCCGACGGGAATAGCCAAATCCCGCAGCACCGCGCCATAGGTGAGGATCTTCGCGCGCGCGCCCGCCTTCGAGCCAATCTCGGCCTCCAGGACCAGCGTGTCGCCGAGACTGCCGAAAACCTTTGCGGTCATTACGCCCTCCCGCTTCGTCGCCTCGGTCGGGCCGAGCGACAGTCAATCCTCGGCGAAGGCCGAATCGCGCGCCGCGCGCAACACTTCGCGAAACATCTTGGGCGTCAGCACGCCCGTATTGGTGTTGTATCGGGAGCAATGGTAGCTGTCGAAGAGTTTCGGCGCGCCCTGCCCCAGCGTATGGTCGGCGCCATGCGCGAACGGATGCGCCGCCACCCGCGCCCCTAATGCGCGCAGCACGCTCTCATGCGCGATTCGGCCGAGCGCGACCAGGGTTCGCAGTTGCGGCAGGCAATCCAGCGTCTGGCGCAGAAACGCGCGGCATTGGGTGATTTCCGCCGGCGTCGGCTTGTTTCCGGGTGGCACGCAACGCACCGCGTTGACGATGGCGCAACCTTCCAGCGCCAGCCCGTCGTCCGGCCGGCGCTCGTAAGTCCCGCGCGCAAGGCCGAGTTCGCCCAGCGTCGCATAAAGCAGATCGCCGGCGTAATCGCCGGTGAACGGCCGCCCCGTGCGATTGGCGCCTTTGAGACCCGGCGCCAGACCGACGATCAGCAGACGCGCCTGGGGGTCGCCGAAGCTCTCGACCGGAGCGTTGGCGAATTCGGGAAAGCGCGCGCGATTGTCGGCTCGAAAGCCCGCCAATCGCGGGCACAGCGGACAATCGCGCGGCGGGCTGACGTCGAACGCCATCCGGCAGCGAATCAATCGCGATCCGGTTCCTCGCCGGACCCTGCGACCGCGCTCGAAGAGGAATGTCCGTAGGCGTGGGCGGCGCGGGCGACGCGAGCGGCGCGCTCGGCCGGGTCGCGTCCGATCCGGGGCATCAACGTGACCAGATCAACGAATTCGTCGGCCTGGCGGCGCAACTCGTCGGCCACCATCGCCGGTTGGGTCGAAACCGTTGAAACCACCGAGACGCGCACGCCTTTGCGCTGCACCGCCTCGACAAGCGAGCGGAAATCGCCGTCGCCGGAGAACAGCACCATATGGTCGATGTGGTCAGCCATCTCCATGGCGGTGACCGCCAGTTCGATGTCCATGTTGCCCTTGACCTTACGGCGACCAGTCGAATCGACGAACTCCTTTGTCGGCTTCGTCACAACGGAATAACCATTGTAGTCAAGCCAATCGACCAGCGGACGAATCGACGAATATTCTTGGTCATCGACTAACGCAGTATAGTAGAAGGCGCGCAGCAATCGGCCCTTGCTTTGATATTCCTTAAGCAGCCGTTTGTAGTCGATATCAAATCCAAGTGACTTGGCGCTAGCGTAAAGGTTAGCGCCGTCGATAAATAGAGCTATGCGTTCAGGATTGGACATACTCTAAGCTTTTCTTGCTGTGAAAGGCCGAACTGGGATTCGGCCGGGGATTTAAACGATACTTTGTCTGGGCGGAAGAAAATCTAGCCAAATGACGAGACTCAGCCATATATGTCCGCATCGCGACCACGTTCACATTAGGAAACATGTTTAGGTCGCGAACGTCAAGAGGAGAAAGCCGCCTGCGTCGTTAATTTTGCGTTAGTTTCAATAGGAACAAAGACCCGGCAAGGATTCGGTTCGGCTTTGCGAATTTCGCGGCATGGGTATAAACTTTGTTTTTCACTAACGATTACGAGCATTTGCTTTACTACCGAAAAACAGTCGCCTTCATTGGCGCCGCTTTCCCGGCGCGCCTGAAGCGAGCCGCGCCAGTAGAGGGATGCGCATGAAATCTGCTCTCGGCCTGATCGCGGCGATCTCAGCGGGGGCAGCCTTCGCCGCCGCCTATGTCTTCGCCGTGCGCCCAGGCGCCGGTTGGTTCGACGCGCAGGCGTTGTTTCTTATCGCCCTGCCCTACAATTGGACGATGCTGCATGTCGCCGGCGTCTCCAATTTCTCGACCGAAGCGCCCGGCGAATTGTTCGGCGCCGCCGCGTTCGACATGGGGCTCGCCTATCTCGCCGGCGCGCTGGCGCAGGCGCTTTGGCGCGGCTTGCGTCGCCTCATAGCCCGAGCATGAGTTCGAGATTTTGCACCGCCGCGCCCGAGGCGCCCTTGCCGAGGTTGTCAAACTTGACGATCAGCGTCGCCTGGCGCCGCGCCTCGTTGGCGAACACATGGATTTCGAGCTCGTTGGTCCCGTTGAGCGATTCCGGCTCGATCCGGTCGCGCGACTCCGCAACGACGCGGATGTAGCCCTGCCCGTAATGCCGCCTCAGCGCCGCGCGCAGATCGGCGCCGCTCGGCCGGCCCGGCAGATCGTCGAGCGCCAGCGGCACGCTCACCAGCATCCCCTGCCGGAATTTGGCGACCGAGGGCACGAAGATCGGCCGTCGGGTCAGGCCCGAATATTGGCAGATCTCGGCCATGTGTTTGTGCTCCAGCGCGAGACCGTAATGCTCGAACGCCGGCGCTTTTCCGCTCTCGTAAGCCTCGATCATGCTTTTGCCGCCGCCGGAATAGCCGGAGATCGAGCCGATCGACACGGCGAAATCCCGAGCTATCAGCCCCGCCTCCGTCAGCGGCCGCAACAGCGCGATCGCTCCCGTGGCGTGGCAGCCGGGATTGGTGACCTTGCGAGCGTCCCGCACCCGTTGCGCCTGCCCCGCCGTCATCTCGGGAAAGCCATAGACCCAGCCCGGCGCGACACGATGCGCGCTGGAGGCGTCGATCACGCGCGGGGCCTTGGCGCCCATTTCGTCGATCAGCTTGGCCGCTTCCTTGGCCGCCTCGTCGGGCAGGCACAGGATCGTCAGATCGACCTGCCCCAGCAACTCACGCTTGGCGCCGGCGTCCTTGCGCAGCGCCGTCGGCAGGCTGACGAGTTCGACCCCGGGACGGCCGGCGAGTTTGTCGCGGATTTGCAGGCCGGTGGTGCCCGCCTCGCCGTCGATGAAAATTTTCGTCGTCATCCCCGTCTCCTCAAGCCCAAAAAATAAGGGCGGCCGAAGCCGCCCCTGGGAACCCTGCTCTTGAAGCGATCAGCGCTTCGAGAACTGGAAGCTGGCGCGGGCCTTTTTGTGACCGTACTTCTTGCGCTCGACCACGCGCGAGTCGCGGGTGAGGAAGCCTTCCTTTTTCAGCGCCGGGCGCAGGTCCGGCTCGAAATAGGTCAGCGCCTTGGCCAGACCATGACGCACCGCGCCCGCCTGACCCGAAAGGCCGCCGCCCGCGACGGTGACGATCAGGTCGTATTGCGTCGTGCGGTTGGCGATCACGAGCGGCTGGTTGAGGATCATGCGCAGCACGGGGCGCGCGAAATAGACGTCCAGCGCCTTGCCGTTGATCGTCGCCTTGCCCTTGCCGGGCTTGATCCAGACGCGGGCAATGGCGTTCTTGCGCTTGCCGGTGGCGTAGGCGCGGCCTTCCTTGTCGAGCTTCTGCACATGGATCGGCGCGGCGTTGGCGACGTCGGCGGCGACCGAGGTTCCGCCGAGTTCGGCGAGGGAGTTGAGGGTCTCGGCCATGGTCAGGCGCTCCGGCTGTTCTTGGTGTTGAGGCTCGCGATGTCGAGCGCCACGGGCTGCTGGGCGGAGTGCGGGTGGTCCGGACCCTTATAGACATGGAGATTGCCGAACTGACGGCGACCGAGCGGCCCCCGCGGCAACATGCGCTCGACCGCCTTCTCGACGATGCGCTCGGGGTGCTTGCCTTCGAGGATCGCCTTGGCGGTGCGCTCCTTGATGCCGCCGATGTAACCCGTGTAATGATAGTAAACTTTTTTCTCGCGCTTGCGACCGGTGAGAATCACTTTGTCGGCGTTGACGATCACGACCTTGTCGCCGTCATCCATGTGCGGGGTGAACGAGGGCTTGTGCTTGCCGCGCAGCCGCATCGCCACCAGCGAGGCGAGCCGGCCGACGACAAGCCCTGCGGCGTCGACGACGACCCAGTTCTTCTCGATGTCGGCCGTCTTGGTCGAATGGGTATGTCCGAACATTTCGCTTTTCCAAACTACAAAGCCCGCCAAGAGAGCGAGCCGTTCAGCGCGGCACATAAAGGCCTTTGGCGCTTGCGTCAACGCCCAACGCCCGGACTCCCGCTCAAAAGACCATGTTTTTCTACTGCGGTACTCTAATACCGCATACTCGCAGGTCAGACCGTAATTTAACGTGCAGGCCGCATGCGGCGAAAAAGGGAGACCTGAGGTGGGACAATTGTTGCCGGGCGGCGCGCTGGGGCGTCAGTTGACTTGGAACGATTTCACCACGCGGCAGATGCGCGCGCCAGCCCCGGGCCAGAGCGCGACCGCCGCCGAAACGCGCGTGACGCGCCTTCTGTCGCCCAACCGCTTCAGCTTCGCCCGCGCGACATTTCTGCGCCCGCCCAATTTCAAGATGCGGCAGGATCCCGACGTGACTATCCGCTTCGAGACCAGTTCCTGGGTCGCAAGCTGGGTCGCCTCCAGCGCAGCGACCTTCCAGGCCTCGCTGCTGGCGCACGAACAGGGCCATTACGACATCAGTTCGTTCAATGCCGCCGATTTGTTCACCGAGTTGCAGGACATCAACGGCTCCGCCTTCGCCAGCGCGCAGGCTGGGCGCGCCCGAGTCGCCGACACGATCCGCCGCCTGGGGCGCACGCAGCCGATCCACGACAAATACGACGTCGACACCAATCACGGCCTGCGCCCCGCGCGGCAGGCGGCGTGGACGGCCGCCCTCTCCGCCGCCCGCATGCCCGGCGGGACGCTGCTCGGCGCGCTCGGCGCCGCCGGTCTGTTCCCCTGAACCCACGGAGCCAACCCAATGTTGCGATCGCGCATTCTCTCCGGCAATCCGCGGCTGGAAAACGCCGCCGCCGGCGGCCCCTCGATCAAGCGCCGCCTGCCCGACGACGATTTCGACGCCGTGCAGCGCATTCAGCGCGCCTTGCGCGAGATCGGCTACACCATGTCGCTCAGTTTTAAATCCGGCGACGCCGACGGGAAGTTTGGCGACGAGACCTACCGCGCCATCGCGGATTTCCAGCGCCACGCCTTCCCCGACCAGCCCGGCCAATGGGACGGCCGGGTCGGCCGCAACACGCTGGCGCAGATGGATAGCGCGCTGAGTTCCGATGACGAAACAGAGGATGGGCCGGCCGAGGAGCGGATCTCGTCCGTCTCGACCGTCGATCCCAGCAAATTCGGCTGAGGCTTTCAGTCGCGCGGCGGGATCGAATAGGCGCCAACCGCATGGGCGACGAGATCGTCGCTCGTCGTGGCGAAGATCGACACTTCCCCGACCGCCAGCCGCTTGCCGAGCTTGATCAGCCGCGCCTCGCCGATCAGATCGGCCGGCTCGGGTTTCTTCAGGAAATTGATGTTGAGATTGGTCGTCAGGGCCTGCCCGACGGGGCCGATATTGGCGAGAATCGCGACATAGAGCGCGACATCGGCGAGGCCGAACATCGCCGGCCCCGAGATCGTTCCGCCCGGCCGCAGATGCCGCTCCTGATAGATCAGACGCATCCGCGCCCGCATCGGCCCCACCTCCTCGACGGCGAAGGCGCCGCCGACCTGGGGAAATTCGCGGTCGAGGAATTGCCGGATCTGGGCGAGCGAGAGAACGGACATGGCGGCCTTGCGCGAGCGGGAACGTTTCGTTAGCCCGCGCGCTAACGTCTGGACAAGCCCGGCTCGGACGCCATCAGACGCCGCAAGGAGGATCGATGAGCGAGACGATCGCGACGCAGTGCTGCATCGCCGGCGGCGGACCGGCGGGAATCATGCTGGGCTTCCTGCTCGCCCGCGCCGGCGTCCGCGTCGTCGTTCTGGAGAAACACGCCGACTTCTTCCGCGATTTCCGGGGCGACACCGTGCATCCCTCCACGCTGGAACTCATGGCGGAACTCGGTCTGCTCGACGCGTTTCTGAAAGTGCCGCATCAGCAAATCGAGACGCTCAGCGCGCTGATCGGCGACGAGCGCGTCCGTATGGTCGATTTCCGCCATTTGCCGACCCGCTGCAAATTCGTGGCGCTGATGCCGCAATGGGATTTCCTCGCTTTCCTCGCCGGACAGGCCCGCCGCTACCCCAGCTTCGACTTGCGCATGAGCGCGCAGGCGGTGGATGTGGTGCGAGAAAACGACAGGATAACCGGCGTTTGCGCGACTACGCCGGACGGCCCCTTGACGATTCGCGCCGGTCTCGTCGTCGCCTGCGACGGGCGTCATTCCTTGCTGCGCGAAAAGGCGGGCCTTGTCTGCGACGCGTTCGGCGCGCCGATGGATGTGTTGTGGTTCAGGCTTTCGCGTCTCGCCGCCGACGGCCCGGAGACCTTCGGCCATGTTGAGGCCGGCCGGATGATGATCATGATCGATCGCGGCGATTACTGGCAATGCGCCTATGTGATCGCCAAGGGCGGGTTCGATGCGATCAAGGCGGCGAGCCTGCCGGGCTTTCGCGCCCGTGTGCTGGCGATGTCGCCCTTCCTCGGCGTCCGCGTCGAGGAACTGCGGGACTGGGATGACGTGAAATTGCTGAGCGTGCAGGTCGATCGCCTGCGGCAATGGTGGAAGCCGGGATTTCTCGCCATCGGCGACGCCGCGCACGCGATGTCGCCGATCGGCGGCGTCGGGGTGAACATCGCTGTGCAGGACGCCGTCGCCGCCGCAAACCTGCTTGCCGCTTCCCTGCGCGAGGGCAAAACCGCCGATGCCGACCTGGCCGCGGTGCAGACACGGCGCGAGCGCGCGGTGAAGCTGACGCAATGGGCGCAACTCCAGATTCAAAATCGGCTGATCGGCCGCGTGCTTGCCGCCAATTCGCAGATCAAAGCGCCCGCCGTTTTGAAACTGTTCAATCTGTTCCCGCTTTTGCGCCGAATTCCCGCCCGCCTGATCGGCCTCGGCGTTCAGCCCGAACATATCGACACCCCCGAGTTGACGAGTTGACGGCGCGTCGCGACAGCGAGCGCCTCGCGCTGCAAGTCTGCGTCGCGCTGGGCGGTTGCGTGCCGGTCGGCGCGGGGTTGGCGGGCGTCGTGATGGGGCCTTGGCTGGCGAGCGGCGTCACCCTGGTCCCGATCCCACTCGACAGCCATTTCCGCTATCTCTCCGGGCTGTTGCTGGCGATCGGCGTCGCCTTTTGGTCCACAATTCCGGGCATCGCACAGGCCGGCCCGCGCTTCCGCCTGCTGAGCGGCCTCGTCTTTGTCGGCGGCCTTGGCCGGCTCGTCTCGCTGCTGACGCTCGGGGCGCCGGATGCGCCGATGCTGTTCGGGCTGGCGATGGAACTGCTGGTCACGCCGGCGCTGGCCTTCTGGCACGCCCGCGTAGCGCGTCGGTTGGCGGCGGCCCGCGCGCGGTCTATCTAGGCCCTGTCACACGGAGCCCCCATGTCGAGCCCATCCCCGATCCTGCGCCGCGCCGATTCCCAGGGCGTGGCGACCCTCACCCTCGCCTCGCCGGCTAACCGCAACGCGCTCGGCCTGTTGATGATCGACTCGCTGATCGTCGCTCTGGCCGAGATCGAGAAAGACCCCGCCATCCGCGTCGTCGTGATCGCGGGCGAGGGCCCTGCGCTGAGCGCCGGGCACGATCTGCGCGAGATGCAGACCCATCGCGGCGACGAAGACGCGGGCGCCGCCTATTTCGAAAAGCTGATGCGCCGCTGCGCCGATTTGATGCGCGGAGTTGTGGAGCTGTCCAAACCCGTGATCGCGGCGGTCGAGGGCGTCGCCACGGCGGCGGGCTGCCAACTGGTCGCCGCGTGCGATCTCGCCATCGCCGGCGAGGCGGCGCGTTTTGCCCTGCCCGGTGTCAATATCGGCCTGTTCTGCTCGACCCCGCTGGTGGCGGTCGGCCGCGCGGTGTCGCGCAAGGCGGCGATGGAAATGGCGCTGACGGGCGAGCCGATCGACGCGCGCCGCGCGGAGGCGATCGGCCTCGTCAACCGCGTCGTCGCGCAGGGCGGCGCGCTTAGCGAGGCGCAGGCATTGGCGGGCCAGATCGCCGCGCGCTCCGGCCCCGTGCTGGCGCTCGGCAAGCGCACGTTCCAGAGCCAGATCGAGACCACGCTCGGCGACGCCTATCGCATCGCCTCGCAGGCCATGATCGACAATTTGGCGCTCGCCGATTGCGCGGAGGGCATAGCCGCCTTTCTGGAGAAAAGGCCGCCGGACTGGAGCGGGCGATGAGCGAGGAGCGCTATCCCGACGCCGATATGCGGCGCATTTTGCGCAGCGTCAAAACCATCGCGCTGGTCGGGGCTTCGGCCAATCCGGCGCGGCCCTCCTATATCGTGCTCAAATATCTGATCAGTCGCGGCTATACGCTGCTGCCGATCAATCCCGGCCTCGCCGGCAAGCCGCTGCTCGGCGCCACGGCCTATGCGACGCTGGCCCAGGCCCCCGGCCCGATCGACATGGTCGAGATCTTCCGCGCTTCCGAATATGCCGGCGCGCTGGTCGACGAGGCGCTGCGTCTCGATCCCCTGCCCCGGGTGATCTGGATGCAACTCGGCGTGCGCGATGCGGCGGCGGCTGAACGGGCGCGGGCGCGCGGGGTGGAGGTGGTGATGAACCGTTGCCCGAAGATCGAATGGGGCCGGCTTTCGGGAGAAATCGGCTGGAACGGCGTCAATTCCCGCATCCTCTCCTCGCGCAGGACGGTGGCCGGCAAAGGCTTCCAGCGGCTCGACCTGGGCGAGCCACGTTAGCGCGCCATTTATTGCGACAGAGGGAAACATTTGACTTTTCGCGCGTTATCAGCCATGCACCCCCCGCTAACGGGTTGGGAACGGGTCGGGCTTCGCGGGATGCGCTGTCGGAAACCGTTCAGCGGAGAAACCGCTAGGCAAAGCCCGCGTCGACGGCGAGAACAATCGCATAAGACGCACAGCGCAATATTTGCGCGTTACATTCCCTTAACGTGAGATCTCATGAATTTTGACGAACTCGGCCTGAGCCAGAAAGTGCTCGAAGCCGTCCGCGCGTCCGGCTACGACACGCCGACGCCGATCCAGGCGCAAGCCATTCCCCACGCCTTAGCTGGCCGCGACGTCCTGGGCATCGCCCAGACCGGCACGGGCAAGACCGCCGCCTTCACGCTGCCGATGCTGTCGCGGCTCGAACAAGGTCGCGCCCGGGCGCGTATGCCGCGCACCCTGATCCTGGAGCCGACGCGCGAACTCGCCGCGCAGGTCGAGGAGGCGTTCGTAAAATACGGCGTAAACCACAAGCTCAATGTCGCGCTGCTGATCGGCGGCGTCTCGTTCGGCGATCAGGAAGCGAAGATCACCCGCGGCGCCGACGTGCTGATCGCCACCCCCGGCCGGTTGCTCGATTTCGCCGATCGCGGCAAAATCCTCCTCACCGGCATCGAGATCCTCGTCATCGACGAGGCGGACCGGATGCTCGACATGGGCTTCATTCCCGACATCGAGAAGATCTGCAAGCTGGTGCCGTTCACGCGCCAGACGCTGTTCTTCTCCGCCACCATGCCGCCCGAGATCACCCGGCTCACCGAGCAGTTCCTGCAAAACCCGGTGCGCGTGGAAGTTTCGCGCCCCGCCTCGACCGCAATCAACATCGTCCAGACGCTGGTGAAAACGGGCTCCAGCCCCGAGGAGAAGCGCGCCACCTTGCGCCGCATCATCCGCGGCGCGGAGAACTTCAAGAACGCGATCATCTTCTGCAATCGCAAACGCGACGTGCAGGTGGTCTATCGGAGCCTGGAAAAACACGGCTTCTCCGTCGGCGCGCTGCATGGCGATCTCGATCAGCGCGCCCGCATGGCGGCGCTGGATTCGTTCCGCAACGGGACTGTGCAGCTTCTGGTTTGCTCCGACGTCGCCGCGCGCGGCCTCGACATTCCCGACGTCAGCCACATCATCAACTACGACGCGCCGCACCATTCCGAGGATTACGTGCATCGCATCGGCCGCACCGGCCGCGCGGGCAAGACAGGCGTCGCGCTGACGCTCGTCACGCGGCTGGATGCGAAGAACATCGCCGAGATCGAGAAGCTGATCGCGCGCAAGATCGATTGGGCGCCAGGCGCCGAGGACGTCGTGGAGGCTGAGCCCGAAGCCGCTCCCGCCCATCGCGGCCGGCGCCGCGAACCGCAGCGTCGCGACGCGCCGCGCCGCGAGGCGCCGCCGCGAGTCGAAGCCGTTCCCGAGGAGCAACCGCGCGTGTCGCGCGGCCGCCGTCCCGATCGGCCCGAACCGGCCCGCAATCCCGCGCCGGCTCGCGCGCCCGCCGCCGCCGCGCCGCGTCATCGCAGCCGCGAGGACCGTGACGACGCGCCCGTGGTGGGGCTTGGCGATCATGTGCCGAGCTTCCTGCTTCGCCCGACCCGCCCGCCGCGCCCGGTCGCGGTCGGCGAAGACTGACCGCTGCTCGCCGTCCGATGTTCACCGGAATCGTCAGCGATGTGGGCCAAGTCGTGGAAATGTCGCGTAAAGGCGACATCGCGCGGCTGGTCGTCGATTGCGCTTATGACGCCGCCACGGTCATCCTCGGCGCTTCAGTCGCCAACGCTGGCGCGTGCTTGACCGTGGTCGCGCTGCAACCTCGCAATATCGGCGCCCGGCTCGCCTTCGACGTCGGCGCGGAAACGCTTGCCGTCACCACGCTCGGCGCGCTCGCCCCCGGCGCCCGCGTCAATCTCGAACGGCCGCTCAGGATCGGCGACGAACTCGGCGGCCATCTCGTCAGCGGCCATGTCGACGGCGTTGCGGAAATCGTCGCCCGCGACGATTTCGAGGGCATGTCGCGTTTCCGCTTTCGTTGCCCGCCCGCCTTGTCGCGCTTTGTCGCCGTCAAGGGCTCGGTCGCGCTCGATGGGACCTCCCTGACGGTCAATGCGGTCGCTGGCGACGAATTCGAGACGCTGATGATTCCTCACACGCTCGCCGTCACCACCTGGAGCGAGCGTCGCGCGGGCGAGCGCGTCAATCTCGAAGTCGATCAGATGGCGCGCTACGCTGCCCGCCTTTCCGGCGCGGACTGAGGCTTCACACCAATGTCTGGAACGTCCAGCCGGCGCCGGGCGAGCCGAGTTGGTGGCTCGCCAGGATCGACGTGTCGTTCATCTCCCACGTCGCATAAGTGCTGTTGGCGGTGTTGAAGAACAGGATCGACGACAGGCCATTGCCGTTGAGGTCGGCGATCCCCTTGAACACATAGTTCGCGCCCGGCGAGCCAATCGTCCCGCCGCCGATGATCGACGCGCCGCTGAGATCCCAGGTCGAGAATTGGTGGGCGCTGTTGCCGAACAGAAGGTCGGATTTGCCGTCGCCGTTGAAATCGCCGGTCCCAAGGAAGCTCCATTGCGCGCCGGGCGAATTCAGCACGCCCCCGCCGGCGATCACGGTGTCGCCGCCAACCGCCTGGATCTGATATTGCCCGGCGGAATTGGTCTGCAAGATATCGCTGGTTCCGTCGCCCGTGAAATCGGCCGCCGCGATCGTCGTCCAGCCCACGCCGGGATTGCCGAGATCGACCTGGGCGGCGACGGCGGCGCCCTGCATGCTCCAGACGATGTCGTCGCCGAACGCGTTCTGGAACAGGATGTCGGCGCGGCCGTCGCCGTTGAAATCGCCGAGCGCCCTGAAGTGCAGCGATGACGGCGGCGCGCCGATCGTCGTCGTGGAGACGACGCTGGAGCCGTTGGTGCGCCACAGTGAGTAGGCGCCGGCCGAACTCCTGAACAGCAGCGCCGGCTGGCCGTCGCCGAAGAAATCGCCCGCGCCCAACAGCGTCAGCCCGCTCGCCGAGCCCAGCGACGCGACCGCGCCGGCGACGCCGCGCGACACCCCCCAGCTATGAACAACGCCACCGCCGTCCTCGAAATAGGCCAGCGCCGGCAATTCCGGCCGCAAGGTGGAGGTTGACGGCAGTGCGGTGAACGTCGGGCCGGGCGAGACGAATTTCGCGCCGCCGAGAATAGTCGTGTCCCTCATGAACCACGACACGTACTGGCCCGTGGCGACGTTCTGGAACAGAATATCGCTGCGCCCGTCGTTGTTGTAGTCGCCGATCGCCTTGACGACATAGTCCGACGAGACGATCCCGAGCTGTCCGCCGCCGGAAATCGTGTTGTTCTTGATGTCGAGCGTCGCATAAGCCGAGGTGTCGATATTGTGGAACAGCAGGTCGCTGGTTCCGTCGCCGTTGAAATCGCCGACCCCTTGCAGCACCCAATCGAAACCGGGATTGGCGATCACGCCGCCGCCGATGATCGCGGTGTCGTTCATCAACCAGGTTGCGTAGGCGCCGTTGGCGTTCTGGAACAGGATGTCGGTCTTGCCGTCGCCGTTGAAATCGCCCGTGCCGACGAAAGTGTAGCCCGGCCCCGGATTGCCGATCACGCCGCCGCCGACGAGGGCGTGATTGGCGATATCCCAGCTCGCGAGATCGCCGGCGTTGTCGCGAAACAGGAGGTCGCTTTTCAAATCGGAGTTGAAATCGCCTGACCCTGCCACCCGCCACGTCCCGCCGGGCGAACCCAGCGAGTAGCTCGCCACGATGGCGCTGCCGAACATCTGCCAGAACGAGATCGCGCCCGTCTGTGCGTTGGAGAAAAAGATATTCGCGTATCCCTGCCCGAACGTGTCGCCGGTCGCGACTGCGCTATAGGTCAGGCCCGGCGCCCCAAGCGCTCCCCCGCCCACCAGCGAAGCGCGATTGACTTGCCAGGTCGAAAGCGATTGTGCGCCGTTGGCGAACAACACGTCGGATGAGCCGTCGCCGTTGAAGTCGTTGACGGTGTGAGTCGGCAAGGTGAAAGCGTTATCGGGGCCACGCGCCCCCGTGGAGGCGATTTTGCGGGTATCGGCCGGCGCGCCGTCGACCGACCATTGCGCCAGCTTGCCGGTGGAATCGTAGCCGGCGACGATCAGGTCCGTTCCCGCAATGCCCACGAAATAGGGCAGGTTGCCGGTAATCGGCAGCGACAAGGCCTCCGTCGTGCCCGCCAGCGTGCCATCGCTGATCCAGACGCCGTAGTGGTTGAGCGAATCGCGGCCGACAAACGCCAATTTGGCGCCATAGGCGGTCATGCCCTGCGGCACCATGGTCACGGCGCCCTGCTTGCCGGAGGCAATCTCGACTGTGCCAGCGGCCGTGCCGTCTGTCGCCCAGACGCCGACATTGCCCGTCGAATCGGTTCCCTGAAAATAGGCGTGCGCGCTCACGGTGAGGAATTGGGTCGGCCCGAGGCTGAAAATCCCCTGCGCGCCGGCCTCAATCTCCTTCGTGCCCGGATTTGTCCCGTCCGACACCCACAGTCCAACGTCGCCGCTTGGATCGGGCGCGACGAATAGAGCCAGCGCGCCGAGCGCGGTGAAATTCGGCCGCTGGAAGAAGTGCTGGTCGAGCACGCCGACGCCGACTTCGTGCGTGCCAAGGCTCGTTCCGTCGCTCCAGAAAATGCCGGTCGCCCCGGCGCTGTCGACGCCATCGAATACGAAGGAATCGCCGATCGCGGCGAGATCGAAGGGATTGAGTTGGGGGCCGCTGGCGTTGAAAAGCAATTTCTGCGTACCGCCGAGCGTGCCGTCGCTGACCCAAAGATCTTCGCGGCCGTTCGAATCGAGGGCGAAGAAGAACGCCTTGTCGCCTGCGACGGTGAGCGTGGACGCCAAAGTTTGAAACAGCCCCTGTTGCCCCGGCAGCAAGAGCGTCAGGGCCCCTAAGGCGCCGTGGATCGAAAACAGGCCGCGCGATCCGCTCGAATCGGGCGCCTCGAACAGCGCGTAGCCGCCGACTTGGACGAGCCCGAAATCGTCGTCGAAATCGCTGGAGGTCCCCTGCGAAGCGATCAACGTCGTTCCCGCGCTGGTTCCGTCGGTGATCCACATCTCCGCGCCGCCGCCGATGTCCGAATCGGCGGCGATGGCGAAACTGCCAAAGCTGGTCAAACGGTTGCGTGGTTTGTTGTATTCCAACAGGATTTGCCCGTCGCCGCTCACGCCGGCGGTGGAGAACAGCGCGGTCTTGTTGTTGACGTCCTGTCCGTTGAACAGCACATGGCCGGCAGCAACCGACATTTGCTGGGGGAAGAGGAATACTCCGTTTTGCTGGCCCGCGATCAGTTCGATAGTGGTCGCGCCCGATCCTTTCGTTGACCAAACGCCGGTGACTCCGCTGGGATCGAGCCCGGCGAACATAACCTGGGCGTCGAGCGTGACAAAGCCGTAGGGGGTCTGCGCACCAAAATTCTGCGATCCGCCGAAAATATTGTGCGTGCCGTTGGCTGTACCGTCCGTCACCCAGATGACATAGTTACCATTGGCGTTAGGCGCAGCATAATAAAGCTTCGACACGCAAGAGCTCCAGTCGGGAACCCGCAAGCAATGCGGTTCATCAGGATTTCTGCTTCGGCAACAGATCCGGACGCCACGCAACAGATCGAAGCCGCTTCCCACTTGCAAACTTCGACCAAGTTGCGCTGCCGCAACCCGGGGGTTGCGGTCTCGCCACCCACAAGCGAATAACTAATCGTTAACCCCGTAGCTTGTCACGCCCTTAATCGCTCATTTAGAAAGGAAATGGCGCAAGTCTGATCTTAGGGTTAACCCGCGCGGGCGCGGTTGTGGAAATTGCCCCTCCGGCTCCATGCGACTGGCCATAAGCGGTATAAGCCCTTCGCCAGCGAATCCGCGAAGCCGACGTGATAGGACGTCGACGGAAAGCGGCGCGCGCCGCCCGACCTCAACGATACAGGATCGACCATGCACTTTCCGCACATGACTTTCGGCGTCGCGCATATCCAGCCCTTCGCCGCGCTGATCGCCGGCGTGCTGATTCTCGTCGTGCCGCGGCTGCTCAACTATATCGTCGCGATCTTCCTGATCCTGTCGGGGCTGCTCGGACTGGGCATTCTGCGCTGAATCAGTCGGGCGCCGCGCCGCGAAATCCTGTCGCCAGCACATATTTTTCCGCGCTGTCGGCGCGGCTCGCCTTGGGTTTGAGATGGCGCACGGCGGTGAAGTCGCGCTTCAGCCGCGCCAGCAGATCCCCCTCCGCGCCGCCCTGGAACACCTTAGCCAGAAAGAACCCGCCCGGCGCCAGAACCTCGCAGGCGAAATCGACCGCCAGTTCCGCCAGTCCGACGATTCGCAAATGATCGGTCTTCCTGTGGCCGGTGGCGTTGGCCGCCATGTCGGACATCACCCCGTCGGCCGGCCCCGCCAGCCATTCGCGCAAGGCGCCGGGCGCGAGGGAATCGTGAAAATCCATCACCCGGAATTCGACGCCGGCGATCGGTTCGATCTCCAACAGGTCGATCCCGATCACCCGGCCCCTGCCCTCGCGCGATTTCACCCCCTCGGCCGCCACCTGCGACCAGCCGCCCGGCGCCGCGCCCAGATCGACGATCCGCCCGCCCGGCTTGAACAGCCGGTGCTTTTCGTCAATCTCGCTCAGTTTGTAGGCCGCGCGGGAGCGAAAACCCTCCATCCGGGCCTTGGCGACATAGGGATCGTTGAGCTGACGCTCCAGCCACAGCGTCGAGGACAGGCTGCGCTTGCGCGCGGTCTTGACGCGCGTCTTGAGCGCGCGGCCGCCTTCGCGCCCCGACCCGCCGGCGCCGCTCATGCGCCGTAGCGCGACGGGGCGCGGTCGGCGTGCATCAATTGCGAGAGAATCCCCTCGCGCAGGCCCCGGTCGGCGATGCGGATGCGCTCGGCGGGAAAACGGCCGCGTATCGCCTCCAGAATAGCGCAGCCCGCCAGCACGAGATCGGCGCGCTCGATGCCGATGCAACCGTTGGCCGCCCGCTCGGCGTAGCTCATCGCCCGCAGCCGTGTGATCGCGCCGTCCACTTGCGCGCGCGTCAGCCACAGCCCGTCGATCGCGCGGCGGTCGTAGCGCGGCAGATCGAGATGCACGCCGGCCAACGTCGTCACCGTGCCGGAGGTGCCGAGCAGATGGAACCGCTCGCAGCGCCGCTCGGCGGACACCCGTTTGGCGAAAGGGGCGAGTTCCGAATCGACCCGCGCGGTCATGGCGGCGAAGATTTCCGGCGTCACGTCGTCGCCGCCAAAGGTTTCGGCGAGCGACACCACGCCCAGCCGCAGCGATTCCCACGCCGCCACGCGCCGCGCGCCATTCGGCCCGCGCGTCATCCAGACGATGTCGGACGAGCCGCCGCCGATGTCGAACAGGACGGTGGCCTGCGCGCTGCCGTCGATCAACTCGCCACAGCCGGCGGCGGCCAGATGCGCCTCCGTCTCGCGGTCGACGATTTCGAGGTGCAGCCCGAGCCGGTCGCGCACATCGAGGAGGAATTGCGCGCCATTGCTGGCCGAACGGCACGCCTCGGTGGCGACGAGGCGCGCGCGCGTAACCCCACGGGTCCGCATTTTGTCGCGGCAGACCTTAAGCGCTTCCATCGTGCGCTCGATCGCCGCGTCGGACAGCCGGCCGCTCTGGGTCAGGCCCTCGCCCAGCCGCACGATGCGCGAGAAAGCGTCGATCACCCGGAAACCGCCATAGGCGGGCCGCGCGATCAGGAGGCGGCAATTGTTCGTGCCCAGGTCCAGGGCGGCATAGACCCGCGACGGAGGCGGACGAACCTCCGCCGGCGCCGGGGCGCCCGGGCTCAACGTTTGCGTTGAAGCCAAAATTCAAACTCCAGGCGGGCGACGCCGGCGCCGCCCGCTCCATTCATTTGCGACCGTAGCACGGCGCACGCGGGATGCAATTGCGGCGCGCCGCCTCACGCCGCCATGCGCAGCGCCTGGGCGGCGCTCTTGTGTCGGCGGCGCGTCAGCTTGTGGCGCCCGCCGTCGCGATGCGCCATCACCACCGCGTGTTTGAGGGCGTCCAGCGTCTCGCGCATGTCGATCAACGTCTGTTCGAGCGCCAGAATCGTCGGTTCGTCCTGTCGGTTGGCCTGAAACTGGCGCATCGCGCCGACGGTCGCCGACAGGGCGGCGTCGGCGCGCTTGGCGGTGGGCAGCAGAGCGGGAAAGTAGAAACTGATCAGCATCCGCGCGCGCGCCGATTCCTGCATCAGCTTCGACCAATTGGCGTCGCCGTTCGAGGTGTAGGCGTAGCCCTCGGCGATCATCGAGCAGGTCTTGGAGAAATAGGCGCTGAGACCCTGATCGAACGCCTCCACCAGCGTGTACAGCTCTTCGGCCTTGGCGGAGGTGAACTGGCGCAACTCGCGCTTCTCCATCATCAGATAGGTCGTCACCGCAGCCGTCGCCGCGCAGGCCAGAATTTCCAGCAGCCCCATTGCTATCGACATGTTCGCCCTTCGCCCCAAGCCCCGCAGCGACTTTGGATTGAAATGGTTAATGGGGCCATAAAGAACGCTTATCGACGATGCGTTGGCTACAGACAGGCGGTGATGCCGCCGTCGACATACAGCACATGTCCATGGACGAAGCTGGAGGCGTCGGAAGCCAGGAACACCGCCGCGCCTTCGAGTTCGCCGACGTCGGCCCAGCGCCGCATCGGCGTGCGGTTGACCAGCCAGTCGTTGAACTTCTCGTCCGCGATCAGCGCCTTGTTGAGTTCGGTGCGGAAATAGCCGGGCGCGATGGCGTTGACGCGCAAGCCGTGTTTGCCCCAGTCGGTAGCCATGCCCTTGGTCAGCATTTTCACCGCCCCCTTCGAAGCGGTGTAGGGCGCGATATTGGCGCGCGCGAGTTCGCTCTGCACCGAGGCGATGTTGATGATGGCGCCGCGTCCGCGGGGGATCATCGCCTTGGCGACGGCCTGGCCGACATAGAACACCGCGTCGAGGTTGGTCGCCATCAATTCGCGCCAGACTTTCGGCTCGAAATCCTCCAGCGGCGCGCGACGCTGGATGCCGGCGTTGTTTACCAGCACATCGATGGCGCCGACCTCGGCTTCGACCCACGCGATCGCCTGCGCGACTTCGTCGGGATCGGTGACGTCGAACGCGGCGCCGAACGCCTCCAGTCCTTCGCCGGTCAGCGCGGCGACCGCGGTCTCAACCTTGCCGGTGTCGCGGCCGTTGACGACGACCGTCGCGCCCGCGCTCGCCAGGGCGCGCGCCAGAGCGAAGCCGATGCCGCCGGACGAACCCGTGACCAGGGCGATCCGCCCTTCGAGCGAAAACATTTGATGCAGACGAGCGTTCACCGCGGCCTCCCCCATTGGGCCCGGCCATAAGACGCCAGCGCCGCGAACGCACCTGAAAAGAATAATTAGCGCGCGGGAAAAACCGCGCGCAAGATATGGCCGCCGTTCTCCGGCGGCGGCGGACCGTCATGTTTGAACAACGCGGCGATGCGGCGAGGCCCGTAATCGTCGATCTCCGAGGCGCCGAGCGCGGCGAGGAATTCGTGCAGCGCGGGCGTGGCGAAGGCGCTGCGGAAAGATTCGCCCAACTCGGCGACGCGCGCCGCCATCCGCTCATGAAACAGACGATGGCCCGGCGAATCGATGCTTTCCGTGGGATTGGCGTAGTCGAACACGATCGAGGCGCCGCCGCTGAGCCCCGAGATATGGCGCAGCGTCGCCTCGAAAGCCTCGCGCGTGAGATAGGGCGTCACCCCGAGCCACAGGAACGCCGCCGGAGCGCCCGCGTCGAATCCGGCTGCCGCCAGACAGGCGCCGAGGCTTTCGCGCTCGAAATCGCACGGCGCGAAGACGAGATGCGCGGGCGCCGCGACGCCGGCCACCGCCAATCGGCTGCGTTTTTCGGCCTGGGTGTCGGCGTGATCGACCTCGAACACGCGCAAACCCTCGACCGGCTCCACCCTGAGGGCGAAGGTGTCGAGGCCCGCGCCGAGCACAACGATCTGACGCGTCCCCTGCACGATCCAGGTGCGCGCATTGTCCTCGGCAAGCCGGCTGCGCAAGGCGACGAACAGCCGCAAGGGCCGCAGCTCGGGGTCGGCGGCGCGCTCAAGGTGAATTTGCAGATCGGAGCTTAGGATTCTGGCCGCCAGCGGATCGACGAACACACTGGCGCCGTCGGCGGTCTGATGCGCGGCGCGCAGACCCGCCGCGCTCAGGGCCGTGCGACTGAACTGACCTTCGCGCACCGCCGGCCGCTCCTATCGGGGGAGGCCCCCTCTGCCGCATATAGCCAATCTCGCCCGACTGGCCAAAGGAAAAGGCCCCGCTACCAGCGGGGCCCATTGAAACTACGCCACTACAAAAGAAGCGCAGCTATTTCGCCATATTCTGACCGTTCTGGTCGCCGCGAACGGTTTCCGGGGCCGGGTTGCTCGGGGTCGCGCCATCGGGGGCGGCGGCGCGCTCCTCGACCATGGGCGCCGTGCGATTCATCGAATCGCCCTTTTTCATCTCCGTTGCGGCGCTACCGGGCGTGTTGCTGCCCGTCAGACCGCCGCCCGTCCCCACTGCGCCGGGACTGCCCGCGTCCTGAGCGAAGGCGGGGGCCGCGAGGGTCAAGCCGGCGGCCATGGCAAGAGCAAAAATCGAACGCATCATCGTCTCCATGCATTGTGGACTGGCTTAACTACGATGTGACGACAATGTTCCAATCGTATGTTTCACAAAAATATCGTGCATTTTGGTTCCCAACGCGTCGTTGCTATCGCACGGAGCGCGAATGCTTTTGCACTCTTCGTCTGTACATAAACCATCCGTGCGGAAAAACCGCGCGTCGAGATTAGCGACGCGAGACCACGGCCGCGGCTGCGCGACGGCAAAGGCTGGTCGCAGCGCTTGCCTTTTCGTGCGTCGCCGCGCATGAGGGCGCCGATCTCAATCATCTGGACGTCTGCGCATGGGTTTCAAATGCGGCATCGTCGGCTTGCCCAATGTCGGCAAATCGACCCTGTTCAACGCGCTGACGCAGACCGCGGCGGCGCAGGCGGCGAACTATCCTTTCTG
>JANYIH010000220.1 GCA_025358745.1 Hyphomicrobiales bacterium | reverse complement strand
GGTTTGGCCATCCCTGCCGGCCTCCATCCCGGCGTCGACGGTGAATCCGATTCGCGCTGGCTTGGGAATCCCCCTTACGATTCCGCCTCCGCGGGAACCGCTCTAAATGCCGATATAGCTCTTTCGGAGCTCGTCGGACGCCGCTAGATCGGCGCCCCGTCCCGATAGCCGCAGCGCGCCGTTTTCGATCACGCAACCCTGGTCGGCAAACTCCAACGCGAGCTGCGCGTTCTGCTCGGCCAGCAATACAGAATAACCCTCCGATCGCAGTTCTCGAATGGCGGCGAAAATCTGCTTCACCATGATCGGAGCGAGGCCGAGCGAGGGCTCGTCCAGCAGTAGCAGCCGCGGCGCCGCCATCAAGGCGCGACCCAGCGCGAGCATTTGCTGTTCCCCGCCCGAAAGGCTGCCCGCCGATTGTCTCCTGCGCTCGGCGAGCCGCGGGAACCGCCGCAATACACTGGCAAGGCGCGACTCGGCGCCCGCTCGCGCGCGCTTCGAAATGGCGCCCAGTCGCAGGTTCTGCAACACAGTCAGCGAGGCGAACACCATGCGGCCTTCCGGCGACAGCGTGACGCCCCGCTCGACCCGCTCGTGCGCCGGCATCGGCGCCAGATCCTCTCCGCAATAGGAGAGAACGCCGTCGCGAACCGGGATGAGGCCGGCGATGGCGCGCATCAATGTCGTCTTGCCGGCGCCGTTCGCGCCGAGCAGCACGGTGATGGAGCCTTCCTCCACGGTGAACGAGACGCCGTGCAGGATTTCAAGCTTGCCGTAGCCGGCCCTGAGATCGCGGATTGAGAGCAGCGCGCCCATGCCTCAGGCGCCCCCGAAATAGGTCGCCAGCACTCGCTCGTCGCGCGCGATCGCCGCCGGCTCGCCCAGAGCCATGACCTCGCCGTGGTCGAGCGCCAGGATGCGATCGGATAGGCGCATGAGGGCGCCCATCACATGTTCGATGATGACGATCGTCAGATTGCGCCGCCGCCTCAACTGCGCCAGCGTCTCCAGCATGGGCTCGACCTCGGCGGCGGTCAGTCCCGCCAACACTTCATCGAGTAACAGCAGTTCGGCGCCGGTGGCCAGCGCCCGCGCGATCTCCAGACGCTTCTGTCCCGACAGCGTCAGCTCGCCAGCCGGACGATCGGCGAAAGGCGCAAGGCCGACGGCGTCGAGCGCCGCCATCGCCGATTCGCGCGCCTGGGCGCGCGAACGGGCCGCCGCGCCATAGAGCGAGGAAACGATGGCGTTGTCGAGTGCGGAGATGCCCGCAAAGGGCCGCACAATCTGGAACGTCCGGCTGATCCCCAATCTGCATATCTGATCGGGGCGTTTGCCCTGGATCGGCTGATCCTTGAACAGAATGCGCCCGGCGGTTGGGCGCAATTGCCCTCCGATCAGCGCGAACAGCGTCGTCTTGCCGGCGCCGTTGGCGCCCATCAGGCCAAAGATCTCGCCGCGCCGGACAGACACGCAGACATCGGACAGCGCCGTCAAGCCGCCGAAACGCTTGGTCACATTCTCCAGGCGCAGCAGCTCGCTCATGCGCTTCGACGGGCCACGAGGCCCATGATCCCTTTCGGCGCGAACAGCGTGAACAGGATCAGCGCGGCGCCGAGCAGAATCATATAGAATTGCGGAAAACGCGCCCACAACAATTCCGACAGTCCGACGAAGAACGCCGCGCCGACGAGCGGACCACGGAAATCGTCGGAGCCGCCGACCACCGCCATCGTCACAATCGAGAACGAGACCGAGGGATCGAACGCCTGCGACGGCTCGAAATAGTTGGTGCGCAGCGCGATCAGGCCGCCGACCGCGCCGGGGATCGCGGCCGAGAGCCCGAACGCCGTCGTCTTGAGACGCGCGACGGGGACGCCGACCGCCTCCGCCGCCGTCTCGTCCTCCCGGATCGCGATCAGGCCGTGGCCAAACTTCGAGGCGCGCACAACGACAGTGGCAAGCGTGGCCGCGCAGGCGAGGCCCGCCATTGCGAGATAAAGCGCGGTGACCGGGGGGGCGTCGAAGATGAGCCGGCTGAACTGCCCGAGCGCCGTTTCAATACGCATCACGAGGAACTTGACGAGCTCGGAAATGCCGAAGGTCAGGATCACGAAATAAGGCCCGCGCACCCTCAGCGTCGGCGCGCCTATAAGCAGCGCCAGGCCGCTGGCGGCGGCGGCCGACGCGGCCAGGGCGAGCGGAAGCGGCCAGACGTTGAACACAAGCACGGTCACATAAGCGCCGATGCCGACAAACAACGCATGGCCGAGCGACACGTAGCCCGATAGCGCGGAGAGGATCGACCAGCTCTGTGTCAAGGCGATCCACATCGCCAGATTGAAGGCGACGCCGAGGGCGTAGTCACTGGCGAAAGAAGGAAGCGCCAACGCGAGCGCGGCGAGGCTCAACCAGAACGCCGCCTGCCTCATGAAGCGGCCCGCGAGAAAAGTCCGCGCGGACGCAGCAGCAACGCGCCGACAAACAGCCCGTAGATCAGGATCGACCGATTTGTCGCCGACGTCAGCGCCACGCCGAAGGTCTCCACGAAGCCGAGCGCATATCCGGTCGCAACGCCGGCCGAAATGTTTCCCAGGCCCCCCAGGACGACGACCACGAAGGCGGCGATGGTGAACGGAAATCCCATGAACGGCGTGATCTCCTCGGTCATGCTGACCAGCGCGCCCGCGAGCCCGGCGATTGCGAAGCCGGCGGCGATCGTCACCACCTGCACGCACTCGACGTTGACGCCAACCACGGCCGCCGCGTCGCGCCGCTCGATCACGGCCATCAGGCTCCAACCAAACAGATGGAAGCGCAGGAACAGCACGACTCCCGCGCAAACCGCCGTCGCGACGCCTAACGCGAGCAGCCGGTTGCCGGTCGCGGAGACGTCGGCGAAATGATGGATCTCCGAGAGATAGCTGTAACTGCGGGCAGTGGAGCTGAACGCCAGCGAAGCGACGTTCTGAAGGATGACCGAAACGCCGTAGAACAGAATCAGCGAATTGGCTTCGAGGCGGCGCGCCAGTTCGGTCGACGCCAATAGCCGGCGCAACAGCAGCGCATAAACGAGCCACCCCAGCGCCGCCGAAACGGCGGGCGCCGCGACCAGCGAGACGAGGGGCGATAGGCCCGCCTCGCTCGCCATCGCGAACGATC
>JANYIH010000197.1 GCA_025358745.1 Hyphomicrobiales bacterium | reverse complement strand
CTTGACGTCGACGTTGCGCGCTTCGGCATACGACCCCGGCGTCGTCACATAAGCGACCCGGTCGCCGACTTTGAACCCTTCCGCACCGGAACCGACCGCCGTCACTTCACCCGACCCTTCCGCGCCGGGCGTGAAGGGGAGAGGCATGGGATAGAGTCCAGTGCGGAAATAGATGTCGAGATAATTGACGCCGATGGCGCGGTTGCGCACGCTTGCCTGACCGGGGCCGGGTGCGGGCAGGTCGATCTCTTCGAGTTGCAGGACCTCGGGACCGCCGATTTTGTGGATGCGGATGGCGCGCATGAATTCTCCTCGTTCGGCCGCTTGGGGCGTTTGGAATGGGCCTTGCCGCGGCATATAGTCCCTCGCGCGCGCAAGCGGAACCCTTGCCCTTTCTCCCCCGTCTCTCTATAGGGAGCGCCGACGGGCTGAGCCTGTCTTGCGCGCCCATCGTCTAGCGGTCCAGGACGTCGCCCTTTCACGGCGAAAACAGGGGTTCGATTCCCCTTGGGCGCGCCAATGAAAACAGGAACTTGGCCCTAAACTCCGACCTCCTGTCCAATCTTGCCCAATAGACGGACACGATTTCCTAAGAGCGGCGATAGGCGCTGGTTTGCCGCGCGCGTCAGGCGAGGAAGCGGGGGAAGTCGCCGACGGCGGCGGCGCGCGAGAGAGCGCCGCGCGGACCGTATTATTTTCGATTGAACCGCGGCGTCGTCGCGCCAGTGGGCGACAAGGGATACCTTCTGGGCAGTTCGACGACCTTGAAATCGACGCCGCATTTGGGGCACAAAATCGGCGTCCGGCCCAGGTCGAAAAACGCCGCGGCGCAACTCAAACAGCGGCGTTTGACGCCGAGATCATTCGTGGCGGGCATGACGTTGGTCCTCTCATAGTCGAGGCGTTGCGATAGCTCAGACAGGCAAAAGCCCCGGGCGCAACGCCCGAGGCTCCTGCTTGGCTGACGAAGCGCCGCCAGTACATCCGTGGTCGGCGGCTCCGTGGAGCCTTGTCAGGCGGCCTGGAGATTTCCGGCCGAAACCTTGCCGCTCTTGCGGTCGGCGACTTCCTCGTAGGTCAACTTGTCGCCTTCGTTCAACGAGCGCATCCCCGCCTGTTCGACAGCCGAGATGTGGACGAAAACGTCCTTGCTGCCATTGTCAGGCTGAATGAAGCCGTAGCCTTTTTCGCCGTTGAACCATTTCACTGTTCCCGTAGCCATGGGAGTATCCTTCAACACGTAGTTATGGTGATCGTCCGCGCCTGCGCGCGTTCAACGCAAATCGAATTTTTCGGAGGAGGTCGTTAGCGAGCGCATTGCAGCGCAAACCAAGTTGTCGTCTTAAAAACTCAGAGTTTCATATAGGAGCGAATTTGCTGAGCGCAAGACTTGACCGCGTCTGCACCCGCCAGGTGCATGGCGCTCGCCAGCCTGTCATCGCCTTCGTTCGCGGCGTTTCTGAGGCCCCGCCCTGTGGGATCGGCGCGAGGGGCAAGCCGAAAATCCGTTGCACCCTCAGGGTATTAAAGGCAACAATGGTCGGAGTGAGAGGATTCGAACCTCCGACCCCCTGCTCCCGAAGCAGGTGCGCTACCAGACTGCGCTACACTCCGACTGGCGCCGGCTTATGGCCGATCCCCCGCCGCGACGCAAGCCTTACAAAACGGCGAGCCTCGCCGCCGCCCGCGCCGCGCCAAAAGGTCGCCAAAGCGCCGGTGGAGATCGAGCGCGGTCCCGTAAGCGTGATCCCCGCATGCGGTATCTTGATACCGCACTATCGGCAAGGACACCTTTTGGCGCCTAACCCCTCGGAATCGTCCCCTCCGGGCCAGTCCTGGCGCGCCGCGCCGCCGCTAAACTTTCGTAGGGCTTTGCAGCGGCGGCCGGGCCTGATGATGTCGCCGCGCCAACAAGGGGGAACGCATTGGGGGGCGCGCCGAAAACTGCCGGGTCGGACGACACTTTCGCCAAGCTCATGCGCGTCAACGCCTGGGTGCGCGGCGCGAGGCCGGCGTTTCGCCTGAAGGAATATGGCGTCTGGCGCAGCTGGAGCTGGGCGCAGGCCTACGAGGAGACGCGCGCGCTGGCGCAGGGTCTGGCCGACGACGGCCTTAGCCGGGGCGACCGCGTCGCCGTGGCCGGGGCCAACCGGCCAAAGCTCTATTGGACGATCACGGCGGCGCAGATGCTCGGCGCGATCCCCGTGCCGCTCTACGCCGACGCCGTGGCCGACGAGATCGCCGGCGTGCTGGAGCTGGCCGGCGCGAAATTCATCGTCGTTCAGGATCAGGAGCAGGTCGACAAGATGCTGTCGATCCTTCCTCGTCTGCCTGGCGTCGAGCGCGTGCTTTACGAGGAGCCGCGCGGGTTAGACGATTACGACGACCCGCGCCTTGGCGCGCTCGACACGGTGCTGGCGGCGGGCCGGGCGCGGCTCGCCGATGCGAACGCGGCGCGGGCGATGGACGCCCGGATCGACGCCGGACAGGGCTCCGACCCCAGCGTGATCCTGTTCACGTCGGGCACCACCGGCCGCTCCAAGGGCGTCGTGCTGACGGGCGAGCGCTGCATCGCCGCCGCGCGCGACACGGTGGCGTTCGACAATCTGACCGACCGCGACGAGGTGCTGGCCTATCTCCCGCTCGCCTGGGTCGGCGATCACTATCTCAACTATGCGCAGGGCTATGTCGCCGGCTTCTGCATGTCCTGCCCCGAGAGCGCGGCGACGGCGGCCGAGGACTTGCGCGAGATCGGGCCGAGCTATCATTTCGCGCCGCCGCGCGTGTTCGAGGCGCTGCTGACCCGGGTGATGATCCGGATGGAGGACGCCAGCCGGCCCAAACGCTGGTTGTTCCGGCATTTCATGGGCGTCGCCAAGCGCTGGGGCGAAAGAATCGTCAACCGCCAGCCCGTGCCGTTCGCCGCCCGGCTGCACTACGCGCTGGGGCGGCTGTTGATCTACGAACCCTTGAAGAACACGCTCGGCTTCACCCGCATCCGCGTCGCCTATACCGCGGGCGAGGCGATCGGCGCCGATCTGTTCGCGTTCTACCGTTCGTTGGGGCTCAACCTGAAACAGCTCTACGGGCAGACCGAGGCGTTTCTATATGTGACCGTGCAGGCCGACGGCGCGGTGCGCTCGGACACCGTGGGGCCGCCGGCGCCCAACGTCGAGGTGCGGCTGTCAGATGACGGCGAGGTGCAGTTCAAATCGCCGGGCATGTTCGTCGGCTATTTCCAGGAGCCGGAAAAGACGGCGGAAGCGCTGACGCCGGACGGTTTCGTCAAGACGGGCGACGCCGGATTGTTCGAGCCCGACGGGCAGTTGAAGATCGTCGACCGCGCCAAGGATGTCGGCCGCCTGGCCAACGGGCAGTTGTTCGCGCCCAAATATATCGAGAACAAGCTGAAATTCTTCGCCGACATTCGCGAGGCGGTGGCGATCGGGCATGGCCGCGAATTCGTGACGGTGATGCTCAACATCGAACTGGCGAGCGTGGGCAACTGGGCCGAGCGCAACGGCGTCGCCTACGCCTCCTATCAGGAACTCGCCGGCCACCCGGAAGTGGCGAAGGTGATTGGCGCCCATGTCGAGGCGGTCAATCGCGCGCTCAGCGCAGAGCCGGCGATGGCCGGCGCGCAGATCCGCCGCTTCCTCATTCTGCCCAAGGAACTCGAAGCCGACGACGGCGAGCTGACGCGCACGCAAAAGGTGCGCCGCCGCTTCATCGCCGAGCGCTATGCGCCGCTGGTGGAGGGGCTCTACAGCGGCGCCGACGAAGCGGCGATTTCGGCGGAAATCATCTATGAGGACGGCCGCAAGGGTCGGCTCGAAGGGCGGTCGCGCATCCAGGAGGCGCCGATATTTGCGCCCGCTTCGCCGCGCGCGAGGGCGGCATGAGCCCGCTGCTTGAGTTGCAGAACGTTTCGCTGTCGTTCGGCGGCGTGCGCGCGATCTCCGACGTTTCGTTCGACATCCGCGAAGGCGAGATCCGGGCCATCATCGGCCCCAATGGCGCGGGCAAAACGTCGATGCTGAACGTCATCAACGGATTCTATCATCCTCAGGCGGGGCAGATCACGTTTCAGGGCAAGACGCGCGCGCGGATGCGCCCGCATGAAGCAGCCAGCCAAGGCATCGCGCGCACGTTTCAGAACGTCGCGCTGTTCAAGGGCATGACGACGCTCGACAACATCATGACCGGACGCGGCCTCAAGATGCACAAGGGCCTGTTCTGGCAGGCGCTGCGCTTTGGCCCGGCGCGCGCCGAGGAAATCGAGCATCGCAAGGTCTGCGAGGAGATCATCGATTTTCTGGAGATCGAGGCGATCCGCAAGA
>JANYIH010000175.1 GCA_025358745.1 Hyphomicrobiales bacterium | reverse complement strand
TCACCAATTTCGGCGGCGGCAACACCTCCGCCAAGGTCATGGAGAAAGACCCGCTGACCGGCCTGCAAGTCGAGGTGCTGTGGGTCAAGGGTTCGGGCGGCGATATCGGCTCGATGAAGCGCGACGGTTTCTCGACGCTCTATCTCGATAAACTCTTGGGGTTGAAGGACGTCTATCGCGGCCTTGAGCACGAGGATGAGATGGTGGCCTTGTTCAACCATTGCACCTTCAACCTCAATACCCGCGCCGCCTCGATCGACACGCCGCTGCACGGCTTCGTGCCGCACAAACACGTCGATCACGTCCACGCCGACGCTGTCATCGCCCTCGCCGCTTCGGCCAATGCGGAGGCGCTCACGCAAGACGTGTTCGGCGGCAAGCTCGGCTATCTCCCTTGGCAGCGCCCCGGCTTCGATCTCGGCCTGAAGCTTGGGAAAATGGCGCGCGACAATCCAAAACTGGAAGGCGTCGTGCTAGGCGGGCACGGGCTGTTCAGCTGGGGGCCGACCTCGAAGCAATGCTACGGGACGACGATCCGCATTATCAACGAGGCCGTCGCCTGGCTCGCCGCCCATACGAGCGAGCCCGCCTTCGGCGGCGCCGTGGCAATGGCCCTGCCGCCCGATCAACGCCGCGCCATCGCCGCGAGGCTCGCGCCCGCCATACGCGGCCGCATCTCCGCCTCCGAGCGCAAGGTCGGCCATTTCACCGACGCGGCGGAGGTGCTCGAATTCGTCAATTCGCGCGATCTCAAAGCGCTGGCCGCGCTCGGCACCTCCTGCCCGGACCATTTCCTGCGCACCAAGATCCGCCCGCTGGTGCTGCCACATGATTCCGACGCCGCCGCGCTCGACGCCGCGCTCGAAGCCTACCGCGCCGATTACGCCGCCTATTACGCGCGCTGCAAACATTCCAACTCGCCGGCGATGCGCGATCCCAACGCCGTCGTCTATCTGATCCCGCAGGTCGGCATGTTGACCTTCGCCAAGGACAAGGCGACGGCGCGCATCGCGTCCGAATTCTACCTCAACGCCATTAACGTCATGCGCGGCGCGTCCAGCGTCAGCCAGTATGTCGGCCTGGCCGAGCAGGAGGCGTTCAACATCGAATATTGGTTGCTGGAGGAAGCCAAGCTCCAGCGCATGCCCAAACCCAAAGCGCTCGCCGGCCGCGTCGCGCTCATCACCGGCGGCGCGGGGGGCATCGGCTCGGCGATCGCCCAGCGGTTGATGGGGGAGGGCGCCTGCGTCGTGCTGGCCGACATCGACCGCGACAGTCTGGCCGCCCGCGTCGCCGAATTCGGCAAGCGCTTCGGCAGGGATGCGGTCGCCGGGGTCGAGGTGGACGTGACGTCGGAGGTCAGCGTCGAAGCCGCGTTTCGCGAGGCGTTGAACGGCTTCGGCGGCCTCGACATCGTCGTCTGCAACGCCGGCATCGCCTCGGCCGCCGCCTTCGAGGACACCAGCCTCGAACTCTGGAACCGCAATATAGCTATCCTCGCCACCGGCTATTTCCTGTCGAGCCGCGCCGGCTACCGCATCCTCAAAGATCAGGGCTTTGGCGGATCGATGGTGTTCATCGCCTCCAAGAACGGCATGGCGGCTTCCGCCGGCGCCTCGGCCTATTGCGCGGCCAAGGCGGCGGAAATCCACCTCGCGCGCTGCCTCGCGCTGGAGGGGGCGCCTTACGGAATTCGCGTCAACACCGTGAACCCCGACGCGGTGCTGCGCGGCTCGAAAATCTGGGCCGGCGAATGGCGCCAGCAGCGCGCCGTCTCCAACAAGGTGAGCGAGGACCAGCTTGAAGAGGTCTATCGCCAGCGCTCGCTGCTGAAACTCTCGGTCTATCCCGAAGACATCGCCGAGGCGGTCTATTTCTTCGCCTCCGACCTCAGCGCGAAATCGACCGGCAACATCCTCAACGTCGACGCCGGCAACGCGCAGGCGTTCACGCGCTAAGGGAGCGAGCCCATGTCCCACCTCATCCCCGACGCGCTGATCGCGGAAGCCAACGCCAAAGCGCAAAATGCGCATGAGGACGAATACGGCGCGCTGCAACGAAAGCTCGCCCGCGCCGGCCAGGACATCGAGGCGATCACGGCGGAAGTCGCCGCCTTCGCCGTCGCCGTGCCGACCTGGGGAGTCGGAACGGGGGGCACGCGCTTTGCCCGTTTTCCCGGCCCCGGCGAGCCGCGCGACATCTTCGACAAACTCGACGATTGCGCCGTGGTCAACCAGCTCGCGCGCGCGACGCCGACCTGCTCGCCGCATTTCCCCTGGGACAAGGTGAGCGACTATTCCGAACTCGCGCAATTCGCCCGCGCGCGGGGCTTGAGCTTCGACGCCGTCAACTCCAACACGTTTCAGGACCAGCTCGGCCAGACGCACTCCTACAAGTTCGGCTCGCTGACCCATGCCGACGCCGCCGTGCGCGCCCAAGCCATCGCGCATAATCTCGAATGTATCGAGATCGGCAAAAAGCTCGGCTCGAAGGCGCTGACGGTGTGGATCGGCGATGGCGCCAATTTCTCCGGCCAGTCCAACCTCAACCGCGCCTTCGATCTCTATCTGGAAGCGAGCGCGCAGATTTACGCCGGCCTGCCCGCGGACTGGCGCCTGTTCCTCGAACACAAACTCTATGAGCCGGCGTTCTATTCCACCGTCATCTCCGACTGGGGGTCGAGCCTGATGGCGGCGCAGGCTTTGGGGCCTAAAGCCTCCTGCCTGGTCGATCTCGGCCACCACGCGCCTAACGTCAATATCGAGCAGATCGTCTCGCGCCTGATCCGCGTCGGCCGCCTCGCCGGCTTCCATTTCAACGACAGCAAGTATGGCGACGACGATCTCGACGCCGGCTCGATCGACCCGTTCCGCCTGTTCCTCGTGTTCAACGAACTCGTCGACGCGGCGGCCCGAAACGCCCCCGGCTTCAATCCCGCCTACATGCTCGATCAGTCGCACAACGTCACCGACCCGATCGAGAGCCTGATGCAATCGGCGATGGAGGTCGTGCGCGCCTATGCGCAGGCGCTGCTGGTCGACCGCGCCGCGCTTGGGCTCGCGCAAGCGCAAAACGATGCGCTCGGCGCGCATCGCCTGCTGAAGGCCGGCTTCCTCACCGACGTGTCGCCGATTCTCGCCGAGGCGCGGCGGCGCAAGCGCGGGGCGCTCGATCCGATAAGCCTCTATCGGCAATCGGGCTATCGCGCGCAAAAGACGCGGGAGCGGCCGGCAGTCCTCGGCGCCGTGTCGGGAATTGTCTGATTGGGTCAGCAGGCAGGCCTAGCATTAACGAGCCGTCAACGCTCGACGCCTAAGTTCGCGGCGACGTCGGCGCGTATATTGCGCCGCTGCATGTCCGCAACACGTCGGCGTGGCGCAAGGCCACATGTCCCCAACGTATCCGAAACAAGCGGGCGCACGCGCGCCTGCGGGAGCGACATGTGACGACAATACGCACCTTTCTCCGCAATTTAACCATCGGCAACATGCTCGCCGCTGGCGGAGTGTTGTTCATGCTGGGCGTTGCCGTCGTCGGCGCGACAACCGTGCTGGCGTTCAAAGCCATGGGAATCGGCGGCGCGATATATCAACGCATTGTCACCGGCAAGGACCTTCTGGGCGACATCCTGCCGCCGCCAGAATACGCCATCGAACCCTATCTGCAGGCCAATCTGATCTATAATGGCGAGGGCAAACTCGCCGAGCACAAGGCGCGACTCGTCGCGCTGCGCAAGGGTTTTGTCGAACGCCGCGACTATTGGCGCCTCAGCTCGCTGCCCGCCGAGCTCAAGGCCGAGATCGTAGACGCCGCAGGCGACGAAGCCGAGGCGATGTGGCGCGAAATCGACGACAACTTCCTTTCCGCCGCCGCAGCTGGCGACCGGCTCAGGCTCGCCGCCGCGTTTAGCCGAATTAGCCAGCACTACACCCGTCACCGCGCGATTATCGACGAGGCTGTCACTAGGTCGAACGCCTTTGTCGCCCTCAACGAAGTCGCGCTGACCGCCCAATTGCAACGGGCGATGGCGATCGTCCTCGGCGTCATCGGGTTGCTCGCGCTGGGGCAGATCGTCGCCTTCGCCAGCCTACGGCGCGGCGTCGCGCTGCCCGTCTCCGGCGTCGCCACGCGCCTCGCTACGCTCGCTGGCGCGACCGAGCAATACGCCCGCGCCACACAATTGCAAATGCGGCTCGAAGCTAATCTCGCCGGGTTGCGCGCCGCGCTCACCGCGCGCGGCGCCCCGCGCGTCGTCAGCGACAAGCTCTATTTCGGTGACTATCTCGTGAACAACGACGCTGAGGTCGTAGATGACATCAAGCGCCGCTTCGGCGGCGTCGCGACCGTGTTCCTCGGCGACGTCAGAATCGCCACCAACGTCATGACCGATTCCGGCGCGCGCGCCGTCGGCACGAAACTTGCCCGCGTGCCGGTTTACGAAAAAATGTTCGGCGAAGGCGCAATGTTTCAAGGTCAGACCGAGATCCTCGGCCACGAATACATCACGATTTACGAACCGATCACACAAGACGATAAGACCATCGGCGCGATCTTCGTCGGCGTGCCGATGTCCGCCCCTGCCGGCGCCGCCGCGCAATCTTCCGAGCGCAACGAAGTCGCTCGGATGCTCGGCGCGCTCTACGTCCTCGACGCCGCCATCGAGCAGAAGAACGGCATCGAACGCGAGGCGCTCGCCGCGCGATTTCGCACCGCCGACGAGTCTCGCCGCATCGCCGCGCGCGCTTCCGACGCCGCCGCCAGTCAGCGCATCGTTGTCGACAGCCTCGCCAACGCGCTGGAGCGGTTGGCCGAGAACGATCTTACCCACTGCATCACGGAGGAGTTCCCGAGCGAATATCGCGCGTTGAAGATCAATTTCGAGCGCGCTGCGGATACGCTGTCGCAAGCCATCGGCGAATTGGTCGCGCAGGGCCGCTCGATCCTCGAAGTTTCCGCCGAGATCAGTCAATCCGCCGGCGACTTGTCGCAGCGCTCCGAACAGCAGGCGGCGAATCTGGAGGAAACTTCCGCCGCGCTCAATGAGATCACGACGAGTTCCAAACAAGCCTCCGACGGCGCCGCCAACGCGCGCACCCTCGTCGCCGCGGCCGATTCCGATGCGGCCCGCAGCGCGGATGTGGTCAACGAGGCCATCGTCGCCATGCGCGCGATTGCCGACAGCGCCGACAAAATCAGCCAGATCGTCGGCCTGATCGACGAAATCGCGTTCCAGACCAATCTGCTCGCGCTCAACGCCGGCGTCGAGGCCGCGCGCGCGGGCGACGCGGGACGGGGCTTCGCCGTCGTCGCGCAGGAGGTCCGCGCGCTCGCGCTGCGCTCTGGTCAGGCCGCCAAGGACATCCGCGTGCTCATCTCCACCTCGAATGAGGGCGTCAAGCTGGGCGTCGATCTCGTCAGCCGCACCGGCGTCGCACTGACGCGCATTGTCGATCAAGTCAGGCAGCTTTCGGGCATCGTCGGCGACATCGCCAATGGCTCGAAGGCGCAAGCCTCTGGCCTGGGCGAGGTCAATTCGGCGGTCCGCCAGATGGACCAGCTCACGCAGGCCAACGCCGCCATCGCGCAGCGTTCCGCCGAAACCGCGAAAGCCCTGGAGGGCGAAGCCGCGCAGCTCAGCGCGCTGGTGGCCCGGTTCCAGATCGCCGACGCGCCGCAGCGCGCGCGCGCCGCATAGCGACGCGCGGCCCGGGCTTTGCTAGAGAAGGGGCGCCTTCTCAGGATAAGCCTGGCGATGTCCGATACGAGCACCCATTTCGAATATATCGCCGGCCTCTGGCAGAGCGTGGCCAATCGCGGCCGCGCGCTCGTCGGCATCAAGCGCGCCACGCCGCTCGGCGTCGACGCCCTGATCGAGCTCGCGGGCAGGCTGCTGTCGGGTCGCGGCGAGGCCTCGGGCGCGGCGACCGCAGCGACGCTGCTGGCGGGCTTTTCCGCTTTGAGCGTCGTTGACAAGCGCGCGTTTCTCGAACGCGCCAGCGCCGTCTATGGCCCCGACCTCGTCGCCCTCGGCGCCGCCGCGCGCGCCTTTCTCGACGCGCCGGACCCGGCTCAAGCGGCCGACTTGTTCGCCCGCGCCGAGCCGGTGCGGCAGGAGCTGATTCGCCGCCTCAATCACGCCTCGGGCGGAACGTTCGCTTTGGTGAAAATGCGCGAGACGCTGCTGACGGCGCTGAAGGAAGGCGCGGCGCTCGAAGCGTTCGACCGCGATTTCCGCCACCTGTTCGCCTCCTGGTTCAACCCGGGCTTTCTCGTGTTGCGCCGGATCGAATGGACCACGCCCGCCAACATCCTGGAAAAGATCATCCGTTACGAAGCGGTGCACGAAATCTCGAATTGGGACGAGCTGCGCCGAAGGCTCGATCCGCCCGACCGCCGCCTCTACGCCTTCTTCCACCCCGCCTTGGCCGACGAGCCGCTGATATTCGTCGAAGTGGCGCTGACCTCGGCCATCCCCGACGCGATCCAGCCGTTGCTCGCGTCCGACCGCACAGCGCTTGCGCCGCAGAGCGCGACGACGGCCGTGTTCTATTCGATCTCCAACGCGCAAGCGGGGCTCAACGGCGTCAGCTTCGGCAATTTCCTCATCAAACAGGTGGTCGAGGATCTGAAGCGCGAATTGCCGCGCCTGCAA
This sequence comes from Hyphomicrobiales bacterium, assembly GCA_025358745.1. Lineage (GTDB taxonomy): Bacteria > Pseudomonadota > Alphaproteobacteria > Rhizobiales > Beijerinckiaceae > Roseiarcus. The sequence goes on along the minus strand of JANYIH010000175.1, from coordinate 20,140 downwards.
ACTTTCGTCACGCTCTCACCCGTGCCGGGCTTTGCGCGCTGGTTGGCGCAGGAGCGCGCCGACGAGACCTCCCGCTTCCTGGGCGCGGAGCCGCGTCGCGTGCTGGAGGCGATCGAGGCCGGCGAAGCGCCGGAGAGCGCCGACCGCACGCTTTCCGTGCTGGCGGCGGCCTATTTCCTGCAGGCGCGCACGTCGTCGGGCCGGGTGATCGACCCCGTCGCGCGGTTCCATTTAGGCAACGGCGCGCGGCTGGAACGCATCAACGCGCGCGGAGATTTGTCGCCGGCGGGCCTGCGGCAATCGCTCGGCGTGATGGTCAACTATCTCTACGACCCCGACCAGATCGAGGCCAATCACGAAGCCTTCGCCAACCGAAACGTCGTCGCCGCCTCCTCCGCGGTGAAGAAACTGGCGGCGCCGTTCGCGGTGAAGGGGTAGGGCGACAAGTCTCCTGCAAGCTCCGCAGGGCAGGACGCTCCTTCGCGGCCACGCGCGGCCGTCCAGTTCGGAGACGACCATGTCCATATCCGTGAATGGCAATAGCCAGCCGAGTTTGCTGTATCAGATCATGCGTCACCAGCCTTCGTCGGCATCGACGAAATCGGGAGGAAACAACTCATCCTCCTCAACCGCCGCCAGTTCCCCCGACTCGTCCACCCCTTTGAGCGGCGCCAAAGGGGTTTCGATCTCGCCAGGTCTTGCTGCCTTTCTCGCCCAACTCAAGCCGGACCCTTCGGAAGCGAGCGATGGCGCCTCCTCGCCTTCCAACTCGGCGGGTTCGTCGCGCTACCAGATTCCTGGCCAAGTCCAGATCGACTTTAATCGACCGATCCCTCCAATCGCCGCCGGCGGTTCCTCTCCGTCGCACTCCGCTTTAAATTCCACCGCAACGTCCTAGGCTTCGTCTTCGCCGATTCACTTCGGCGCCTAAGGGCGCCTAGCTTTCCCGCGCGGCTCTCAGCCGCGCCCAATAGTCGAGCCGCTTCTTCACCTCGCGCTCGAATCCGCGCTCGACCGGCTGGTAAAGCTTTCGCCGGCCAATCGCGTCGGGCCAGTAATTCTGCCCGGAGAAGGCGTTGGGCTGGTCGTGGTCGTAGGCGTAGTCCGCCCCGTAGCCTTCGCGCTTCATCAGCTTGGTCGGTGCGTTGAGGATGGTCTTCGGCGGCGCCGGGGAGCCGCTGGACGCCGCCAGCGCCTGCGCCGACTTGAAGGCGGTATAGAGCGCGTTCGATTTCGGCGCCGTCGCGCAATAGACCAGCGCTTGCGCGATCGCGAGTTCCCCCTCGGGGGAGCCTAGAAAATCGTATGCGTCCTTGGCCGCATTGGCGACGACCAGCGCCTGCGGGTCGGCCAGGCCGATGTCCTCCGACGCCATCCGCACGATGCGGCGAGCGAGAAACAGCGGGTTCTCCCCGGCGTCGAGCATCCGCGCGAAATAATACAGCGCGGCGTCCGGGTCGGAGCCGCGCACGCATTTATGCAGCGCCGAAATCAGGTTGTAATGCCCGTCCTGCGCCTTGTCGTAGATCGGCGCGCGGCGCTGCACGATCTCGCTCAGGCCGCCCGTGTCGAAGTTTTCGCCCGGCCGCGCGGCCCGCCAGACTTCCTCGGCCAAAGTCAGCGCCGCCCGCCCGTCGCCGTCGGCCATGCCAATGAGCGCTTCCCGCGCGCCTTCGTCGAGCGGCAGCGGCTGGCCCGTCTCGGCCTCGGCGCGGGCCAGCAATTGTGCGACGGCGTCCGCGTCGAGCGGCTTGAACACCAGCACCCGCGCCCGCGACAGCAGCGCGGCGTTGAGTTCGAACGAGGGGTTCTCGGTGGTCGCGCCGATCAGCGAGATCGCGCCGTCCTCCATCACGGGCAGGAAACTGTCCTGTTGCGCCCGGTTGAAGCGATGGATCTCGTCGACGAACAGCACCGTGCGGCGCCCCTCGCCGCGCCGGGTCCGCGCCGCCTCGAACAGTTTCTTCAGATCGGCGACGCCGGTGTGGATCGCCGAGACCTGCACGAATTCGGCCTGCGCCTTGGCGCCGATCAGCCGCGCGACCGTGGTCTTGCCCGTCCCCGGCGGCCCCCAGAAGATCATCGAGCCCAGCGTATCGGCGGCCAACGCCCGCGTCAGCGCGCCGTCCGGCCCCGTCAGATGCGTCTGGCCGGCGACCTCGTCGAGGGTTTGCGGGCGCAGGCGGTCGGCGAGCGGGGCGGGGGTCACGGTCCGATCTGCCCCCTATGGCGTAGAAACGCGTCCGCCAGCACGATCGCCAACATCGCCTCCGCCACCGGGGCGGCGCGGATGCCCACGCAGGGGTCATGGCGGCCTCGGGTGACGATGTCGGCTTCCTCGCCGGCTCGCGTGACGGTCTGGCGCGGCGCCAGAATCGACGAGGTCGGCTTGACGGCGAGGCGGGCGACGATCGGCTGGCCGGTCGAAATGCCGCCGAGAATCCCCCCCGCGTGGTTCGACAGAAAGCGCGGGCGTCCGTCGTTGCCGGCGCGCATCTCGTCGGCGTTCTCCTCGCCCGTCAGCGCCGCGGCGGCGAAGCCGTCGCCGATCTCAACGCCCTTGACTGCGTTGATGCTCATCAGCGCGCTGGCGATCTCGGCGTCGAGCTTGCCGTAGATCGGCGCGCCCCAGCCGGCGGGGACGCCCTCGGCCACCACTTCCAGCACCGCGCCGACCGAGGAGCCGGCCTTGCGGATCGCGTCGAGATAATGGACGAACTTGCCGACCGCCTCCGCGTCCGGCGTGAAGAACGGGTTGCGGGCGACCTCGTCCCAATCCCAGTTCGCGCGCTCGATTTGCAGCTTGCCCATCTGCACCAGCGCCGCGCGCACCCTGACGCCGGGGATCACCTTGCGCGCCACCGCGCCCGCCGCCACCCGCGCCGCCGTCTCGCGTGCCGAGGAGCGGCCGCCGCCGCGATAGTCGCGCACGCCGTATTTGGCGTCATAGACGTAATCGGCGTGGCCCGGCCGGTATTTGTCTTTGATGTCGCCATAGTCCTTGGAGCGCTGATCGACGTTGTCGATGTGGATGGCGATCGGCGTCCCCGTCGTCACCTGCTTACCCGTCCGCTCGTCGATCATCACGCCGGAGAGGATGCGCGCCTCGTCGGGCTCGCGCCGCTGGGTCGTGAAGCGCGAGGTTCCCGGCCGGCGGCGGTCGAGATCGGCCTGAATGTCGGCGACGTCGAGCGGGATCATCGGCGGGCAGCCGTCGATCACGCAGCCGATGCCCGCGCCGTGGCTCTCGCCATAGGTGGTCATGCGGAACAGATGACCGAACGTATTGTGCGACATGGGCGGCTCTCCGTTCCATTCCGTTAAACGCGCGGCGTCAGCTGCGTCAAACGGGAGCCAAATTTCCGTTCATGTCCAATTCATGTCGAACCGCTAAGCGTGCGCCTCATCCGACGTCTGAGTTGGAAATCGATTCTGGAGGCCACGAATGATCAAGATGCTCGCCGCTTTCGGCTTGACCGCCGCGCTCGCTTTCGCTCCCATCGCCGCCTTCGCCGAAGACGCCGCGCCTGCCACGCCGGCGCCCGCCGCCGACACGGCCGCGCCGGCGGTCGACGCCAAGCCGATGAAGGAGCACAAGATGCATAAGATGCATAAGATGCACAAGCATCACGCCAGTAAGCACCATCACGGCAAGCATCACATGTCGAAGAAGATGAAGATGGACAAGATGGACGCGCCGGCCGGCGACGCCGCCCCCGCCGACGCGCCGAAGTAAGCCGAACTTCCCACAGCGATCTCGGCATGGCCGCCCTGCGTTCGACGCGGGGCGGTTTTTTGTTTCCATGCTTTTTTGTTTCTATGCTTTTTTGTTTCTATGCTGTGGTCCTGCTAGGCTGCGGCCATGCCCGTCATCGATTTTTGGTACGAATTCGCTTCGACCTATTCCTATCCCGCCGCGATGCGGATCGAAGCGCTCGCCGCCGCGCAAGGCGTAGAGCTACGCTGGCGCCCGTTTCTGCTTGGGCCGCTATTTGCGGAGCAGGGCTGGCGCGATTCGCCGTTCAACGTCTATCCCGTGAAAGGGCGTTACATGTGGCGCGACCTGCAACGGCTGTGCGACGCGTTGAAACTACCGCTCGCGCGCCCTGATCCGTTTCCGCAGAACAGTCTGCTGGCGGCGCGCGTGGCGCTGGCGTTGCCCGACGCCAAACGGGCCGCCTTCAGCCGCGCCGTTTACGCCGCCGAATTCGGGCAGGGCCGCACCATCTCCGACCCCGCCTCGCTCGCCGAGCTTTTGCGCGCTATCGGCGAGGACGCCGAAGCGACGCTGGCGCGCGCGCAGGCGCCCGACAACAAGGCCGCGCTCAAAGCCGCCTGCGAACAGGCCCAGGCGCTCGGCCTTCCCGGCGCCCCGTGTTTCGTCACCTCGGACAAAGAGGTGTTTTGGGGCAATGATCGCGCCGAACAGGCGCTCGACTGGGCTTTGCGCCTCTGAATCGTCAGGGGGGGTGTCGCCGGCGCCCCTGCAACCCCATTTCCTCGCAGCGGCCTGGCGTCGCGGAGCCGCGCTGATGTTGTCCTTGTTCGAACGCCTGATCGACCCGTTCCGACCGCATGACGAATCCATGCCGCCGACGACGGTCTGGGCCTATTACCTCAGATATTGCCGCCAGATCTGGCCCTTGCTCGCGGCGCTGATCGCGCTCGGCCTTGTCTTCTCGCTGATCGAGGCGACCATTCTCGGCTTTACCGGCGCGCTGATCGACATGTTGCGCTCCACGCCGCCGGCGGAAGTTTTCACACGCCATCGCTGGACATTCCTCGGCATGGGCGCGCTGGTGCTGATCGTGCGGCCGGCGGTGGGTCTTGCGCATGATCTCGTCACCCAGCAGGCGATCGCGCCGGGTTTCACCACGCTGATCCGCTGGCAGACGCATCGCTGGGCATTGCGCCAGTCGATGAGCTACTTCGCCAACGACTTCGCTGGCCGCATCGCCTCCAACGTGGTGCAGACAGGGGCGTCCTTGCGTGAGTCGATGGTGCAGGTCGTCGATTCGCTGTGGTTCGTCGCCACTTTCGCGCTCACCACGCTCGCCGTGCTCGCCCATGCCGATCTCCGGCTGGCGGCGCCGGTCGTCGTCTGGATCGGCTATTATCTCGCTGTCCTGGCCACGATGGTGCCACGCATTCGCCGCAGCTCGGAGGCGCTCGCGCACGCGCGCGCCGACGTTACCGGCCGCGTGGTCGACGCCTACGCCAATATTCAGACCGTCAAGCTGTTCGCGCGAATGAGCCGCGAGGATTCCGACGCGAAGGACGCGCTCGTGAGCCACCTCGCCGCGATTCGGCGCCAGACCCGGCTGATCACCTGGCTCAACCTGTTTGTTTCGCTCGGCAACAGCGTCGTCATTGTCGTCGCCGGCGGCCTCTCGATCTGGCTGTGGAGCGTCGCCGCCGTAACGCTCGGCGATGTCGCCATCGCCATCGGCCTCACCGTGCGCATCGTCACCATGTCCAACTGGGTGATGTGGACCGCGATCGGCATATTCGACAGCGTGGGTCAGGTGCAGGAGGGGATGCGCACCTTCGCCAAGCCGCGCCTCGTCGACGATGCGCCCGGCGCGGGTCCGCTTTATGCGCCGCGCGGCGAAATCCGGTTCGAGAACGTCGCTTTCCACTATGGCAGAGGCGGCGGCGTGATCGAGGGCTTTTCGCTTCGCATCGCGCCGGGCGAAAAGGTCGGGCTGGTCGGCCGCTCGGGCGCGGGCAAATCGACGCTGGTCAATCTGCTGCTGCGGTTCCACGATCTCGAATCCGGCCGCATTCTGGTTGACGGTCAGGACATCGCCGGGGTGACGCAGGAAAGCTTGCGCGGCAATATCGGCATGGTGACGCAAGACACCTCGCTGCTGCACCGCTCGATCGCGCAAAACATCCTCTATGGCCGCCCGGAATCGAGCCGGGACGAGATGATCGCGGCCGCCCGCGCCGCTCATGCCGACAGCTTCGTCGCCGGTCTCGTCGACCGCGAGGGCCGTACGGGCTACGACACGCTGGTGGGCGAGCGCGGCGTGAAACTGTCGGGCGGCCAGCGCCAGCGCATCGCCATCGCCCGCGTCATGTTGAAGGACGCGCCCATTCTCGTGCTGGACGAGGCGACCTCGGCGCTCGATTCGGAAATCGAGCAGGCGATTCAGGAAAACCTGACCGCGTTGATGGCGGGCAAGACCGTGATCGCCATCGCGCACCGCCTTTCCACTATCGCCGCGATGGACCGTCTCGTCGTGCTCGACGGCGGCCGCATCGTCGAGATGGGCGCGCATCGCGAGTTGATCGCCCTCGACGGGTTGTATGCGTCGCTTTGGCGACGCCAGTCGGGCGGATTCTTGCGCGCGGCGGAGTGATCAGCCAAAGATCGCGGCGCGGCGTTGCAGGCTCTCGGCGGGCCACAGTTTCTTGGAATCGTAGTACGCCTCGAAGGCGGCGACGCCCGCCGGCAACGCGAGCCAGGGAACTTTCGAGCGCGTGTAAATATGCACGTCCGGCTTCAGCGCATGGGGCGAATCGAGCGTGCCGACGCGCACGAAGCGGAGCTTCTCGACCCCGCCGTATTCGCCGCAAAGCGCGGTCTCGCAGGTTTCGCAACGAAAGATGCGATGCGGCTTGCCGCTGTCGGTCGGAACGGCGGTCGGCCTCGGCGGCTCGCCCGTCATTTCGAGACGGTCGGCCTCGATCAGAGCGTTCAGCACGAACGCGCTGCCGGTTTCACGCTGACATCGCAGGCAATGGCAGCAATGCACAAACAAGGGTCGGTCGGTCATCCGGTAGCGCGTGCGCCCGCAAGCGCAACCCCCCGGGAACGCCTCCATGGCCGCCTCGCAATCGAGAACATAGCAAGAACGTAAGCCACGGCCGGGTTCATGTCAACGCCGACCTTGCCCACGGCGCCCGGTCGCGGCAATCTCAGGTTCCACTCGCCGGAACCGCTGATGACCGACGCGCCGAAACCCAAACTGATCACAGGCCGCCGGCTGCGCCGGATGGCCGACCCCATAGGCAGCCTGCTGTCGGAAGGCTTCCATCTCGTCGGCCTGTTCGCCATCGGCGCCTCGACGGTGTGGGCGGCGGTGCACGCCTTCATGTCGATGATGGCGCGCGGGACGGCGCAGCTTGAGGATCTGCTGCTGCTGTTCATCTATCTCGAAATCGGCTCGATGGTCGGGATCTATTTCCGCACCAATCACATGCCGGTGCGCTTCCTCATCTATGTCGGCATCACCGCGCTGACGCGGCATCTCATCGTCTATGTGCAGAACGAGGCCGCGCCCAGCTATGGCATTCTGATCCTGGCCGGCGGCACGCTGATCATGGCGCTGGCGGTGCTCATCATCCGCTACGCCTCGTTCCGCTTTCCCACCCCCAGCGCGGGTGAAGGGGGCGAGGACGGGTGAGCGCGCCTATCAGGCGACGATCCGCCCGTCTGCCCACAGACGGAATATTGGCCAGGCAGAGTTTATTCTCGACAGGCAAGCGCCCGGGACGGGCGCTTGCCTGCTTGCGACGTCGAAGGGGATGAAGCCCGCTTCGGCCCCGCATCGCGGCGCGTCAAATGAAGCGCCGCTTCGCCAGCGAAGGTCGCCCGACGCCAAAATTTACCCGCGCCGCCGCGCCCGCTCTGGCTTGCCGGCGGATGCGGCGCGGCGCTACAGATCGTTCCATGCGTCGTCTCCTCCTCTTGCGCCACGCCAAGGCCGCGCCGATGGCGCCCGACGATTTCGGCCGCGCGCTGACGCCGGGCGGGCGGACGGACGCGCGTCGGATTGGTGAATGGATCGCCGACAGCAGGCTGACGCCCGACCGCTGCATCTATTCCGGCGCCGTCCGCACGCGCGAGACCTTCGAACGCGTCGCCAGCGCGCTGCCGCACCCGATCGAGGCGGTCGAGCAGAACGCGCTCTATGAAGCGACGCGGTTCCTCATTCTCGGCCTGCTGCGCGAACTCCCCGTCAGCGCGCGCATCCATCTCGTCGTCGGGCATAATCCGGGCATGGGCGACATCGCCAATCTTCTCGCCGGCGAGGGAAGGGCGACCGAACGGATGCGGCTCGCCGCGAAATTCCCGACCGCCGCGCTGGCGGTGATCGCGTTCGACCGGCCCGACTGGTCCGATCTCGGCCCCGGCGCCGGCCGGCTGGAAAGTTTCGTCACGCCCGCCGATCTCTGACCCTGGTGTTCCTATGGCCCTTATCGACCGCGACCACGACGCGTTCCTCGTCATCGACGTGCAGAACGATTTTTGCCCCGGCGGCGCGCTCGCCGTGCCCGAGGGCGACGAGGTGATCGGACCGATCAACCGGCTGATGGGGCTGTTCTCTCATGTCGTGGCGACGCAGGACTGGCACCCCGCCGATCACGCCTCTTTCGCGGCCAGCCACCACGGCGCCGTTCCGTTCTCGTCCGTGACCATGCCCTATGGGGCGCAGACGTTGTGGCCGACCCATTGCGTGCAGGGGAGCGCCGGCGCGGCGTTTCACCGGGGCCTTGCGCTCGACCGCGCCACCGCGATCATCCGCAAGGGCTGGCGGGGGGAGATCGACTCTTACTCCGCCTTTTTCGAGAACGACCGCAAGACGCCGACCGGGCTCGGCGGCCTGTTGCAACAACGGGGAATCCGCCGCGTGTTCCTCGCGGGTCTGGCGACCGACTTCTGCGTGTCGTTCTCCGCGCTCGACGCCAGGACGCTCGGCTTCGAGGTGTTCGTTTTCCTCGACGCCTGCCGCGCCATCGACCTCGACGGCTCCCACGCGGCGGCGCGGGCGGCTTGGGAGAAGGCGGGCGTGTCGGTGACGCACTCGCTCGCGAGCGACTACGGCTGCAAGTAGGGGCCTTTCGCGGACGCGGTCGGGTTGCGTCGGCGGGCGCCGTCCCCTAAAGCGCCCCCATGATCCGCACCCCGCTCATGAATGTGATGACTGCCGCCGCGCTGAAAGCCGGCCGGGGGCTCAAGCGCGATCTCGGCGAGATCGAGAACCTGCAGGTCTCGTCGAAAGGGCCAGGCGATTTCGTCACCCTGGCCGACGAGAAAAGCGAAAAAACGCTGTACGAGGAATTGCTGAAGGCGCGGCCCGGCTACGGCTTCGTGCTGGAGGAGAGCGGCCGGATCGAGGGCAGCGACAAGTCGCACACCTGGCACATCGACCCGCTCGACGGCACAACCAACTTTCTGCACGCGATCCCGATGTTCGCCATCTCCATCGCGCTGGAGCGCGAGGGGCAGATCGTCGCCGGGCTGGTCTACAACCCCGCCGACGATTCCATGTTCGTCGCCGAGAAGGGGCAGGGCGCCTGGGGCAACAACCGGCGCCTGCGCGTCGCCGCGCGCAAGGAAATGTCGCAATGCGTGCTGGGCTGCGGCATTCCCCACCTGGGCAAATCGCGCGAGCATCCCCGCTTCAAGGCGGAACTGGCCCAGGTGATGACGGCGGTGGTCAACGTGCGCCGCATCGGCTGCGTCGCGCTCGATCTCGCCTATGTCGCAGCGGGACGGTTCGACGGCTTCTGGGAGCGGGGCTTGAATTCCTGGGACATCGCCGCCGGCGCGCTGCTGATCCGCGAGGCCGGCGGCTATGTCAGCGGCTGCGACGGCGAGGAGAATTTTCTCGAAACCGGCGCGATCTGCTGCGGCAACGAGTTCATCCACAAGCAATTGCTGGAACTGTTGAAACGCGCCCAGACGCGTTGAGGGTGCTTGACGCGCGCCCACGCCGCCCTAGCATGTCACCTGAACTCGTCGTCGCCCCGCGCAAACCATGGCTGTGATTCTCATCTCTCCCCCGCCGCGCCGCCTCCGGCTATGATCGCCCTCGTCGGCCTGTTGCTGGTCGATCTCGGCCTTCTGACGCTGGCCGGCATTGCGGCCGTCGTGGCCCGCCGCCGCGACGCCCATACCATCGTTTATGGCGCGGCGCTTGCGCTGTCCGCGCTCGGGCTGGCGATCTCATCCGCGCATTTCCTCGGCCGCGAGGCGCCGGCGAGCCTGGTGCTGCCGATCGGATTGCCCTGGCTTGGCGCGCATTTCCGGCTCGACGCCTTGTCCGCCTTTTTCATCGCGCTCGGCCATCTCGGCGCGGCCGCCGCGAGCCTTTATGCGATCGGCTATGGCCGGCACGAGACCCATCCCGCCCGCGTGGCGCCGTTCTATCCCGCCTTCCTCGCCGGGCTGGCGCTCGTCCCGCTCGCCGACGACGCCTATACTTTTCTCGTCACGTGGGAATTCATGTCGCTGGCCTCCTGGGCGCTGGTGATGGCGCATCACCGGCGGGCCGAGAATGCGCAGGCGGGCTTCGTCTATCTCGTCATGGCGGCTTTCGGCGCGCTTGCGCTGCTGCTGGCCTTTGGCCTGCTGGCGGGCGCCAGCGGCGGCTACGCCTTCGACGCCATGCGCGCCCATCCCCCCAAGGCCGTCGTCGCCGGCTTCGCGCTGGCGCTCGCGCTGATCGGCGCCGGCTCCAAGGCGGGCTTGGCGCCGCTGCACGTCTGGCTGCCGCTCGCCCATCCCGCCGCGCCGAGCCACGTCTCGGCGCTGATGAGCGGCGTGATGACGAAGGTCGCGATCTACGGCTTCATGCGCTTCGCCTTCGATCTGCTAGGGCCGCCGGACTGGCGCTGGAGTCTTGCCGTGATGCCGCTGGGCGCGGCGACGGCGTTGATCGGCGTTCTGAGCGCCAATATGGAGATCGATCTCAAGCGGTTGCTCGCCTATTCCACGGTCGAGAACATCGGCCTCATCTTCATCGCGCTCGGCCTCGCGCTCGCCTTCGAGGCCGACGATCTCAGCCGCGCCGCGGCGCTCGCCCTGACTGCGGCGATGCTGCACGCCTTCAATCACATGCTGTTCAAGAGCCTCTTGTTCTTCGCCGCCGGCGCGGTGCTGACCGCCACGGGCGCGCGCGACCTCAACCGGCTCGGCGGCCTGTTCGACCGGATGCGCTGGACATCGTTGAGCGCGCTGATCGGCTGCGCCGCCATCGCCGGCCTGCCGCCGCTCAACGGCTTCGTCTCGGAATGGCTGATGCTGCAAGCCGTGCTGCTCGGCCCCGCCTTTCCGCAATGGACGCTGAAGCTGATGACGCTCGGCATGGGCGCGGCGGTGGCGCTGGTGGCGGCGCTTGCGGCGGCCGCGTTTGCGCGCGCGTTCGGGATCGCCTTTCTGGGCCGCCCGCGCTCGCCCGAAGCCGCGCGCGCGGGCGAGGTCGATGCGCCGATGCGCTACGCCATGGCGGGACTGGCGGGCGCCTGCCTGCTGGCCGGGATTTTTCCCGGCGTGCTGATCGACGCGCTCAAACCGCTGGCGCAGGCGACCGTCGGCGCGGCCATGCCGCTCCAGTCGAAGATCGGCTGGACCTCGATCGCCCCGATCGCCGAACTGCGCAGCTCCTACAACGGCCTGTTGGTGTTCGTGTTCTTCGTCACGGCGGGCGTGATGGCGTCCTTCGTCATCCACCGCTTCGCCTCGGCCGCGCTGCGCCGCGCGCCGGCGTGGGATTGCGGCTTTCCCAACTCGGACCCCGCAACGCAATATACCGCGCAAAGCTTCGCGCAGCCGATCCGCCGCGTCTATGGCGGCTTCGCCTTCGCCGCGCGGGAAACGGTTGACATGCCGCGTCCGGGCGATCCGCGCGCCGCGCGACTGACAATTCACATGCACGACCGCGTCTGGCGCGGCCTCTACGCGCCCATCGGCGCGGCGGTCGAAGGGATCGCGACGCGGCTCAATCCGCTGCAATTCCTCACCATCCGGCAATATCTGAGCGTGGTGTTCGGCGCGCTGATCGCGCTGCTGGTCCTGTTGGCGGCCCGCTCGTGATGATCGACCTGGTCTTCCAGCTTTTGCAAATGACGTTGGTGATCGCCCTTGCGCCCGGCCTCACCGGCCTCACCCGCAAGGTCAAGGCGCGGTGGACGCGGCGGCGCGGGCCGCCATTGTTGCAGCCCTATTTCGACCTCGCCCGGCTGGTGCGCAAGGAAGCCATCGTCGCCCATAGCGCGACCTCCTACTTCCGCTTCGCGCCCTATCTCATCTTCGCCTCGACCTGGGTCGCCGCCGCCTTGGTCCCGACTTTCGCGACCGGGCTCTTATTCTCGTGGAGCGCCGATCTGATCGCCATCGTCGCGCTGCTGGGCTTTGCCCGTTTCGCGCTGACGCTGGCCGGGATGGATGTGGGGACCAGTTTCGGGGGCCTCGGCTCCAGCCGCGAGGCGATGTTCGCCACGCTGGCCGAACCCGCGATGATGGCGATCGTGTTCTGCCTCGCGCTGCTGGCGGGCTCGACCCAGCTTTCCACCATCGCCGAGGTAATGACCGCCCATCACGTCGGGCTGCGCGTCACGCTCGCCATGGCTCTGGTCGCGCTGGTGATGGTGGCGCTGGCCGAAAACGGCCGCGTGCCGATCGACAATCCCGCCACCCATCTCGAACTGACGATGGTGCACGAGGCGATGATCCTCGAATATTCCGGCCGCCATCTCGCGCTGATCGAACTGGCGGCGATGCTGAAGCTGCTGCTCTATGTCTCGCTCATCGCCTGCGTGTTCGTTCCCTGGGGCGTCGCCATTGGCGACGCGAGCGTGTCGGCGCGGCTGATCGGCGCGGGCGCCTATGCGGGCAAACTCGCGGTCGCGGCCGTGGCGCTGGGGACGTTCGAGACCTCGATCGCCAAGATGCGGGTGTTCCGCGTGCCCGATTTCCTCGGCGCGGCGCTGATGCTCGGCCTGCTTGGCGCGCTGTTGTTGTTCGTGTCCAGAAGTCTCAGATGATTGGCCTCAGATGAACGGCCTCGACTTCGACGTTTCGCACATGCTGGCCGGCGCCCTGGTGCTGTTCGGCTTCATGCTGCTCTACCAGACGCGACTCTATGCGCTGATCAACGTCTATGCGGCGCAGGCCATCGTGCTTTCGCTGGCAGTGGCCTGGCAGGCCTATGTGCAGGACAAGCCGCATCTCTACGCCACCGCTGCGATCGCCTTTGCGTTCAAGGCGGCGCTGATCCCCTACGCCCTGCACCGCGCCATCGTTCGCCTGGGCGTCGCGCGCGAGGTGGAGACGGTCGTGGGCGTCGGGCCGACGATGCTGGCGGGCCTTGCCTGCGTCGCGCTCGCCATCGTCGTGATGCTGCGGATCGCCACCGAGACGGACGCGCTGGCGCGCGAGGATCTCGCTTTCGCGCTGTCGGTGATCCTGCTCGGCCTGTTGATGATGGTGGTGCGGCGCAGTCAGGTCAGTCTGGTGATCGGCTTCATGTCGCTGGAAAACGGCCTCATCCTCGCCGCGGCCGGCGCCAAGGGGATGCCGCTGGTGGTGGAATTCGCGGTCGCCTTCTCCGTGGTGGTGGCGCTGGTCGTGATCTGGGTGTTTCTGTTTCGCCTGCGCGACCGGTTCGGCGCGCTCGACGCGCAGGCGCTCGACGCGTTTCAGGGCGAGCGACGGTGAGCGACGCTTTTCACGCCGTCCAGGCGATCCTCGCCATTCCGCTCGCAGCCAGCGCCGCTCTGGCCCTGATCCCCGATTATCGCCTGTCGGCCCGCCTCAACGTCGCCGCCTCATCGGCGACCTTCGCGACCGCCTGCGCCTTGTTCGGCCTCGACGGCTTCGCGCGGCCCTATCTCCTGATCGACGATCTCAACGTCGTGTTCGTCGTGCTCAACACCTTCGTCGCCTTCACGACCTCGGTGTTCTCGGCCAGCTATATCGGCCACGAGGTCGAAAACGGCCGGGTGACGCCGGGACACCTGCGGTTTTATCACGCGATGTACCAGTTCCTCTCGTTCGCGATGAACCTGGCGCTGACCGCGAACAATATCGGCCTGATGTGGGCCTCGCTCGAAATGGCGACGCTGACGACGGTCGCGATGGTGGGCATCTACCAGACCCGCGAGGCGCTCGAGGCGGCGTGGAAATATTTCATCCTCGGCAGCGTCGGGATCGCGCTGGCGCTGTTCGGCACGATCCTCGTCTTCATCGCCGCCCGTCCGGTGATGGGGGAGGGGTTCGACGGCATGATATGGACCTTGCTCATGCGCCGCTCCGCCGAGTTCGACCCCGCGCTGCTCGATCTCGCCTTCGTGTTCCTGCTGCTGGGCTACGGCGCCAAGGTCGGGCTGGTCCCGTTGCACGCCTGGCTGCCGGACGCCCATGCGGAGGGGCCGACGCCCATCTCGGCCGTGCTGTCGGGTCTGTTGCTCAATGTCGCGCTCTATTGCGTGCTGCGCTTCAAGCTGCTGATCGACGCCAATGCGCGAGCGATTGCGCCGGGGCCGCTGCTGGCGACGCTGGGGCTGCTCAGCCTCGTGTTCGCCGCCTTCATGCTCTACCGCCGCCGCGACGTGAAGCGGCTGTTCGCGTTCTCCTCGATCGAGCACATGGGCATCATCGTGTTCGCCTTCGGCATGGGCGGCCCGCTCGCCAATTTCGCCGGCCTGCTGCACATGGTCATGCACAGCCTAACCAAGTCGGCGATCTTTTTCACCGTCGGCCATATCGCGCAGGTCAAGGGCTCGCAGCGAATCGCCGACATCAGGGGCTTGACCGTTAGCCAGCCCTGGCTCGGCTGGACGCTGGTCGCGGGCGTGTTCGCCATCGCCGGCCTGCCACCGACTGGCGTCTTCACCAGCGAATTCCTTGTCGTCAGTTCGACCTTCGCCCGCTCGCCCGCGCTGGCGCTGATTCTCGTGTTCGGCCTGCTGGTCGCCTTCGGCGCGCTGCTGCTGCGGTTGCAAGGCATGGCGTTCGGCGAGCCGGGCGGGCCGGAGAAGCGCTCCACCGCTTCATCAGCGCCCATTGTCGCGCATCTCGCCCTGGTTCTGCTCGCGGGAATTTACCCGCCGCCGCCGCTGGTGGCGTGGTTCCAGCATGTGGCGGCGATGTTACGGTAGGGCAGGGACGTGAAGTTTTCCCCGGTTACGCCCTTGCGCTTTCCCCCCGACTCGGGGAATCCTGTCCAGCGGTAACCCCGATGTAATCCCCCATTAACCGCTTTCATCCACAACATGTTGTAGCAAAGTCGTGCGAGGCTAACTATCTATTGACCCAAGCGTGACGTTTTCGTAACTAGGCAGGCGCTCCGGCCAGCGTAGGGAAGTGGCGGCCGGCCACTTTTGCGACCCCGAGTCGGGGCCAGCGTTGTACATAAGTTGGCGCTTGCTCGGCCTCGCGTCATTGTGCGGCGGCGCTGGCGCGCGTCTGCGAAAATTCGATGCGGCGAGGCCGCGCCATAAAAAGCAAACAGGACGGACATGCGGATCGAGCGGCACTACACGCAAGCCAACGCCAACCCCTATGACGCGATTCCCTTCGCGAGTACGAAGTCGGAAATCCGCAACCCCGACGGCTCGGTCGTTTTCTCGGCCGAGGGCGTCGAGGCGCCCGCCGCCTGGAGCCAGGTCGCCGCCGACGTGCTGGCGCAGAAATATTTCCGCAAGGCGGGCATTCCCGCGCGGCTGAAAAGGATAGAGGAAAACGGCGTCCCCTCGTTTCTGTGGCGCTCCGTCCCCGACGAGGCCGCGCTCGAATCGTTGCCCAAGGCCGAACGGACCACGGGCGAGAAAAGCGCGAAACAGGTGTTCGACCGGCTCGCCGGCGCCTGGACCTATTGGGGCTGGAAGGGCCGCTATTTCGACGTCGAGGAGGACGCGCGCGCCTATTACGACGAGATGCGGTTCATGCTGGCGCGACAAATCGCGGCGCCCAACTCGCCGCAATGGTTCAACACCGGCCTGCACTGGGCCTATGGCATCGATGGTCCGGGGCAGGGCCACTATTACGTCGATCACGAGACGGGCAAACTGACCAAGTCGAAGTCGGCCTACGAGCATCCCCAGCCGCACGCCTGTTTCATCCAGTCGGTCGCCGACGATCTCGTCAACGACGGCGGCATCATGGACCTGTGGGTGCGCGAGGCGCGGCTGTTCAAATACGGCTCCGGCACCGGCTCCAACTTCTCCGCTTTGCGCGGCGAGAACGAGAAACTGTCGGGCGGCGGGCGCTCGTCCGGCCTGATGAGCTTCCTCAAGATCGGCGACCGCGCGGCCGGAGCGATCAAGTCCGGCGGCACGACGCGCCGCGCCGCCAAGATGGTCGTGGTCGACGTCGATCACCCCGACATCGAGGCGTTCATCGACTGGAAGGTGAAAGAGGAGCAGAAGGTCGCCGCGCTGGTCGCCGGCTCGCGCATCGTCAAGAAGCACCTGAAGGCGATCCTTAGGGCATGCGTCAATTGCGAAGGCCCCGGCGACGATTGCTACAATCCGGAGAAGAACCCGGCGCTCAAGCGTGAGGTGAAAGCCGCGCGGCGCGACGAGGTCCCGGACGGCATGATCAAGCGCGTGATCCAGTTCGGCAAGCAAGGTTTCCGCGACATCGCGTTCGACGCCTATGACACTGACTGGGATTCGGAAGCCTATCTCACCGTCGCCGGCCAGAACTCCAACAATTCCGTGCGCGTGACCGATGAATTCCTGAACGCGGTCGAGAGCGACGGCGACTGGAATCTCACCCGCCGGCTCGACCACAAGCCCGCCAAGACGATGAAGGCGCGCGAACTCTGGGACAAGATCGGCTACGCCGCCTGGGCCTCGGCCGATCCCGGCCTGCAATACCACACCACGATCAACGACTGGCACACCTGCCCGGCGTCCGGACCGATCCGCGCCAGTAATCCGTGCTCGGAATACATGTTCCTCGACGACACCGCCTGCAATCTGGCCTCGCTGAACCTGCTGCAATTCCGCGATCCCGCCGTAAAAGTGTTCGACGTCAAGGCCTACGAGCACGCCGTGCGGCTGTGGACGCTGACGCTCGAAATCTCGGTCATGATGGCGCAGTTCCCCTCGAAGGAAATCGCCAAACTCTCCTACGATTTCCGCACGCTGGGCCTGGGCTTCGCCAATATCGGCGGCCTCCTGATGTCCTGCGGCATCGCCTATGACAGCGACGAGGGCCGCGCCATCTGCGGCGCGCTCAGCGCGATCCTGACCGGGCGCGCCTATGCGACCTCGGCCGAGATCGCCGCCAAGCTCGGCGCTTTCCCCGGCTACGCTCCAAACTCGTCCGCCATGCTGCGCGTGATCCGCAACCACAAGCGCGCCGCCGACGGCGCCGCCGACGGCTACGAGAAACTGCATGTCGCGCCGACCCCGCTCGACCACGCCTCGGTGATCCGCGCCGGCGCGTCATGGGCGGGCCTGTCTGACGCCGCCCGCGATTCCTGGTCTGATGCGCTGAGCGCGGGCGAGCGCCACGGCTATCGCAACGCGCAGGTCTCGGTGATCGCGCCCACCGGCACGATCGGTCTGGTGATGGACTGCGACACCACCGGCATCGAGCCCGATTTCGCGCTGGTGAAATTCAAGAAGCTGGCGGGCGGCGGCTATTTCAAGATCATCAACCGCGCCGTCCCCGAGGCTTTGCGCACGCTCGGCTACGACGAGGCGCGCATCGCCGAGATTGTCGCCTACGCCGTCGGCCACGCCTCGCTCGGCCAATCGCCGGGCGTCAATCTGGCGAGCCTGCGCACCAAGGGTTTCACGGATTCCGCGCTGACGAAGCTGGAAGCCGCACTTGCGAGCGCGTTCGACATTAAATTCGTCTTTAACAAATGGACGCTCGGCGCCGATTTCCTCACCGGCGCCCTGAAAATCCCGGCGGAGAAGATGGAGGAGCCGGGCTTCGACCTCCTGAGCGCGCTCGGCTTCAGCAAACACGAGATCGAGGCCGCCAACACCCATATCTGCGGCGCGATGACGCTGGAGGGCGCGCCGCATCTTCGCAAAGACCATTATTCCGTGTTCGACTGCGCCAACCCCTGCGGGCGCACGGGCAAGCGCTATCTCTCGGTGGAAAGCCATATCCGCATGATGGCGGCTTCGCAGCCGCTCATCACCGGCGCGATCTCGAAGACGATCAACATGCCCAATGACGCCAGCGTCGAGGATTGCAAGGACGCCTACATGTTGTCCTGGCGGCTCGGCCTGAAAGCCAACGCGCTTTATCGCGACGGCTCGAAACTGTCGCAGCCGCTCAACAGCCAGTTGATCGAAACGGATGAGGACGACGACGAGGCGGTCGACACGCTGGTGTCGTTGAACGCCCCGGCGCGCGCGGCCGCGGTCGCCGAGCGCATCGTCGAGCGCGTGGTGGAGCGCATCGAGCGCATCCGCGAGCGCGACAAGCTGCCCGATCGCCGCAAGGGCTACACGCAGAAGGCCGTGGTCGGCGGCCACAAGGTCTATCTGCGCACGGGCGAATACGAAGACGGTCGCTTAGGCGAAATCTTCATCGACATGCACAAGGAAGGCGCCGCCTTCCGCAGTCTCATGAACAATTTCGCCATCGCGATTTCGCTCGGGCTGCAATATGGCGTGCCGCTGGAGGAATATGTCGAGGCGTTCACCTTCACCCGCTTCGAGCCGGCCGGCTTCGTGCAGGGCAACGACGCGATCAAGAACGCGACCTCGATTCTCGATTACATATTCCGCGAACTGGCGATCTCCTACATCGGCCGCCACGATCTCGCGCATGTCTCGCCCGAGGAGATTGGCGCCACGGTGCTGGGCGGCGGCGTCGCGCAGGACAAGGCGCCGGGCGGCGTCACGCCGGGCGCGCCCAGCGTCGTCTCGAAGGGCCTCGTGCGCTCCAAAACCGACAAGTTGATGATGGCGCCGGGCGGCGCAGTCATCGCGCTGCGGACGGCGGGGGCCACCGCGTTGAAGGGGGAATTGGCTGAGGCGCCGGAGCTGTTCGCCGGCGTGGCGTTTGCGGAGCCCGCCGCCGACCGCCGAGCCGAGGCGCGCGCGAAGGGCTATGTCGGCGAGGCGTGTCCCGAGTGCGGGAATTTCACGATGGTGCGGAATGGGACGTGTTTGAAGTGCGACACGTGCGGGGGGACGACGGGGTGTAGTTGAGCCGTGCCGGAGGGCGGTGAGAACTCCAAAGCACTGAAGTTCCGTCTGGCGTTTTTCACATAATCTGAGGTGTCCAAACCGTTGGACACTGTTTCCGACCTTCCAAACACGGAGCTTAGTCACTTCGAGCGGTTGACCAGATCAACCGCTCGGGTGCCTCAAGGAACAAAGCAGGATCGACGGGCCACGGCGATGGCGCAAAGAAAAACCGGGGACGACTCTCGTCGACCCCGGTCACCGCAGAAAGCCTTAGGCCCCTGCGGGGCGAAGAGGCGAACCTCTCCTGGTCTTGGCAGACATAGGATATGGGGATTCGAACCTCCGAGTCGATACGCTTAAGGCAACACGACTGGAGAAAATTCATGTCATCCTCCTCACGTTTAAGATGTCTCAACTGCGGTCACCACTTCGTCTGCGAAGTCCTCTCGTCCGAAGAATCGCGCGAGATGCAAAGGCGGGGACGGTACGTTTCAGCCGTTCGCTGCCCGAGGTGCAATCGGACCGACGTCGAGCGCGCCAGGTAAAACCCCGGATTTTCTAACTCCACTTCAGGCCGCGGTGCCGAAACGCGCCGCGGCGACCAAAGGAATTACGCAATGGTCTCCGTTTTCTTTTCCTACTCCCACAAAGATGAAGACCTGCGTGACCGGCTTGAGACGCATCTCGCGATGCTCAGGAACGAAGGGCTGATAGGCGCTTGGCATGATCGGCGGATACTGGCCGGCGACCTGTTGGATCACAGCATCAGCGCACATCTCGATGCCGCAGAGGTCATTCTCCTGCTGGTGTCGCCGGACTTCCTCGCCTCGAAATATTGCTACGACGTCGAAATGGCGCGCGCGATGGAGAGGCACGAAGCCCGCGACGCGCGTGTGATCCCGGTCATCCTGCGCGCTTGCGACTGGCACAATGCGCCGTTCGGAAAGCTCCTCGCTGCGCCGAAGGACGGCAAACCGATCAGGGCATGGCCCGACGTCGACGAGGCGTTCCTCGACGTCGCCAGGCAGGTGCGCGCCGCACTACCGAAAAGGCCGCACGCCAGCCTATCGCCGCCGCCGAAGCCTGCTTCGACAGTCGGGCAAGCGGGGCCGCGATCCAGCAATCTGCGGCTCAAGAAGGAGTTCACGGAGGTCGATCAAGACCGGTTCCTCCATGAAACCTTCGAATACATGGCCGCGTTCTTCGAAAATTCGCTGAGTGAACTCCAAGCCCGGAACGCTTC
>JANYIH010000164.1 GCA_025358745.1 Hyphomicrobiales bacterium | reverse complement strand
CTTCGACGAAGCTTATTACGCGCTCTGGGCGCGCTATCCGCAGGCAGGCTACCTCGACCATCCCCCGCTGGTCGCCTGGATCATCGCCGCCTCGACCGCGCTGTTCGGCGGCGGCGAATTCGGCGTGCGGGCGCTGTTCTGGCTCGCCGGCGCGTCCATCCCGGCCTTGATCGCGCTGCTGGGCTGGCGCTTGTTCGACGCGCGCACGGCGGCGGCGGCGGTGTTGTTCTGGGTCGGCGCGCCGCTAGTCGCGGCCTCGCCGCTGGCGACCCCCGACACGCCGCTGGTTCTGTTCTGGACGCTGGCGCTGCTGGGCTTGGCCGAGGTCTGGCGCGGGCGAACGAGCGCGTGGGTTCTGGTCGGGCTTGGCGTCGGCGCTGCCGGGCTGGCTAAACTGAGCGCGGGCTTTCTGGCGCTGGGAATCGTCCTGGCGCTGGCGGCGACGCCCTCGCTGCGACGGCAATTCGCGACGCCCGGCCCGTGGCTCGCCGCCGCGCTGGCGCTGGCGACGCTGTCGCCGTTTCTGCTGTGGAACGCCGCGCATGGCTTCGCGACGCTGGCCAAGCAGGGCGGCCGGCTCGCCGTCGCGCATTTCGCGCCGCGCTATCTCGGCGAATTCGTCGGCGCGCAGCTCGCCCTGTTCAATCCGCTGACCGCCTTCGCCGGCCTTTACGCCGCCGATCGCCTGCGCGCGTCGCCCTCCGAGCCGATGCGGCTTCTGCTGGCGACGTCTGCGCCGGCGCTGCTCTATTTCGCCGCGCACGCGCTGCACGACCGGGTGCAGGGCAATTGGCCGGCGCCGCTCTATCCCGCCTTCTGTCTGATGGCCGCGCGCGCGGCGACGCTGGTCCCGCGCTTGCGCTGGGCTCCGGTGGCGTCCGCCGCGCTGGGCGGCGCGGCGACGGCGTTCGCCTATCTGCATCTGGCGACAGGCTGGCCGACGCTCGGCCCCGCCGACCCGGCGCTGCGCGTCGGCGGCTGGCGCGATCTCGCCCAAACCGCCTTCGCCGTCGCCCGCGCCCGCGACGCGCATTTCGTGCTTGCCGACGGCTACGCCGCGACGTCGCTCATATCATTCTACGGGCCGGCGGACGCCGAGGTCGGCGAACTCGACGAGCCCGAGCGCTGGACCTTCCGCCCCGCGCTCGACATCAGCGGCGACGGCCTCGCCTTGATCCGCCCCGCCTTCGCCGACCAGCTCGGCGCAATGTTCGCCCATGTCGAGCCGTTGCAGACCTTGCACCGGCGGGTCGGCGGGGTCGAACGGGAGCCTTACTTGCTTTATTCCGTCGCCGGCGCGCGGCGTTAACGTATCAAAACCTGAACGTTCCCAGCGCAATGTCGGGCCGGGTGGGGTCGCAGGGCGCGTCAAGCGGACCGGGAAACACCTCGTCGGACTCTTTCAGTTCATAGAGCGAGCGATTGACCAGCGTGAATTCCAGGACATAGGGGATCGAGAAGCCCAGGAGATGGGTGACGTCGCAATGATTGTTCGCGTGGACGTGAATCACGGCGAAGGCCCGCGATAATTTGTCGATCACCCGCTCCACAACCTCCAGCCGCTCACGCAGGGCGAGGTAATCGAAGCCGTGAAATTCGCCGGTGATCTGGGCGAATCGGCTGAGATCCTCAAGCGGCGTCGCGTCGAACACCGGCCATTCGTCGTGTTCGATGTCGATCTTGAGTATTGTATTGGGGGCCTCGCAGCCGCGGTCAGATTCGCTCAAGAGGCTGGAAATCGTGCGCGTTTCCGGCGTCAGTTCGGCGGCGATCTTCTTTTTCTCCCAGCGAATCGAGGGATGTTGCGCCGGCGCGCTTTCGATCGTGTGATCGAATTGCCGCACCGCCATTCCACGCCCTGCCATCTGAAGATCGAACTCGGCGTTGTGCTCCACGCCGAACGAGAGCACGGTGTCCACATTGCGAAAGTCGTCGAGCAAGACATAGCCGCCGTCGTTCGGACTGCCGAAGCGCGCCTTATTGCGCCCGACCGCCTGCATCGGCCGCAATTTCGTCAGTAGCGCGCGAATCCGGGCGACAAGTTCCCCCTGAGCCGCGCCCGGCCATTCGTCGAGCATGCGGCGCTCCATGCGGAAGCGTTCGAGATGAGCGGCTTCCTCGGGGGAGAGCGGCGAGGCGGCCTGAAGCTGATGCGGCGTCGGATCCAGAGGCTCGTTCTGTGCGAGGGTTGATTTGGGTGAGAACGCAGCCATGGTTTTGCGAAATTGCGACCCGAAGCTCATTAACAATCGCCCTTTCAACCTATATGGGCGGCGCCAAGCGTCGGTCGCCCCACAGCCGCGCGGCGCGAAACCTTCCCGGCTCGCCAACGCGCTATAACAGAGCACGCCGTCTCGCCGGAAGCTTTGCCGGCAATTTCGTGATTGGGCCACCGGATTGCCGGAAGGGCGCCGTTGCAGTCCCCTTGCCGCCACCAGATTGCCTTACTAAAAGGGCGCGCAAGTTCGCGCATTCTCCAATCTCGCGGCCAATTCAATTCAGCGTATCGCTCGTGGGAACGACGCAAACATGTTAGGACGGGTGCTTAGTCTGTGGGAGCGGCGGCGGCGCAGCGACGGTTTGCGCTCCCGATTCACGACCGTCTACGACAAGAGTCTGTGGGGCGAGTATGAGTCGCGCTCTGGCGCTGGTTCGGTGCGCGGTTCGCCCTGGGTGACGATCGCAGAGCAAGCGCTCGCCAAGGCTGTCCACGAGCATGGCGTCCGCTCCCTCAACGACATTCCCTGCGGCGATTTCAACTGGATGCCGGACGTTCTCGCCCGCCTCGGCGGCGTGCGCTACATCGGTTTCGACATTGTCCATACCGCGCTGGCGCGCAACAAGGACCGGCATCCCGAGCATGAATTCCGCCTGCTCGACATCACTACCCACACGCCGCCCGCGGCGGATCTGATCTTTTGCAAGGATCTGCTCAATCACCTGACCGACGCGGACATCAAACGGGCGATCGCGAACATGAAGCGGTCCGGATCGAAATTCCTGCTCGCCTCCAACAATCCCGGGTTCGAGAATATCCCGCTGCCGGAAACCCCCGGCGCCTCGCGCCACCTCGACATCACCGCGCCGCCGTTCAATTTCCGCTCGCCGCTATGGACCGTGGAGGGCTATCTGAGCTTCTGGCGTCTTGCCGATATGGGCGAGTGCGGATTCTGATGGGCTGATATGGTCGCGAGCGGATTTGCTCCGGTGGTGGTGGCGGCGTTCGGCGTCTCGACCCCCTATGCCTATTGGGGCTTCGGGCTGGTCTGCGCCATCGTGGAGGCGATTTCCGGCACGGCGCTGCATCTGCATGTCACCAGCCTGGAGCAGTTGCGCGAAGGTTTCGCCCAGCGCGCAGGCGGCAGCGTGGTGTTCACCAGCGATTTCCCCGACGCCGAGCTCGCGCGTTTCGCTTGCGCCTCCGGCATTCCGGTTCTCGTGTTTTCCGACGATCCCGGCGACACGCTGCAATGGGTGCGCTTAAGCCGAGGCATCACCGCGCTGGAGGCCGGGCGGCTGTGTTCGCGCATGTATTGCGCGCTTGCGCCGCCGCTGACGGCGGAGCGCGCGCTGTTGTTCGCCGGCCGTCGCGACGAAAATCCAGCAATCGTCCTCGCCGCAATCATCGAGCATCTTTGGCCCGGTCGCGACTCCTGGCTGGCCGAGGCGACGTTTGAACATCTGCTCGAAGCCGGCAAGCTCGACCGCGCCCGCACCGTCGAGCGAAGCCAATATGAGGGAAAACACGGGGTCGAAACGGCGGCGGAGCAGGAGGCCTTGCAGACCATGCGCGCCGCCGGCGAGAGCTATCGCCCGCTCGTCAATGGCGTCATGCCCGAGGAAATCGAGTGGCCGCTGGCGTTGTTCACCCGGCCCGACAACAAGCCCTGGAGCGAACCGTTCGACCTGACGGGCCCCGCGCGCGCGCTGTTCTGGGGACCTTATATGCATCTGCCGGCTGGGGAATGGACGGCGCGGGTCGAATTCGAGGTCGACGACGCGGTGTCCGGGGTCGAAGCGTTGACCGACGTGCGCGTCAACGAGACCGTGATCGAAAAGAACTTCGCCATGCCGGCGAAGGGCATATTTTCCTACGACCTGAGCTTTCGCGTCGACGATCCGCACCACGCCATCGAGATCCGGCTGTTCATCAAGAAAAGCGCGATCGAGGGCGTGTTCCTGCCGCGCTCGGTGCGGGTGCGGCCGGGCGTCTAGCACCTCGCGTCGAGCACGTCGTCGGCGGAGGCGAACCAGCCGCCCGGCCGCGATCTCAGCGCCGCCGCCACGAACTCCGTCTTGGTCTGCACGAGCGCCACCGTCATCCGCCGCAATTCGCCGGGGGCCGCGACGAGCCCGCGCGCCAGCCGGATCGGGTCGAAGTCGCGCAAATCCTTGCCGCCGCTGCGATAGGTCCACAATTCCAGCCCCGGCGCCATGTCGGGCGCGCGAAACCATACGCCGGCGCGTGGCCCCAGCGCGCCGGTGCGCAGCGTGGAGGCGAAGCTCGGCGTCAGGCAGCCGATGTGGACGTGCAATTGATCCTGCGAGCGCGCCATGCGCGAGTTGACCGCCAGCGCGATGCGGTCGTGCGCCCCCGCGTCGCCAGCCCAATGGCGGGCGCTCCAGGCCAGCGCGAAATAGTTGGGCAGGTTCACGGCGGCGAGCTTCGGATCCTCCAGCCCGGCGATCGGCCGCGTCGGCGTGAGGATCGTGTCGGGTTCGCCAACCGGGGGCCGCAGCACGGCGAAACCGTGCGACAAATCGACTTCGAGGCAAGGCGCCGGCGACCCGGTCGTCGTCTGGTCGATCATGCACACGCGCACGACCTGCCACAGCGCGTTGCGCCGCGCGAGATTGGCGCCATAGGCGAGCGCGACCGAGCCGACCAGCGCCGCCAGCACGAGCAACGCCTTGCGCGCCCAGCCATATTCGTTCAGGCGCAGCCAACGGCGCGCCTTCGCCGGGCGGGGAACGGAACGAGACATCGGGAGGTCCATGCGCTTTTATGGCGCCGCTGGGTGTAACGGATATTAACGAAACGGCCGGCGCTAGATCCCCAGCGCGCCGCCGTCGGAGCGCGGATCGTGCGCAGCCGCGACCTCCCCCTTCAGCCCGCGCCGCAGCGCGCCGGCATGGCCGAACCCGTCCCGTCGCGCGGCCGTCCAGCGTTCGACCTCGTGGCCGCGCCGCATCAACGCCGAAGCGACGGAATCGTCGAACGCTTCCTCCACCTTCACGCTGACGCTGTCGGCGCCCCAGGTGCGGCCCCACAGCAGGCGGGGGCTGGCGACCGCGTCGGCCAGCGACTGGCCCGCCGCGATGCGGGTGAACACCTGCGCCTGGAACTGCGGCTGTCCGTCGCCCCCCATCGCGCCATAGGGCATCACGCGCCCGTCGGCGAACACGGCCAGCGCCGGATTGAGCGTGTGGAACGGCCGCCGGCCGGGCTTCAACGCGCGCGGGCTGGCGGGGTCGAGCGAAAAGGCGATGCCGCGATTCTGCATCAGCACGCCGACGCTGGGCGCCACCACGCCCGAACCGAATTCCCAATAGATCGACTGGATATAGGAGACAGCGAGGCCGTCTTTGTCGATCGCGCCCATCCAGATCGTGTCGCCTTGTTCGGGCGGCAGCGGCCAGGGCGCGGCGCGACGCATGTCGATTCGCGCCGCCTCGGCCTGGATCGAGGCCGGCGACAACAGCCGGTCGAAGTCTTCCGTGGCGATCTCGAAATCGACGCAGGCGCGATCCCGGTGCGCGAAGGCGCGCTTCGAGGCTTCGATCACCGCATGGGAATGGTCGGCGCCGTCGACGTCGGCGATCCCAAGCCGCTCGTAAATGCCCAGAATCATCAGCGAGGCGAGCCCCTGAGTGGGCGCGGGGGTATTGTAGAGCGTGGCCGTGCGGGTCTTGATCGACAAAGGTTCGCGCCAGCGCGCCTGATAGGCGCGCAAGTCTGCGCGCGTGACCGGCGAACCCACCGCCTCCAGATCGGCCGCCAATTCGCGCGCGATGTCGCCGCGATAGAAATCGTCGATCCCGGCGTGGCTGAGCTGGGACAGCGTGTCGGCGAGTTTGTCCTGTTTGCGGATCACCCCCGCCTTCGGCCGCTCGCCGTCAAGGAAGTAGGTTTTGCGGAAGTTCGGCGCGTCGAACAGCGCGGACCCGTCGCGCGGCTGGCTGCGTTGCTCGGAAGCCGAGACGGGGACGCCCGCGCGGGCTTGGGCGATGGCCGGCGCAACGAGGTCGGCGAGCGGCATTTTTCCGCCCAACGCGGCCGATAATTCGAGCGCGGCGCTCCAGCCGCCCAGCGCCCCCGGCACGGTCAGCGCCGCCATCGGCCCGCGCTGGGGAATGCCGCCAATCGCCTCGTAGGCCGCCCGCGTCGCCTTCTCCCCGGCAAAGCCGCAGGCTTCGATCGCGCGCACCTTGCCGTTGGGCTCGCGGATGATCCAGAACCCGTCGCCGCCAATGGCGTTCATGTGGGGATAGACCACGGCGATGCTGGCGGCCATCGCGACCATCGCCTCGATGGCGTTGCCGCCGTGCAGCAGCACGTCGCGGCCGGCTTGCGCCGCCAGATTGTGGGGCGCAGCGACCGCGGCGTGGGAGAAGATGGCGTCTTCCGACATGAGGGCGGGTTCCGTTTGAGTTATCGCCCTGCTATAGGCGGCTTGTCTCGCGCGCGAAAGGTTCCCTCTTGGCGTCCAGCCGACCGATCAACATGACCAATGCGGTGACGCTCGCCAGCGTCGCCGTGCTCGTCGGCACGGAACTTGTCGGCGCGGGCGCCGCCGCCGGCTGGGCGATCGGCGGCCTGTTCCAGCTCGGCGACCTCATCACCCACGCACTGGAGACCTCGCTGGTGGCGCTCGCGCTGGTCGGCCTCTTCTATTTCCTGCGCGCGGCTCTGGCGCACGAGCCTATCCGGGGTTGAGGCCGCTCGCGCCGCTCTATATCGGCGCCGAGATTTACGCCCGCGCCGCTTTCCCGCCGCCCCATCCGCTCGCCATTCCCCGCGCCGGAGCGGTGGAGGCGCTTTGCCGCGCGCTCGGCTGGCTCGACGGCAATTACGTGACGAGCCCGGTGGCTTCGCGCGCCGAACTCGAACGCTATCACGATGCCGACTATGTCGAAGCCCTCGCGCGGGCCGACCGCGAGCAGCGGCTCGACGACGCCGCGCGAGCGCGGTTCCAGATCGGCGTCGGGTCGAACCCGATCTTTCCCGGCATGTTCGAGCGCGCCTCGACGGCGGTCGGCGGCTCGCTGATGGCGGCGCGTCTGGCCTGGGAAGGACGGATCGTGTTTCACCCCCCCGGCGGCACACATCACGGCGGACGGGCGCGGGCGAGCGGCTTCTGCTTCCTCAACGATCCGGTATTCGCTGTGCTGGAGTTCTTGGCACTGGGCGCGGCCCGCGTCGCCTATGTCGATTTCGACGCCCATCACGGCGACGGCGTCGAGGACGCCTTCGCCGACGATCCGCGCGTGACGACCATCTCGATCCACGAGCAGAACCGCTGGCCGCGCACGGGCGCCCTGCATGACCGGCGCGGCGGCTCCGCCCGCAATATGCCGGTCCCGCGCGGCCTCAACGACGACGAGTTCGCCGTGTTGGTCGGTGAAGCCGTCGCGCCGCTGGTGTCCCGCTTCGCTCCGGACGCGCTGGTCATTCTCACCGGCGCCGATGCGCTGGCCGGCGACCCGCTCGCCAAGCTTGCACTGTCCAATGTCGCGCTGGGCCAGGCGGTCGAGCGCGTCGCCGCGCTCGCCCCTGCGGTCGTGGTGCTCGGCGGGGGCGGCTACAACCCGTGGAACGTGGCGCGCGGTTGGTCGGGCCTTTGGGGACGGCTGGCGGGCTACGCCATCCCCGAGCCGCTGCCGGAGGCGGCGCTTGCCGTGCTGACGGGCCTGTGGAGTGGGCGGGTGCGCGAGATCGACCCGGCGTGGTTGACGACGCTGGCGGATCGCCCGCGCAATGGGGCGGTGCGGGCGGAGATCAGGCAGATTGTGGCGGCTAGCCTCGCCTAGCGGCGGGACGCCGCGCGCGTTTGGCTGGGAGGCCGAATCCCCGGGCCGCCTCGGCCCGGCCCGCACTTTGCCAGCCTCGGTCCGTACTTTGCCAGCCTCGGCCCGCACTTTGCCAGCCTTCGCCCGCACTTTGCAAAATGAGGAAAACGCATCCATATGGGCGAACGCGCCCATTATCGACGGACTACAACGGAGGTCGCCTTGCGAGTGTTGCGCACGATATTTCTCCCCATCGCCCTGCTCGAATTGTGCGTTCCCGCCTCCGCCGGTGAAGCGCTGCCCGAAAATGGCGCCGCGAAACTCGCCGCCTATCAGGTCTGCCACCCGCTGTCGGTGGTCGACATGGGCAATGCGGGTTCGGAATCCGCCACCGAGTGCAACGGCATCGTCAGGAACCTCGACAGTCAGAAACAGCCCGACAATCTTGCGATACGCTGCCTGGAAGATACCAGCGCTCGATCCGACGGTTATAAATATATCGGAACCTGCGTGCAGACCGACGGCGACGGAGACAAGCTGTTCATGACCTACGAGGGGTCGAATAGCGGTCAATTCAAATGGATCGGCGGAACGGGTAAATACAAGGATGTAACGGGCTCGGGAACCCTCGGCGTCGTGGTGGCGCCAGGCGGCACGTCCAGTCTTTTTTCCTATACGCTCAACATGGATGTAACCTGGGCCAACAAGCCAAAATGATGGAAAGGGAGCCCGCGATGCCGATCAATACGCCCTTTCGCTAGACCACGTGACACGCCACGCTGCGCCCGTCCCCGCGCGGCGTTAGCTCCGGCGTCTTCTGCAAGCACCGCGCCTGCGCCGAGGGGCAGCGCGGGGCGAAGCGACAGCCGGTCGCGGCTTGTGGAAACGGCGGCGCGGCGGGTTCGCGCAGCCGCGCTTCCTCGAAACGCGGCGCGGCGTCGACCAATTCGCGCGTGTAGGGATGGGCGGGGCTTTCCAACAACACAGCCGCCGGCCCCGTCTCGACGAAGCGGCCCTGAAACATCACCGCGATCTCGTCGCAGACATGACCGACCACCGCCAGATCGTGACTGATCAGGAGATAGGTGACGCCGGCGTCGCGTTGCAGGTCGCACATCAGGTTCAGCACTTGCGCCTGGATCGACACGTCGAGCGCCGACACCGGCTCGTCCGCCACCACCAGTTTCGGCCTGGTGACGAGCGCGCGCGCGATGGCGATGCGCTGGCGCTGGCCGCCCGAGAACTCGTGGGGGTAGCGCCGCGCGGCGGCTTCATCGAGCCCGACGGCGGCGAGGCCGGCGGCCACCCGCGCGGACTTTTGCGAACGGGAAAGCCCGGATGGCAGCGGTTCGGCGACGATGCGCTCGACCCGCATCCGCGGGTCGAGCGAGCCATAGGGGTCCTGAAACACCATCTGGAAATCGGCCCGCGCCGCTTTCAGTTCAGCCCCCGACAGGGCGAACAGCGAGCGGCCTTCGAGCTTCACCTCGCCCGCGGTGGGCCGCGTCAGCGCCATAACGAGCCGAGCGATGGTCGATTTGCCCGAGCCGGATTCGCCCACGATCCCGAACGAATGCCC
>JANYIH010000125.1 GCA_025358745.1 Hyphomicrobiales bacterium | reverse complement strand
CGCGGGCGGGCCGCGCCGGGCCGATATAGGCGGGATAGGGCAGATGCAGGATCGCGCCCGGCGGCGCGGCGGCGGTAAAGCGCAGCGCGAGGTCGTGATCGGGGTCGGGCGCGTCGCGCCAGCCGCCGAGCGCGAGCAGATCCTCGCGTCGCCAGACGGCGAGGCTGCCGAAATAGTCGAAGCCTTGCAGCAGCACCGGATCGAAGGCGGGCTTCAGCGCCACGCCCTGCCCTTCGACCACTTCGTCCGTGTAAAGCCCGTGCGGGTTTGCGACCAGCGCCGCCGCGATTCGCTCGATGGCGTAGGGAGCCAGCCGGCCGCCGGGAGCGAGCCGCGCGACAAACGGCGCGCGGGCGCGGGAAGCGGCCTCGTTCCAGCGGGTCGGGGCGTTGGCGATTCGCGTGTCGCAGGCGATGAACTCGGCTGAATGTCCAACGTTCGGCCCCGGCCCCTCCGTCAGCACGGAGAGCCACAGGCCGGGCGGAGGCGACGCAGCGCGAGCGGCCAGCGCGGCGGCATGGGCGAGGAAGCTTGCCGTGTCGAGCCGCGCCCCAGGCGCGGGGGCGAGGCGCAGGGCGCGGCGCAGCGCATTGAGAACGCCGCTCGATTGTGGCATGGACGCTCCGGCGCGCGCCGCCGCGGAGCGGCAGCGCTTGGTCGTCGGAGCGTAATGATCAAACTCGACCGCGTCTTCAAGTTCTATCGCACCGGCGGGGTTCTCAAGATCGTGCTGGATCATGTCTCCACGCGATTCGAGAGTGGATTCTCCTACGGGCTGATGGGCGTCAACGGCGCCGGCAAGTCGACGACCATGCGGCTGATCGCGGGAACCGAATTGCCCAATTCCGGACGGGTGAGGCGCGACGTGCGGGTGTCCTGGCCGCTGGGTTTCGCCGGCG
Source organism: Hyphomicrobiales bacterium (assembly GCA_025358745.1). GTDB lineage: Bacteria > Pseudomonadota > Alphaproteobacteria > Rhizobiales > Beijerinckiaceae > Roseiarcus. Next base: position 12,352 of record JANYIH010000125.1, on the reverse strand, counting down.
GCTTCCATCCGCAGATGACCGGCCGCGAAAACGTCAAATTCGTGGCGCGGATATACGGCGCGGACGTTCGCAAGACGCTGGATTTCGTCGAGGATTTCTCTGAAATTGGCGATTACATGGAAGTGCCGGTGCGCACCTATTCCTCCGGCATGATGGCCCGGCTTTCGTTCGGCCTGTCGATGGCGATCGATTTCGAGTGCTACCTCATCGACGAAATCACCGCCGTCGGCGACGCGCGGTTTCAGGCGCGTTGCGTGGAGACCTTCGCCGAACGGCGCAAACGGGCCGATATCATCATGGTTTCGCATTCGATGCAGACGATCAAAGACTATTGCGACCGCGGCGGCGTGCTGGTGGACGGGCAGATCATGATGTTTTCCGACCTCGACATGGCGATCGAAACCTACAACCGGCTCAACCGCTAGCGCCCATGGACAGCGAAGACACCGATCTCGACATCGACGTCGCCGGGCCGCAAAGCGGGCCGCCTGGCACGGCGCTGGCGCGCGTGCGGGCGATGTCGCTCGCCTTGTCGGACGCCGCCCGGCGCACGCGGCTTTCGTCGCGCCGCACCGCGCGGCTGTCCTCGGGCGGGTTCGAGGCGCGGCGCGACGCGAAAGCCGTCAAATACCTGGTGCTGGCGAGCTTCATCGCCGTGGTGCTCGCCCCGACGCTGGGCGCGATCCTGTATTTCGGCTTTTTCGCCGCCAACCAATATGTGGCGCAGGCGGAATTCACGGTTTCCGCCGGAGAATCGCCGCTGCGCGACGGCGTCGCCTCGCTGACCGGAATTCCCTCGCAGCTCATCCTGCAAGACACGCAGATCATCACCAATTTCATCCACAGCCGCGAGATGGTCGACAAGCTCGAAGAGCGGGTGAAGCTGAGAAGTCTGTATTCGACGCAGAAGGCGGATTGGTTGGCGCGGTTCAACGCCGAAAAACCGGTCGAGCGACTGGTAAAATACTGGAAGAAGGTCGCCTCGGCTTCGGTCAAGCTGCCGGGCGGACTGGTGAAATTCAACGTGCGCGCTTTCACGCCGGAAGACGCGAAAGGGGTCGCCGACGCCACGCTCGACATTTGCGAGGACCTCGTCAACCGCCTCAATGCGCGCATCAACGCCGACGCGGTCGCGCTCGCGGAAACCGGCCTGCGCCACGCGTCGGAGCATCTGGCCAAGACACTGGCGGCGCAGGAGGCGGTGCGCAACGATTCCGGCATTCTGGAGACCAAACTTTCGGCCGAGGCGGTCACCACCCTGACGCGCCAGCTCAGGACGTCGCTGCTGTCGCTTTCGGGCGCCTATGACACGCAGCTAAAATACATGAACGCCGAGGCGCCGCAGATGCGTGAACTGAAGTCGCGGATCGACGTCATGCGCCAGCAGATCGCCAAGCTCGAAGGCGAAATGACCACCTCGCCCAGGGCGGCGGGCGTCTCCGAACCCGCCGACCCCGACAATCCCGGAGCCTCGACCATCGCTGCGGCGATGGCGAAATTCGGCGCGCTCGAGGCCCAGCAGAAAGCCGACGAGCAGCTTTACGCCAATTCGGCCTCCGCGCTCGAACATGCGCGCATCGCCGCCGAGAACAAGATGATCTATCTCAAAGTGTTCGTGCGGCCCTCGCTGCCGGAGGAAGCGGAATATCCCGAGCGCGGGCTCGACATGCTGCTGTTCGCCGTCGCCAGCCTCGCGGCCTGGGGACTGCTTGTCGCCCTGGCGGCGGTGGCGCGCAACAATATGGCTTGAGGGCGCGGGGGAAGTGCTTTTCAACGTCGAGGGCGATTCGGGCGACTTCATCACCGGCTACGTCGTGTGCGACGGCTTCGTCGACACCGCGCGCATCGCCCTGTCGAGCGCGGGCGCCGTCGTCTGGGAGGGGCTGGCGGATCACCCGCGCGAGTCCCTCGTGATTGCTGGACGGCACCGCACCGGCCTGTGCGGCTTCGCCCTGACCGCCGAGCATGTTCCCGGCCTCGCGCAAATGGCCGATCTCGAAATCCGCGATCAATCCAACGGGATGTTGATCTATCGCCGGCCGCGCGCGCATCACGTGTTCCGGCGCGTGCTGCGGCTGGAAACGCATCTGTTCCCGCTGTGGCGGCTCGACAATGCGCTTGGCGCGCATTTTCAATACGCGGCCAACCAGATCGAGGCTTGCGGCCGGGAGACGACGACCCAGATGCTCGTCCTCAGCCATATCGGTTCGGTCTGCCTTTCCGGGCGCCTGCTGTATCGCGCCTTCCAGCCCCAGATCGAGGGTCATTTCGACGTCGTCTTCCTGATGCACCACCCCTATGAGGAACTGGCCGAGCGGCTGATCGTGCTGGCGCAGATCAAGAAATCGGGCGGCGGCATATTGGGCTTGCGCGAAAACATGAGCCTGGAGCCGACCATGGCCTTCGCGCAGTCGCTGCCGCTCGACGACGAGCGCAAGCTGGGGCGCGCCTTGCGCGATATTCCAAACCCCGTCGCGCGCGTCCTCGCCAATCCCGTCGTGCGGCAACTGACCACCAGTTCGCCCGAGGAAATGCCCAGCAAGAGCGGGGTCGCCGCGGCGCTCACCACGCTCTCCTCCTTCGCTGTGGTGGGATTGCGGCGCGCGCACGCCACGTTCTCGCGCGCGCTTGAGGAACATCTGAGCTTGCCCGCGCCGCTGCCCGACAACGCCGCCCTGCCCGGCGTGACCTCGCTCGCGCGCATGTTGAAACGCAGCCGCGAGGTCGACTGGCTGATCGAACAGGATCTTGCGCTCTACCAACACATCGCCGACGCCTATCGCGCGAGCGGGCTCGAAAGGGCCGATATCGCCGCGCCGCCGGCTACGCTATAAGCCGACCCGGTCAGAAGGGACGCGAGTGTCGAAGGTCGAAACCAGTGAACGCAAGGACGCGGCCGGAATTACGGTCGCGCTGGAGCCCAGCGCCTCGCCGCGCTGGTGGCTGAAGCGGCTCGGTCTGAAGCCAGACGCGGTGGAGGAGATTTCGCCCCAGCCGGTGAGCGTGGGCGGCGCTCTGGAGCCGCGCCGGCGCATGTCGGGCTATCTCCTCAGCTTCGTGGCGCTGGTCGTCATCCCGGCGTTGGCGGTCGGCGTCTACTTCGCCGTGATCGCCTCCGACCTTTACGTCGCTGAAATGCGGTTCGCGGTCCATTCGATGATGATGGATACCGTGACGCCCGACTCGAAAGAGAAGAAGGCGACGACCTCCTCCTCGTTCATGGGCGGGCTCAGCGCGGCGACGGACGATTCCTACCTCGTGGCGGCCTATATCCGCAGCCGCGCCTGCGTCGACGAGGTTTCGCGTTCGCTCAATCTGCGCGAGATCTTTCGCCGCCCCGAAGCGGATCTCTGGGCGCGACTGAAAGCGGGCGCGAGCCCGGAGGAGCTGACGAAATATTGGGGCGACGTGGTCAGCGCCTATGTCGACCCGCCCTCGGGCATCGTCACCGTGACGGTCGAGGCGTTTCGCCGCGACGACGCGCTTGCGATATCGCAGGCGATCCTGAAGGCGAGCGAGAAAGTCGCCAACGAGGTTTCCTCGCGTGCGCGCGAGGATGTGATGAATTCGGCCGACCGCGAGGTCACGCTGGCGCAGGATCGAATCGTCGGTTCGCAGACGGAGCTGCGCGCGTTCCGTGAAAAAGCCGGCTTCATCGATCCCAGACTTCAGGCCGAATCGACCGGCCGGGTGCTGGAGGAACTGATCGCGCAGCGCATCCGCGTCCAGACCGAATATCTCGTCTCCAGCCGGGCGATGTCGCCGGAAGCGCCGACGCTGCAATCGATGAAAGGCCGGCTCGATCAGCTCGACCTACAGATCGCCACGGAAAAGGCGAAGCTGACCAGCCACTCCAAAGACCCCAGCGCGCTCGCCAATCTCCTGCCGAGATACGAGGAGCTGCTGGTGCGCAACACCTTCGCCGAGAAGCTCTACGGCCTGGCCGCCGACGGGCTGGAGCGGGCGCGGCTGCGCGCCGAGGCGCAGACGATCTACATCAACGTGTTCGTGCCGCCCGCGCTGCCGCAGGATGCGCTCTATCCCCTGCGCTTCGCCTCGCCGGTGTTGATCGCGCTGGCGCTGCTGGTGCTGTGGGGCATCGGCGCGCTGGTGGCGGCGCTCGTTGCGGATCACAAACTGTGAGTGTCCGCGCCGGCGCCGTTCACCGGTTCGCGCTGTTCGACCTGCTGGCCGCCCATGGCCGCATCCTAGTCGCGCTGATCATGCGCGACGTGCAGACCCGGTTTTTCGGCACGCCGCTCGGCTTCATCATCGCCATCGCGTGGCCGGTGTCGCATATTTTCCTTTTGATCCTCATCAACGGCGCGGCCGGCCGCGCCCCGCCTTACGGCGACAACGCCTCCTTGTTCTTCGCCACCGGCGTCGTCCCGTTCATGTGCTTCAACTACATGTCGCGCTTCACCATGCTCGGCGTGATGCTGAACAAGCCGCTGCTCGCCTATCCCATCGTCAAGGTGGGCGACATTCTGTTCGCCCGCGCCGCCCTTGAGGTGCTGAATGCGGCGGTGGTGGTGATCGTCACGATGGCGATCCTCACCGCCATGGGCGTCGACGTGAAGCCGCCGCGGCCGCAGGAGGCGATGTACGCGCTGCTGGCCTGCATGTGGCTCGGCCTGGGATTTGGCATCGTCAACGGCGTGATCGCCGGCATCTTTCCGTTCTGGTTCACGCCGTTCGCGCTGTTCCAGATGGTGCTGTGGATCGCCTCGGGCGTGATCATGGTGCCCGACGAATTGCCGGAGGGCGTGCGCTACTGGCTGTCGTGGAACCCGGCGCTGATCGGCGTCGAATGGATGCGCTCGGCCTATTACGAGGGCTATGGGCTCGGCGAGTTGCTCGATAAGCGCTACATGCTGGGTTTCGCCACGGCCTCCATTTTCATCGGCCTCGTCATGGAGCGCACGATGCGCGGGCGCATACTGCAATAGCGGGCCGCCAAGTTGCGCCGCGTCGCATTGTGAGTATAGTCAACATGTCAATGCGATGACGTTGCGGCGCGGCGCGAAAAACTTCGCGGCGCGCGCCGTTTCTTCTTCGCTTCGCCGTAAGAACGAAATAGGACGTGAGGCTAAGACTAAGATCGATCGAGGAGCTGAAACGGATGGTCGGGGAGCCGCCCGCCGCCGAGCCTGTCGCGCGCCTGCGCCTATCCCCGCTGTTCGACGCCGAGTTTTACGCGGCCGCGCTTGCCGCGCGCGGGCTGGCGCTCGATGGCCTCGATCCGGTCAATCATTATTTGCAGCGCGGCGAGGCCGCCCGCGTGGCCCCCCACCCCCTGTTCGACCCCGCCTATTACGCCGAACGCAATCGGGACGTCGTCGCGGCGGGCGTCAATCTGTTGCACCATTATCTCGACAACGGATATCGCGAGGGGCGCGATCCCCATCCGCTGGTCGATCTCAAATTGCTTCGCAGCCAGCTCGCCGCCGACTTTTCCGGCGATCCGCTCACCGCCTATCTGTTGTCGAGGGGACCGGGGCTGCGTCCTCACAAACACGTCGATCCCGACTATATCGCCGCCCAGCAGCGACGGCTCGACCCCCGCGACGAGCGCCCGGCGCTGCTGTTCTATCTCGCCAGCGACCCCGATGCGATCAACCCTTCCGCCGAGTTCGACGGCGCCGGCTACCGCTTGCTTTATGCCGATGCGCGCGACATCAATCCGCTGATCCATTTCGTCCGCTATGGCGAGGCGATGGGGCGCAGGGCGACGAAGGATCGCGGCGCGATCGGCCGCGCGGCGGCCCAGATCGAGAAGGCCGCCGCGCTCGACCCCGATATCGTCAAACCCTTCGTCGACTTCAGAACCACGCCGCTGATGAACGGCTACGACCTGGCGCGGCGCGAATTCCGGCTCTACCGCCTGCTCGCCAAGGCGACGGGGCGCCACGCCCATGCGCATGTGATCCTGACGCCCTGGCTGAAGCGCGGCGGCGCCGACCGCGCCGTGCTGCATCTCGCACGCGGGTTGCTGGAGAGCGACCCCGACCTGCGGGTGCTGATCGTCTGTACGCAGGACGATTGCGTGGAGGCGCTCGATTGGGCGCCGGTGAGCCAAAGGCTTTCGATCGCCAAAATCGCCCATGAAGTCGACGACGTCGGCGACACCTATGTCGCGTTCTGCAATTTCCTGCGATTCGCCGGCTGCCGTCATCTCTATCTCGTCAATAGTCTGTTCGGCTGGGATCTGACGGAGAAATACGGCCATGTCCTGAAGACGTTGATGCGGCTCTACGGCTTCGCCTTCTGCCAGGACTACGACGATTCCGGCCGCCGAGCGGGCTACGCCTGGACGCGGCTTGGCCGCGGGATCGACCACCTCGCCGCCGTCGTCAGCGACAACAGCCGCACAATGAGCGAATTCGCCGCCGACCATGCGTTCGACCGCGACGATCTGGCGAAACTGTTCGTCCTGCCGCTGCCGGTCGATGCGCGGCTCGACGGCGCGGCGGCGGAGGCGGTGCGCGACAATCTGCTGCGCGGCGAGCGGCGGCGTCGCCAAGTCTTCTGGGCCGGGCGATTCACCGCGCAAAAGGCGCTCGACGTCGCGGCCGAGGCCGCGCGGCGCGCGCCCGAGATCGACTTTCACGCCTATGGGGGCGCGGCGAGCGAGACCTCCGCAACCGAGACCGGCAATTTCCGCATTGGCGGCGCTTTCAGCGATTTCGCCGATCTGCCGCTGCACGAGGCCTCGCTGTTCCTGCATACCGCGCGGTGGGAGGGCCTGCCCAATGTGCTGCTCGAAGCCGGCGGCGTGGGCATTCCCATCGTGGCGCGCGACGTTGGCGGGATCGGCGATCTCGTCGACGAGACGACCGGCTGGCCGGTCCCGCGCGAGGCCGGCGCGGAAGGTTTTGTCGCCGCGATCCGCGCCGCGCTGGCCCGACCCGAGGAGGCGCTGACTCGGGCGCAACGAATGCGCGAACGCATCGCGACCCGCCATTCGAACGCCGCTTTCGCCGCCGCGCTCGCCAAGCTGACGACCTCGCCATGAGCGACGTGACCGTCATCGTCAATCTGCACCGCGAGGGGCGCATCGCCGTCGCGGCGCTGCGCAGCGCGGCCGCCGCGATCGCGACCGCGCCGCAACTCGCCTGCGAAATTCTGGTCGTGATCGATCGCGGCGATGAAGCCACCACGCGGGCGGTCGCCCGGTTTGGCGGCCCGGCGCGAGTCGAGGCGACAGATTTTGGCGATCCCGCGCTTGCGCGAAATTTCGGCGTCGAGCGGGCGACAGGCGCCTGCGTCGCGTTTCTCGACGGCGACGATCTGATGGGCGAGAGTTGGCTTGGCGTTGCGGCGAAGTCACTGCGCGAGCGGGAGGGCCGCGACGTCGTCGTTCATCCCCGGCTCAATTACGTGTTTGGACGCGACGCCGCCCCCCTCGTCTGGACGCATCCCGATATGGAGACGGATGCGCTCGATATGAGCCTCATGCGGGCGGGCAACTTCTGGACCAGCGCGACCTTCGCCCGCGCCGATCTGCACTGCCGCTTCCCCTTCCGCGCCAATCGAATCGAGGCGGGTCTGGGCCACGAGGACTGGTCGTTCAATTTCGCCACCGTACGCGCCGGAGTGACGCATATCGCTCCCGAGGGGACGATCCATTTCGTGCGCCGCAAGGAGAGCGGCGGCCGGCTCGCGCAGTCGGAGGCGAAGCGCATTCTGCCGAATCTGGCGATCTAGCGGTCAACTCCCGCAGACTCTCGGGACCGTGCGGGAACGCCCCTCAGCGCGACTCCCGCAAGAGCGCCAAATAGTCCTCCCGCGTGGCGATGCGGGGATTGGTGGCGTGGCAATGGTCCTTCAGCGCCTCGCCGGCGATATGCTGCATGATCTCGTCGGTCACGCCCATGGCGCCCAGACCGCTGGGAAGACCCAGCGACGCCGACAGTTCCGCCACGCGACGATCCGGCTCCGGACCGACAATTTCGCTCAGCACGTCCCATTTTGCGCCGATGCTTTCCCTATTGAACCGCAACACCGCCGGCGTCAGCACGGCGTTGAGCGTTCCATGATGCAGGTTCAGGCCGCGCACGGCGCCGAGCGGGTGGGTTAGCGAGTGAACGGCGCCGAGACCCTTTTGAAACGCCATGGCGCCTTCGAGCGCGCACATCATCATTTCCCAGCGGGCGCGCCGGTCGGCGCCATTCGAGGTCGCAGGCTGAATTGCGCCCCACCCGCGCCTGAGACCGTCAAGCGCAATCGCCTCGGCGGGCGGATTGACCGCCGGCGCCATGAAAGTTTCGAGACAATGCGATATCGCGTCCATCCCGGTCGCTGCGGTGAGGCCGGGCGGCAGCGAATAGGTCAGTTCAGGATCGCACAGGGCGACGCTGGGCAGCATGTGAGGGCTGATGATGCCCAGCTTGCGCCCCTCGCGGGTGATGATGACGCTGGCCCGGCCGACCTCCGATCCCGTTCCCGCTGTGGTCGGAATGGCGATGAGAGGCGCCATGTCACCGCGTATCCGGCGCACGCCGCCCTCGACCGCGGTATATTGCGCAAGCGGACCGGGATGAGAGGCCAGCAGGCGCACGGCCTTGGCGAGATCGAGCGAGGAGCCGCCGCCGACCGCGACAATGCCGTCGCATTCCGCCGCGCGATAGACAGCGAGCGCAGCCTCGACAGCCTCTTCGGTCGGATTTGCCGGGGTCTGGGCATAGGTTTGCGAGGATCGGCGCAGCAGGCCGGCGACCCGTTCGACCAGTCCCGTCCGAGCCAACCCCGGGTCGGATACGATCAGCGGTCGCTTCAACGAGAGTTCGTCGGCGATGGCGGGGAGGCGCGCAACAGCGCCGTCGTCGAATTCGATCCGTGTGAGATAGGTGATCAAGGCCATCCGCTGCGTCGCTCCCTATCGTCCACTCGGCGGCGACGAGACCCGCTTCACGTGCGTTCGTCAAGCGCCCGGTCCGGTCGGCTGGGAAGCGGCGTATCCCGATTGAACCTACGCCTCAAACATGGTTCTCCAGGAACCACGTCTTGAATTCATCGCTGGCCGTTTTCTTGACTTCGCCGGCCGTCCGCTTGATCTTGCTCATATTCACGTATGACGAGGGATGCAGCAGCGGGAAGCCGCACAGCCGATGGACGCGGTTCAGCGCGCCGACCTGATCGGCGAGGAAATCGTGGTACTCGAACGCGATCTTGCGCGTCGTCGGCGGCGTCTTGGCGAAAACTTCGAGATAGACGTCTGACAAGTTCACCGCCTTGAACGCCCAGTCGACCTCATCAGGCGTCAGCGTCGCGTCGCGGTCGGGCGCGCGGCGGGGATCGTCGTAAAAATGGAAGGTCTGGGTTTTGCGCGCCAGCGCGAGGCTCACCGCCTGCTCCACCCGGTCGCTGCGGCGCTGCACGATCCAGTGCGCGCTGTCGCCGAAAAACGCCTCACGCACCGCCTCGGAGCGCCGCGCCAGCCGGTGCAACACCGACAGCGCCTTGCACATGAATTTCGCGGAAACGAAGCCGCTGCCGTCGAGATAGAGCGAACGCCATGTCTCCAGCGCTTGCTCGGGCGTCGTGTCCGCGTCGAAATAGGAGAAATGCTCCTTCGCGAGATCCCAGAGATGAAAGCCGAAGTTCTTGTGCAGCTCGTAGGCCAGCGATTCGGCGAGAAAAGTCGAGCCGCAGCGCACTTCGCTGGCGATGAACAGCGATTTGCGCCCGTCGCTCATCGGCGGCGCGACGGGTTCGGCGGCGAGGAGGGCTATCGAGCTCACGTGTTGACGTCCCCGGACGCGGATCGTTGGCGAATCCGCAAAGGTTCAACGCGAGAGAACGACGCGCCGGGACAGGACCGGCGCTTAAAAAATGGCGGGAATTAGTTAAGAATTCTTGCGCAGACCCTTGAGATTGCTGCAAAATTCATCTTACGCACCGTCAAGCGCCATATCGTCGCGATGGATCATTTCGGCCCGCCCAGGCGTGCCGAGAAGGGCGGCGATGTCGCGCGAGTTGCGGCCGCGGATGCGCTCGGCGTGCAACGCGTCATAGGCGATCAGACCGCGCCCGACTTCGGAGCCGTGCTCGTCGCGGATTGCGACGCAATCGCCGCGCGAGAACACGCCCTCTACGCGCACGACGCCAGCGGGCAGCAGGCTCTTGCCGCTTTTCAGCGCGCGCGCCGCGCCTGCGTCGACCGTGACGACGCCCTTGGTCTCCAGCGTGCCGCCGATCCAGACTTTCCGCGCCTGCATCGGGGTCGAGGGCGTGAGGAACCAGGTGCAGGGGGCTTTGGCGGCCACCCGCGCGAGCGGATGCAGCACGCGTCCGTCGGCGATCACCATATGCGTGCCGGCCTGAGTGGCGATGCGCGCCGCCTCGATCTTGGTGCGCATGCCGCCGCGCGAATGTTCGGACGCAGCGCCCCCCGCGATCGCCTCGATGGCCCCGGTGACGCGCTCCACGACGGGGATCAGCCGGGCGTTGGCATCGTCCTTGGGCGGCGCGGAATAGAGCCCCTCGATGTCGGACAGCAGCACCAAGAGATCCGCGCTCGCCATGGTGGCCACGCGGGCGGCAAGGCGATCGTTGTCGCCGTAGCGAATCTCGCTGGTGGCGACCGTGTCGTTCTCGTTGATGACGGGGATCGCGCGCATGGCGGAAAGCCGAGCCAGCGTCTCGCGCGCGTTGAGATAGCGCCGGCGCTCTTCGGTGTCGTTCAACGTCAACAGCACCTGCCCGGCGACGATGCCCCTGGCGTGCAAAGCGTGGCTCCAGGCGCGGGCGAGCGAAATCTGGCCGACCGCCGCGGCGGCCTGGCTGTCCTCCAGCTTCAGCGCGCCTTTAGGCAGACCCAGCAGCGTGCGGCCGAGCGCGATCGCGCCGGAGGAGACCACCAGCACGTCGGCGCCGCGCCCATGCAATTGCGCGATGTCCTCCACCAGCGCGTCGAGCCAGGCTTGTTTCAGGGCGCCCGCCGCGCGGTCGACCAGCAGTGATGAGCCGACCTTGACGACGATTCTGTTGAACTGGCGCAGCTCAGGGATTTCGGCCACTTGGGAAACGCGCTCCGGGTCCGGGGAAGCGGAGCCCGTAGAGCTTTTGGCGCGGCGCTTCAAGGTTGTCAGCCTGCCGACGACCCCTTAAGCCTCCCCGGCGGAATGAGCGGGAGTTTCAGATGCGTAGTTTTTCGGACCTGTCCGAAAGCGAACTGCTGGCGCTGGCGATCGCCAACGAGGAGGAGGACGGCCGCATCTTCGGCGATTACGCCATCGCGCTGCGCGACGACTACCCCACCAGCGCCAAAGTGTTCGAGGAAATGGCGGCCGAGGAGAACGAGCATCGGCGCGCGCTGATCGACATGTATGTCTCCAAATACGGCGAGCATATTCCGCTGATCCGCCGCCAGGACATCAAGGGCACGATCGTGCGTCGCCCGGTCTGGCACATCAAGCCGCTGCCGATCGACCGCGTGCGCAACGCCGCCGAAGAGATGGAGGCGGACGCCGCCCGCTTCTACCGGCTCGCCGCCGAGCGCTCCACCGACGCTGGGATTCGCAAGCTGTTGGGCGATCTCGCGGCGATCGAGGACCAGCACCAGCTCGACGCCGCCCGGCTGGAAAGCCGGCTGCTGACCGACCAGGCGCGCCACAAGGAGGACGAAGACGAACGCAAGCGCTTCATCCTCCAGATCATCCAGCCGGGCCTCGTCGGGTTGATGGACGGCTCGGTCTCGACGCTGGCGCCGGTGTTCGCCGCCGCCTTCGCCACTCACAACACCTGGAACGCCTTTCTCGTCGGTCTCGCCGCTTCGATCGGCGCCGGCATCTCGATGGGTTTTGCGGAAGCCCTGGCGGACGACGGCAAATTATCGGGGCGCGGCACGCCGCTGCTGCGTGGCCTCGTCTGCGGGCTGATGACGATCGCCGGCGGCATCGGCCACACCCTGCCCTATCTGATCCCGCATTTCTGGACCGCGACGCTGGTCGCGGCCGTCGTCGTGGTGATCGAACTCGCGGCGATCGCCTATATCCAATATCGCTACATGGATACGCCGCCGTTTTCGGCCATCGCCAAGGTGATGTTCGGCGGCGCGCTGGTGCTGGCGGTCGGCATATTGATCGGGAATTCGTAAAATTGAAAACCTGTCACGCATAATTGCAAGGTAAGTCCACGCTGGCGTGGATTAGCGGATAGACTTACGTTGCATCTCCGGCTCGCAAAGAGCGGTAGGCGTCGTCGCTTCGGTTGAAACAGAGCAAGTCGTCGTTCGACTCAGCCAGCGGGTCGGGACGCGCGTCATATGGAGTAGGCAAGAATCAAACAGGAGGAGGCCATGCCATCGCAGCTCATAGGTCACAACGTTCAACACACGGTCGATTTTGCG